>NZ_CP011789.1:1525000-1830000 GCF_001636055.1 Pseudomonas putida
ATTGGGGCGCAGTGGGTTGTCTGCAAGCGTACGGCATTGATCTGAAACAGACACGCGGCGCGGTTTACATCTGGATACAAGCCGGGCTTTGTCATCGAGCTGGTGGGCTACTTGGATGCTGCGCTCTGTGGAGCGAATCTGGTTTTGGCGGTGACCTTTTCGCGGGCAAGCCCGCTCCTACAGGCCCCGCGGCCCTGAAGACTGTGGAGTACCTGTGGGAGCGGGCTTGCCTGCGAAAAGGTCACCGCTGTCCCGGCCTCTTTCCCCAAACCTCGATAAATGGAGTTATTGATGAAGACCCTGGTAATCGGCGCCAGCAAAGGGCTGGGCAAGGCTTTGATGCAAGGCCTGGGCAACCCCGGCGACACCCTGATCGGCGTCGCCCGCGCCATCCCCCCGCATGTCCCCGCCGTCGCTGGTATCGACACCCGCTGGATCGAAGCCGACCTCGCTCACCCCGCAGCCGCCGTCGCCACCATCACCGAGGCGGTGGCTGACCAAGGCGTCGACACGCTGGTCTACAACCTGGGCATCTGGGAGCCCCTGGCCTTCGACCCCGCCTACGATTTTCTCGACGACCAGGACGCTCAGATTGAAACCATGATCGGTTGCAACATCACGGCGACCATCCTGCTGATCAAACGTCTGCTGCCTCTGTTGCTGCAAAGCCAGCACCCACGCATCCTGCTGACGGGCTCGACTTCGGGCCTGCCGCGCAGCGGGCGCCCGGAGGTGACGTTCGGTGCCAGCAAATTCGCCCTGCAAGGCATCGCCGACGCTCTGCGTGAGGGCTACCGCTATCGGCGTCTTGGGGTGACCTGCCTGAACCTGGGCTATCTCAATACAGAGGATGGCCTGGAGGTGCCGGTTGCAGACGCTGCGCAGCGTGGCGAAGGGGCACTGATACCGGTGCACGATGTGGTGCAGGTGGTCAGGATGGTCCTGTCACTGTCGCCGGCCAGCTTTGTCAGGGAGCTGAGCTTGCCGGCGATTCTGGATGACAGATTCTGAAATTAGCGGTGAGTGCTTCGCGGGCTCGCCTGCGCAGAACTCACCACAGACTCATCGCTCGATCGTCAACGCGACACCTTGGCCGCCACCGATGCACAGCGTCGCCAGGCCTTTCTTCGCATCGCGCTTGATCATCTCGTGCAGCAGGGTCACCAGCACCCGGCAACCCGAGGCGCCGATCGGGTGGCCAAGGGCGATGGCGCCGCCGTTGACGTTGACCTTCGCCGCATCCCACGCCAGCTCCTTGCCCACAGCCAGGGCCTGGGCAGCGAAGGCCTCGTTGGCCTCGATCAGGTCCAGGTCGGCCAACTGCCAGCCAGCCTTCTGCAGGCAGCGCTGGGTCGCCGAGACCGGGCCGATGCCCATGATCGCCGGGTCCACACCGGCACTGGCGTAGCCGGTGATCTTGGCCAGCACTGGCAGGCCCAGGGCCTTGGCCTTGTCGACGCTCATCAGCAGCACGGCAGCGGCGCCGTCGTTGAGGCTCGAGGCGTTGCCAGCGGTGACGCTGCCGTCTTTCTTGAAGGCGGCGCGCAGCTTGCCCAGCGATTCGGCGCTGGTGCCCGGGCGAGGTTGCTCGTCGGTGTCGAACACCAGCGCCTCGCCTTTTTTCTGCGGGATGTGAATCGGGGTGATCTCATCCTTGAACCGACCGCCTTCGATAGCGGCCACCGCCTTGCGCTGGGACTCGGCGGCAAAGGCGTCCTGCTGTTCGCGGGTGATGGCGTACTTGTCCACCAGGTTCTCGGCGGTGATACCCATGTGGTAGTCGTTGAAGGCGTCCCAGAGGCCGTCGGTGATCATGGTATCGACCAGTTGGCCGTGGCCCATGCGCTGGCCGGTGCGGGCCGACGGCAGCACGTAGGGCGCCAGGCTCATGCTCTCCTGGCCGCCGGCGATCACCACCTCGGCGTCGCCGCAGCGGATTGCCTGGGCCGCCAGATGCAGGGCCTTGAGGCCCGAGCCGCAGACCTTGTTCAGGGTCAGCGCCGGCACCGCGTGGGGCAGGCCAGCCTTGACCGCAGCCTGGCGGGCGGGGTTCTGGCCGGCGCCTGCAGTCAGCACCTGGCCCAGAATCACCTCGTCGACTTGCGCAGGGTCGAGGCCAGTCTGCTCCAGCAGGCGCTTGATCACCGCAGCGCCGAGGTCGATGGCCGAGACATTGGCCAGGGAGCCCTGGAAACTGCCGATGGCAGTGCGGGTGGCGGCGACGATGGCGACTTCGTTCATTGTTGTTCTCCGGAAGGCGAAGTGGATCGCGACAGCATCACTGCCCGGGGCTCATTTGAGAAGTTTGTTTTTCTTTGTGATTGATCGGGTTTGCAAATGAATAGGGTGTCTGTGCCGGCCCGCAAGCCCGCTCCTAAAGCCCCCGATGTATTCGGGTGCAGCGACGTCCTTGTGGGAGCGGGCTTGCCCCGCGATAGGGCCGGTACTCACACCGCTGGACAATGGCTGGTCACACAATGGATGCCGCCACCCCCTGCCGCGATGGCATCGATATCCAACTGCACCACGTCCCGATCCGGATACAACTCGGCCAACAACGCCCGGGCCTTTTCATCGGCTTCGCGATCACCGAACTGCGGAGCGATGACCGCGCCGTTGATCACGAAATAATTGATATACCCCGCCGCGAAATCCGGGTTGCCCCTGTTGAACGCGTTCTTGCGTGGATTCAGCGGCGGCGACACGGTGTGCACCTGCAACGCCCGACCCTCGGCATCGGTGGCTTGCTTGAGTATCTCCAGATGCCGCAGCGTCACTGCGTGGTCATACGAATCGGGGTCGGTATCGAGGTTGGCCAGCACCACGCCGGGGCGCACGAAGCGCGCATAGAAGTCCACATGCGCGTCGGTGATGTCCTTGCCCTTGATGCCCGGCAGCCAGATGATCTTGCGCAGGCCCAGGCGCGCCTTGAGTTCCTGCTCGACCTCGGCCTTGTTCCAGCCGGGGTTGCGGTTGGCGTTGATCCAGCTGCTCTCGGTCATGATCCCGGTGCCATGGCCATCGACCTCGATACCACCGCCTTCGCCAACCAGCTCGCTGCGCTGGTAGGCCGCGTTCGCCCGCGTGGCCACCTGCCTGGCCAGCTTCGCGTCGTAGCGGTGCTGTTGCTTGCCACCCCAGCCGTTGAAGTTGAAGTCCACCGCGCCCAGCTCGCCGTCGTCGTCGACCACGAAGTTGGCGCCGATGTCGCGCATCCAGATGTCGTCCAGTTCGGTTTCGACATAGGTGACGTTATGGCTGCCGCAGTGCTCTTGGGCAATGTCACGCTCGCTGGCGCGGCAGAACACCGTCACCGGCTGGTAGAGCGCAATGGCCCGGGCGATGCGGCCCAACGCAGCCTGCACGTCTTCGGTGAAGTCTTCCCAGATCGCGTCCTGGGCGCCGAAAGCCAGGTAGGCGCGCTGCTGCGGCTCGCCCTCGTCGGGCATGAACCAGCGGCCCGCCTCGCTGGCGCGGGTGCGGCCCAATGGCAGGCCGATGCTTGCGACGGCGCCGAGGCCGGCGGCGATCGACAGGTGCTGGAGAAAGGTACGGCGGGTCGGCATGGGTCAGTCCTGGGCAGTCTTGAAACGGGTCCAGACACGCATGCGCGCACGCATGTCGGCCTGGGGAATATCCTTGCCCGGAATCAGCCGGGCATAGGTGGCGGCATCGAGGTAGATGTTGGGGTTGTCGCGCATGCGCGCGTCCACCCGCGGGCGGGCCTTGCTGCTGGCCGTGGGGTAGCCGGTGAAGGTGCTGATCGCGGCCATGTTTTCCGGGCGCATGACGAAGTTGATGAAACGATAGGCGTACTCCGGATGGCGTGCATCGGCGGGGATCGCCATGGTGTCCATCCACACCGTGGTGCCTTCGCGCGGCACGCGGTACTGGAAGTCGATGGCCTTGCCTGCGGCCTCGGCGGTGCGCTGGGCCTGGATCACGTCGCCGCTGTAGCCCAGCGACAGGCAGGTGTTCTCGTTGACCAGCTCGGTCACCGGCTGCGACTGCAGCTTGCGCACGTAGGGGCGGATGCCTTTGAGCAGCTCGCTGGCGGCGGCCAGGTCTTCGCGCTTGGCACTGCGCGGCTCTCGGCCCAGGTAATGGAGCACCACGGCGAGCACTTCGTCGGGTGAATCGATCATCGAGATACCGCAGTCGGCGAACTTGGCCGCCAGCTCTGGTTTGAACAGCAGGTCGAGGCTGTCCAGCGGGGCGTCGGGCATGCGCTCGCGGATCTTCGCCGCGTTGAAGGTCAGGCCGATGGTGCCCCAGGTGTAGGGCACCGTCGCCTGGCTGGCCTTGGGGTAGCGTTCGTGCAGTGCGCGCAGGCCGGGGTCGATGTCGTCCAGCGCGGTCAGTTGCTGGCGATCGAGCGGTTGCAGGCTGCCGGCGCGCATCAGTCGCTCGGCCACGGTGTCACCGGGAAACACCAGGTCGTAGCCGCTGCGCCCGGACATCAGCTTGGCCTCGAGCACCTCGCTGCTGTCCATGACGTCGTAGATCACCGGGATGCCGGTTTCGGCGGTGAAGCGCTTGAGGGTGTCCTCGGCAAAATAGTCGGCCCAGTTGTACAGGCGCAGGGCCTCCTGCTGCGCCTGGGCGACGGACGCGCAGCAGGCCAGGGCGAGGGCGGCGAACAGCTTTGATGGACGGCGTGGCATGGCTCAGGCCCTCGTCGGTTGTGAGGTGCGGCCGTCGAGGGTCATCAACGGTGCGTACATTTCGGGACGGCGGTCGCGGTAGATGCCCCAGCTCAGGCGGTCTTCGCGCATGCGTGCCAGGTCCAGGTCGTGCAGCCACACGCCACTGCTGTCGCGATCGGCTTCGGCTAGCATCGCGCCCTTGTGGTCGCAGATGAACGAGGAGCCGTAGAAGCGCATCGACAGTTGCTCGTCACTGCGTGCCACTTCCTGGCCAATTCGGTTGGCGGCCACCACCGGCAGCAGGTTGGCTGCGGCATGGCCGCGCATCGCCATCTGCCAGTGGTCGCGTGAGTCCAGTTCGGCGGCGCCCGGCTCCGAGCCGATGGCGGTCGGGAACAACAGCACCTCGGCACCCAGCAGCGCCAGGCAACGCGCGGTTTCCGGGAACCATTGGTCCCAGCAGATGCCGATGCCCAGGCGGCCGAAGGCGGTGTCCCAGACCCTGAAACCGGTGTCGCCGGGGCTGAAATATTCCTTCTCCTGATAGCCGATGGCGTTGGGGATGTGGGTCTTGCGGTAGAGCCCCAGCAGACGGCCGTCGGCGTCGGCCACGGTCAACGAATTGAAGAAGGCGTTGCCGGCGCGCTCGTACCAGCTCAGCGGCAGCACCACGCCCAGCTCTTTGGCCAGCGCGGAGAAGCGGCGCAGCAGTGGACTGTCGTGGTAGTCCTGGGCCAGCGCCTGGTGGCTGTGGCACTGCTCGATGCAGAAGTACGGCGTGGCGAACAGCTCCTGCAGCAGGATCACCTGCGCGCCCTGGGCGGCGGCCTGGCGCACCAGTTGCTCGGCGCGGTCGAGGTTGGCGGCAAGGTTCCAGTCGCAGCTCATCTGCGTGGTGGCGATGCGCAGCAGGCTCATGGACGGTCCTCCGCTACAGGCCAGACCGGCTGTTGCTGGGTGATGCAGTGAATGCCACCGCCGCCGTGGGCGATATGGTCGATACGCACCGGCACGATCTCGCGGTCGGGGAAGGCCTGGGCCAACTGACGAGCGGCGGCCTGGTCGGCGTCGATGCCATAGGCGGGCATGATCACTGCGCCGTTGGCCAGGTAGAAGTTGGTGTAGGAGGCGCAGAACACTTCGACGTCTTTATCCACTGCGGCGCTGGCCTCGAACAGGTCGAGCAGCTCGAAGCGCCGCCCTTGGGCATCGCTGGCCAGTTCCAGGGCGCGACGGTTTTCCCGGGCGACGTCGGCGTAGACCGAGCCCTGTTCGTGGGTGGCATCGACCAGCAGCACGCCGGGCCGGGCGAAAGCGCAGACGCCGTCGACGTGGCCATCGGTCATGTCACCGGTGACGTACTGCGGGTCGCCGGGTAGCCAGATGGTCTTGCGGATGCCCAGCAGGCGGGCGAAGCACTCCTCGAAGTCAGCCTTGCTCAGGCCGGGGTTGCGGTTGGGGTTGAGCAGCACCGACTCGGTGGTGATCAGGGTGCCTTCGCCGTCCACGTGAATGGCGCCGCCTTCGTTGCACAGCGGCGTGCAGAAGCCTTCCAGGCCCAGGTGGTCGAGGATGCGCCGACCGAGGCTGCGGTCCAGGCCGTGCTCGGACTTGCCACCCCAGGCGTTGAAGCGCCAGCTCAGGCCGGCCAGGCCGTGTTGCGGGTGGGTGATGAAGGTCGGCCCGCTGTCGCGGCACCAGCTGTCGTCCACGGCCAGTTCGATCAGCTCGATACCGGCGCCGCACAGGGCGCGGGCGCTGGCCATGGCGGACGGCGCGACGATCATCTTCACCGGTTCGAAACGGGCGATGGCGCTGGCGACCCGGGCGTAGTCACGCTGTACGTCGGCCAGGGTCACGCGCCAACCGGCCTCCCACAAGCCTTGGTTGTGCGGCCAGATCATCCAGGTGGCGGCGTGGCGGGCCCATTCGGCGGGCATGCGCCAGCCGCTGGCGATGGACAGGTCCATGGTTAGCTCCAATGTATTAGTGATTTTTATCAACGAAGCCCGCCGTCGCGGGTGTTAGGGTCCATGATATGGCTATGAAGCGGCGTGGACTAACGATAGATTTAGCGTACTTCTGATTAGAAAGGCTTATCGATCATGCTCAAGCACTGGCCGCCGCTGAATGCGCTGCGAGGCTTTGAAGCCGCTGCCCGCCTGGGCAGTTTTCACAAGGCCGCCGAAGCCCTGAACCTTACCCAGTCGGCGATCAGCCAGCAGATCCGCAGCCTGGAAAGCTACCTGGAGCAACCGCTGTTCCACCGGACCGGGCGCAGTGTCAGCCTCACCGACGCGGGCCATGACCTGCTCAGCACCACGCAGGTCATGCTGCAACAACTGGCGGTGGGCATCCGCCGGCTGGACCAGTACCGCAAGCCCAACCAACTGGTGGTCAACACCACTCCGGCCTTCGCCCGGCACTGGCTGTTGCCGCGCCTGGCCGACTTCCATGCGCGCTGCCCGGAGGTAGACCTGTGGCTGTTCACCAGTTTCGATGCGCCTGACATGGGCAGCCAGACCATCGATCTGGCGATCCGCGACGACCTTGGCCCGCAGGCCGAGTGCAGCTTCAGCGTGTTGCATCAGGACCGTCTGTACCCCGCCTGTCATCCCGCCTTGCCCGAGACCGGGCGCACTACCTTGCATGGCGAACGGGAAATGGACTGGAGCCACTGGCAACTGGAGGGCGGCGAAGCGGTGGGGCAGCAGGGCAAGGGGCTGAATTTTTCCGATCCGGGGCTGCTGCTGGATGCGGCGGGAGAGGGGCTGGGGATTGCGTTGGTCAGCCAGTTACTGGCCCAGCGGCTGGTCGACGAAGGGCGCTTGCAAGCGTTGTCGGCGCAGCGCGTGCGCGGCCCGGCGTGGAGCTGCCTGGTGCACCGCGATAGCCAGGACGATCCGCTGGCGCGGCAGTTTCTGGCGTGGTTGCGCGCAGCCTTGGAGCCCCTGGCCCCACCCGTCCCTGTGTAGGAGCGGCCTTGTGCCGCGATCGGGCGCGAAGCGGCCGTAAAACCAGGCTCCGCGATCTGTGAGGAATACCTCGGCCGCCTGGTTTACGGCCGCTTCGCGCCCGATCGCGACACAAGGTCGATCCTACAGGGAGCGAGTCGCTTTCGGATTCGGGTTTTGCTCGGGCCCTTGACCCCGTAATATGTGTCGGATGACTTGCGGGGGTAGTCTCACCCTCTGATCAATCGGAATCGCCCCTGCGGCGTTTCCCCAGCATAAACCTGACGAGGTACAGACATTGGCCATCATTCATCCCAAGGTACGCGGTTTCATCTGCACCACGACTCACCCGAAGGGCTGCGAGCTCAACGTCCGTGACCAGATCGAAGCCACCCGCAAGCTGGGCGTGCGCGAGGATGGTCCGAAGAAAGTCCTGGTGATCGGCGCCTCCAGCGGCTACGGCCTGGCAGCACGCATCACCGCCGCCTTCGGCTTCAAGGCCGACACCCTGGGCGTGTTCTTCGAGAAGCCGGGCACCGAGACCAAGGCCGGCACTGCAGGCTGGTACAACGCCGCCGCTTTCGACAAGTTCGCCAAGGCCGAGGGTCTGTACAGCAAGTCGATCAACGGTGACGCCTTCTCCGACGAAGCCCGCGCCAAGGTGATCGAGCTGATCAAGAACGAGATGGGTGGCAAGGTCGACCTGGTCATCTACTCCCTGGCCTCGCCCGTACGCAAGCTGCCGCAGACCGGCGAGCTGATCCGCTCGGCGCTCAAGCCGATCGGCCAGCCGTACAAGTCGACCGCCATCGACACCAACAAGGACACCATCATCGAGGCCAGCATCGAGCCGGCCACCGAGCAGGAAATCGCTGACACCGTCACCGTCATGGGTGGCCAGGACTGGCAGCTGTGGATCGACGCCCTGGCCGGCGCCGACGTGCTCGCCGAAGGCGCGCGCACCGTGGCCTTCAGCTACATCGGCACCGAAATCACCTGGCCGATCTACTGGCACGGCGCCCTGGGCCAGGCCAAGCAGGACCTGGACGAAACCGCCCTGCGCCTGGACAAGAAGCTGGCCGGTGAAGTGAAGGGCGGCGCCAACGTCGCCGTGCTCAAGTCGGTGGTCACCCAGGCCAGCTCGGCCATTCCGGTGATGCCGCTGTACCTGTCGATGGTCTTCAAGATCATGCAGGAGAAAGGCGTTCACGAAGGCACCCAGGACCAGCTGGACCGCATGTTCCGCGACCGCATGTACCGCGCCGATGGTGCTCCGGCCGAAGTGGACGAAAAGGCTCGCCTGCGTCTGGATGACTGGGAACTGCGCGACGACGTGCAGGACGCCTGCAAGGCCATGTGGCCCAAGGTCACCACCGAGAACCTGTTCGAACTGACCGACTACGCCGGTTACAAGAAGCAGTTCCTCAACCTGTTCGGTTTCGAGCGCGCTGACGTCAACTACGACGAAGACGTGGCCACCGACGTACGGTTCGACTGCGTCGAGCTGTAAGCAAGCCCTTGACCGCGCAGCCGTTTGTCCCGGTTGCGCGGTTCCCTCCGTGGGCTTGTTAACATTCTGCAACAAATCCTCGGCTGGCCCTTTGCTATGGCCGCTTCCTCCCTGATCTATACAGCAGCTATTGGTCCGGCAATCTCGCCTGGGCCGGGGAGGCAGCATGCGCGCATTGCAAAAACTACAAGAACGGATCCGCCAGAAGGGTCTCAGGCGTACTTTCAAGACCCTGGTCGAACGCTACGTATTCTTCCACTGGGAATTGCTGTGGATGGAACGCGACCTGGTCACTCCCGTTCCGCCTCACAAACTCAAGGAACATCCGCCGGTCACCCTGGTGGAAATCACCACCGCCAATGCCGACGCCTTTGCGCGCTATTTCGGCGATCGCGTGGAAACCATGCGCGAACTGGCCGCTGATGGCCATACCGGGCACATGTACCTGGACGAGCACGGTGACGCGGTGGCCTTCATCTGGGCGAGCGTGGTCGACTACCACGACAAGCACTATTACGGCTGCACCTTCCCGGTGAAGCCTGGCGAGTTCTTCGAGTTCGGCGGCGAGATGACCCGGCGCTACTTTGGCAGCGAGTTGTCGGTCACCGCTCAGGTCGAGCTGTGGAACGCCATGCATGCCAAAGGCTGCCGCAAGGTGGTGGATGTGGTGGAGACGCACAACGTGCCGGCCATGAAGCTGCACCTGCGCATGGGCTATCACGAGCAGGGGCGGGTGATGCATGTGTATGGCCTGTTCGGGCGCTGGAAGCTGTTCCGCGAAACGCGTTATGAAGGTTCGCGGCTGGAGGTGCTGCGCAAGCCTGGAGTGGCGCGGGCGTTGCCGACCACCTGAGGCCGGTACAGCCAGCGAATAATTTGCTAGCGTGGGCGGATGACAAAAAACGCCGCCCGCCTCCCGGCGCGATGGCGCAGGGAGCCCACCATGAGCAGCCTGACCCAACCTGCGACTGCCTTTCGCCATGAAGCCGCCGACGGCTACAGCCTCGGCGGTTTTCAGTGGCGCCACGCCGAACCCGACCCCCAGCGCCCGCTGGTGATCATCAACGCGGCCACCTCGGTGCGCTGCCGCTACTACGCCCGCTTTGCCGACTACCTGTTCGCCCACGGCTTCGATGTGCTGAGCTACGACTACCGTGGTATCGGCGAGTCTCGCCCGGCATCGTTGCGTGGTTTCCAGGCGTCGTGGAGCGACTGGGGCTGCCTGGACTTCGAGGCCATCCTGCAGCGCGCCACCAGCGAATTCCCCGGGCAGCCGGTGAATGTGGTGGGGCACAGCTTCGGTGGCTGGGCAACCGGCCTGGCGCCCTCGGCCGGGCAGGTGCGGCGGCTGGTGATGGTCGGGGCACAGTTTGCCTACTGGCGTGACTATGCGGCCGAAGGGCGCTGGCGGATGGTGGGCAAGTGGCATGTGGTGATGCCATTGCTGACCCGGCTGCTAGGCTATTTCCCCGGCAAGCGCCTGGGTTGGATGGAAGACACCCCGGCCGGGGTGGTGCGTGACTGGAGCACGCCGGCACCGTGCTATGAACATCGGCCCAGTGGACGGCTGCTGCAGGCGCGGCCCTTCGCCCAGGTTCAGGCTGCGGCCCTGGCGGTGAGCCTGAGCGACGATCCCTTCGGCACCGTGGCGGCGACGGAGCGGTTGCTGGGCTATCTGGACCATGCCCAACCTCGCCATCTGCGCGTATCGCCTGTTGATATCGGCGAGCAGGAGGTCGGGCATTTTGCGTTTTTCCATGATCGCTTTCGGGCGAGCCTGTGGCCGATAGCGCTGGAGTGGTTGCGTGATGGTGTGCTGTCGGAGGGGATGCCGGGGCAACGCCTGAGCTGATCGGGCTCAGATCACATGCCCGTACAACACCGCCAGCAGACCTGCCAGGGCGCAGGCAATCAGCACTTCCAGCATACTCCTGCGCAACACCAGTAGCCCCACCGCCGCTAGCAGCGCGATCCCCAGCGCCAGCCCGTCGATCCCGGCAGCGAACCCATGCGGCCAGAACACGTGATAGGCGAAGAACAGCGCGAGGTTCAGGATCACCCCCACCACGGCGGCGCTGATCGCCGTCAGCGGCGCAGTGAAGCGCAATTGCCTGCGTGTGCGCTCCACCAGGGGGGCGCCGATCAGGATGAACAGGAACGAGGGCAGGAAGGTGAACCAGGTGACCAGGCATGCCGCCAGGGCTCCAGCCAGGAATGCCTGGTCGGCACCGAACTGTGCCTGCACGTAGCCGCCGACGAAGCCGACGAACGCCACCAGCATGATCAGCGGGCCGGGTGTGCTTTCGCCCAATGCCAGGCCGTCGATCATCTGTGTGGGCGTCAGCCAGCCGTAATGATCGACAGCCCCCTGATACACGTAGGGCAGCACCGCGTAGGCTCCGCCGAAGGTGAGCAGTGCTGCCTTGGTGAAGAACCATGCCATTTGAGTGAAGCTGCCTTGCCAGCCGAACAGCAGCGTCAGTGCGGCCATCGGCAGGCACCACAGCGCTGCACCGCAGGCCAGCAGCCCGAACAGGCGCGGCCAGTGCAGGCGGGTATGGGCTGGCTGGGCCAGTGGGGCTTCGTCGTTGGGGGTTTCAGTGTTGGCACGAGTGGTCTGAAACAGCTGCGGCCGCCAGCGTCCGCCGAGATAGCCGACCAGCCCCGCGCCCAGCACGATCAGCGGAAACGGCAGGCCCAGCCCGAACAGGGCGACGAAGGCTGCCAGCGCGATGCCCCACAATGCCGCGTTGTGCAGCACCCGGGAGCCGATGCGCCAGGTCGCCTGCACGACAATGGCGGTGATCGCGGGCTTGAGGCCATAGAACAGGCCGACGACCAGAGGTTGCTGCCCCTGGGTAATATAGACCCAGGACAGGCCGATCAGAATGAACAGCGAAGGCAGGATGAACAGTGTCCCGGCAATGATCCCGCCCCAGGTGCGGTGCATCAGCCAGCCGAGGTAGGTGGCCAGTTGCTGGGCCTCGGGGCCTGGCAGCAGCATGCAGTAGTTCAGGGCGTGGAGAAACCGCGACTCGCTGAGCCAGCGGCGGCGTTCGACGATTTCCCGGTGCATCAGGGCGATCTGCCCGGCCGGGCCGCCGAATCCGACGAAACCGAGCTTGAGCCAGAACAGCATGGCCTGACGGAAGGGGATGCTAGGCGCTGGAGGCATTCGGGCAAGTCCTTCGGGCAACAAAAGGGCGGTCGGCGAAATCATGCTGGGCGCTGCTTTGCAGTACAAGGCCGCGCCGGCATCGTCTAGCTGCCGGAGCGGCCCTGGCGTCGTGAAGCGGGCGAAAACCAGTCGAGCGAACGCTCGCCGACCCCGGCGGCCGCTTCGCGAGCAGCCTTGCTTCAGGCGTTGCGGGTCAGCGGCTGCCCTGCGAACTGCACGCCAGCCAGGCCGTGCTTGATCAGCGCGCGAATGTTGCCATGGTCGCTGCCCTCGGGGGTGGCGAGCACGCTGCGGTAGTGTTCGCCAAAGGCGAGCAGCGCTTCCTCATCGCTCAGCCCTTCCAGCAGGGCCAGGCCCAGGGTCTTGCACGAACCTTCGTTTTGCCCGGCTGCGTTTTCCACGCCGCCGTTGTTGAAGGCTTGGGGCTGGTAGCTGTAGTTGGCGGCGATGAAGCCCAGGGTGTCGGCAAAAACGTGTTCGCCGCTGGCGAGGCTGTTGCGCAGGGTGTTCAGGTCAGTCACGGGGTTTTCCTTGTTCGAACGCCGCTTGCTGCTCGGCGCTGGCTTCTTTCTGGTATTGGGCTTTCCACTCGGCGTAGGGCATGCCGTACACCGCTTCGCGGGCGTCGTCCAGGCTCAGCTCGACCTGGCGCTCGTCAGCGGCGGCCTTGTACCACTTGGACAGGCAGTTGCGGCAGAAGCCGGAGAGGTTCATCAGGTCGATGTTCTGCACGTCGGTACGCTTTTGCAGGTGATCGACCAGGCGCCGGAACGCGGCGGCTTCGAGTTCGAGCTGTTGTTGCTCAGTCATGGGGCTTACCTCAGGTCATGCGGTTCTTCAGATGGCGGCCACCGTTGATGACCACCTGGCTGCCGGTGCTGTACTGGCTTTGCAGCAGGAACATCACCGCCTCGATCAGCGGCTGCGCACCCGGCTCGAATTCCAGCAGGGCCTTTTTCAGGGTCTGCCGGCGGTACTGTTCGTCGCCGCCTTCCTTCAGGATCAGCAGGCCCGGCAGGATACCGTTGACGCGCACCTTGGGCGCGTACTTTTCGGCGAACGACAGCACCATGTTCTGCAGCGCGGCCTTGGTTGCGGCATAGCCGATATGGCTCTTGCTGCCGCGCGAGGAGGTTTCGTCGCAGATGTGGATGATGTCGGCCTTCTCGACCTTGGCCAGGTGTTCGCCCAGCGCCAGGTTGAGGTGGTAGGGCGCCTCGACGTGCAGGCGGAACATGGTGTCGAGGCTCTGCAGGTCGTCGTCCAGCCACAGCGAGGCGTTGTGGATGATTGCGCGCAGGCCATCATAGTTGTGCTGCAGGTGTTCGATCAGCGCCAAGCGGTCGGCCTCGCGGGTGAGGTCGGCCTGGAACTGGATGATGTTCGGGTGTGCGGCCTGCGCATGAAGGCTACGGCTGGCGCTGACCACCTGATGGCCGGCCTTGGCCAGCGCCTGGGCCAGGGCCAGCCCGACGCGCTGGCTGGCTCCGGTGATGAGGATAGGGCTGTTCATGTTCGGGGCAGTCTGTTCGTCTGTTCGTTCGTGCCCCAGCATACCCGAACTGCGCGGGCTTGCGAGCCCGCTCCTCAGCGGCTGCGCAACCCTTCGCGGCGCCGTGGCGCCGGGCGCGCCGGGGGATTGAGCCAGCCGGCCAGCAGGCGGGTGGACAACGGAATGAACAGGTAAACCATCAGCGGCGTCAGCACCAGGGTGCTCAGCAGTACCCGGGGCAGCAGGTCCAGCGGTGCCAGCCAGTGGCCGAACAACAGGTTGAACAGCAGCGACACCGGGAAGAACGCCAGCCAGATGGCGGTAGCCTGCTTCCAGCGCGGCGGTTTATGCACCGTTTCGGTGCCGAACCAGGCGTCGATGCCGCTGAAGCGCCGCTCTTCGGGGCGCTCGAACAGGCCATCGCCACGCTGCAGCCAGGCGCGTCGCGAGGCGGAATGTTCCCAGGCGTGCAGGGTCCGTTCGTCGTTGAAGCGAAAGATGATCTGGAAGGCATCGCTGTCAGCGGGCGGCGCGAGGATGCCCGAGCCCAGGTAGCCGGGGAAGTCGGTGGCCAGTTGCTCGCCTTCATGGAGCCAGGCCAGCAGGTCCTGGTAGCGTCCATGGGCGGCGCGGCGCGACACCATCAGGGTGACGGGTGCGGTAGACATCGTGTATCTCCTTACGACGGGGCTGGCGGGTAGCCGGCCCCTTGGCCTGTGCCCGGGGTGGTGGGCGACGCAGGCGTGGATGCAAGAATCGGGCGCGGATTATCGCGTATATTTCGTGACCGGTCAGTGTTGTGACCGCAAGGTTGCGCTGACCCCTGGCCGATACCGGCGTAGAATGGCCGTCACACATCTACGAGACAGAGTTGTCACGCTCATGAAAGAGCCACAAGCGAGTGCCCTGATCGCACATGGGCTGGTGCATCAGGAGCTGTTTCCGATCCGCGAAGTGTCGCGCCTGACTGGCGTCAACCCGGTGACTCTGCGTGCCTGGGAGCGCCGCTATGGGCTGATCCAGCCGACCCGCACCGAGAGTGGCCATCGTCTGTATTCGCAGGCCGACATCGACGCCATCGACAGTATCCTGGGTTGGCTGCGCCGTGGCGTCGCGGTGAGCAAGGTCGGCAGTATCCTGGCGCGTAGCCAGGGTCCGGCGGAGGGGGCCTGGGCCGGAAGCACGGTTGGCGACCGCTCACGCTGGCAGGCCCAGGTGCGCGAGGCCGTGCGCCAGTTCGATGCCGCGCAGTTGGGGCGGTTGTTCGAGCAGGTGTTTGCCAGCCATGCGCTGGAGCAGGTCTTCGGTGAGGTGTTCATGCCGGTATGGCAGGCCCTGCGCGCCAGCCAGGCGGGGTATGGGCAGGCCAGCGAGTGGTTGTTCCTCGACCAGTTCCTGCGCGCGCGGGTGCTGTTGCGCCTGCAACTGGCACGTGAGCCCAAGAGCCGCCGGATACTGGTGTCACCGTTGTCGGCAGAATGCCAGGAACTCGAGTTGCTGGTGGCCGGGCTGCTGCTGAGCAGTGACGAGGTGGCGGTCACGGTGCTGGCGTCGGGGCAGCCTGTCGAAGAGCTGGCGTTGGTCTGCGAGCGGTTGGCGCCGGATGCACTGGTGCTGTTCGACAACCATCGCCCGGCCAATGACCTGGACAAGCGCCTGGCACGCCTGGCGCAGCGGGTGAACTGCCCGCTGTTCCTGGCGGGCGAGACCGCCGAAATGGCTCAGGACAATCTAGAGGGCGGGCCGGTAGGCTGTCTGGGCGCCCACGGGGTGTCGATGAAACAGCGGTTGCGCCAGTTCCTCGCCGGTCAGATCGATACCTGAGCGTGCAGCTCTGGGTGCGCCTTGCGGTGGGCCTGGAGAATGTACTCACGCAGGCGGTCGATTTCGTCGTCTGGGCTGTGGCTGAGGTCGTAGGCCGCCAGGTCCGGACCGATGCGGCGGCGCAGCGTGCCGTGCAGCCCGATCGGCTCGATGCCCGGTGGGGCGAAGAACAGCTCGAAGTGGCTGGGCGCCTGGGCCTGGCCGTTCACTTGCAGCAGTACCCCTTTGAACGAGATATCGCGCACCCACAGCTCGCTCTGAGTGCCGCGGGCGTCGACCAGTGCGGCCGGCTGGTCCAGCGAGAGGCGCCAGGGCCGCAGCATCGGGCCGTCTTCGTAGATTTCCGGTGAGCCCAGTTGCAGGTGCAGGGCGTGGAACTCGTCTTCTACCAGTTGCAGGGGAATGCTGATCTGCTGGTTGTTGAATTGCGCCTGCAGGGTGACCTGCTCGTTGGCCACCAGGCGGGTGAGCAATTGCTGCAGACGACGGTCGCCATTGACCAGCAGGCTCGAGGTGGGGTCGGCCAGGTTCAATTGGGGCGTGTGCTGCATGTCCTGAATGAAATCCAGCTCATCCTGAGTAAGGAGGGCGTCTGCTTGCATGATCGGACTCGGGTCGGGCGTCGTCGGTGGGTTCTTCATTGCCATGGACTGTGCCCGGGGCGTTTGGTTCAGGTCATTGGACGGATGGTTGCCCGGCCAGTCGGGTGTGTGCGTCGGCCAGCTCGCGTTCGAGTTCGACCTGACGGCTGACATCCTTCTGGATGCCGATGAAATAGGTGCGTTGATCAGCCTCGTTGTACACCGGGGTGATCGACAGTTCGTTCCAGAACCCGCTGCCGTCCTTGCGGTAGTTGCGCAGTACCTCGCGACACGGCCGGCCTTCGGCCAGGGCCTTGCGAATGCGGGCGCGGCCCAGTTGGTCGCGATCGTCGCCCTGGAGGAAGCGGCAGTCCTGGTAGAGGATCTCGTCGCGCGCGTATCCGGTGAGGCGTTCGAAGCCTGCGTTCACGTAGATCAGGATGGTGTCGTCACCTTCCTGTTCGGCGACCACGATGCCGTCGTTCGACGCGTCGATCATGGCGTGTAGCAGTTGCGCGTTGATCATGTTCCTGGCCATGGGAGTCAAGTGGAGCGGCCTTTTGCCACTGTTGAATGGTAGTATCCTACGTTTTCACTCAGTTTCGGAATCCTCTCCTGATGAAAGTCGCCATTATTTCAGGCTCGGTGTATGGCACCGCCGAAGAAGTCGCCCGTCATGCCGAATCCTTGCTCAAGGCTGCCGGGTTCGACGCCTGGCATGCGGCGCGTGCCACCCTTGAGGATCTGCGCGGTTTTGCGCCGCAGGCGCTGCTGGCGGTGACCTCGACCACCGGGATGGGTGAGCTGCCCGACAACCTGATGCCGCTGTACAGCACGATTCGCGATGTACTGCCGGGCGAGTGGCGCGGTTTGCCGGGCGCGGTGCTGGCCCTGGGCGATTCGAGCTATGGCGACACCTACTGCGGCGGGGGCGAGCAGATGCGCGAGCTGTTTGCCGAGCTCGGCGTGCGGGAAGTGCAGCCGATGCTGCGACTGGATGCCAGCGAGACCGTGACCCCGGAAACGGACGCAGAGCCCTGGCTGGCAGAGCTGGCGCAGCTGCTCAAGGCGTAAGCCGCGGGGGCTGCGCGATCTTCTTGCGAGCAAGGTTTCTTCCAGGGAGGGTGAGTGGCGATTCGCCGCTCACCCTCCTTTGCGCTCCTGCACCAACGCCAGCCACGCCTGCGCCGCTCGCGACAGGTACGCTCCGCGCCGCCAGATGAACGCGATGTCCCAGCGCAGGTGGCCAGGCTCCACCAGCGGCACTCTCACCACCCCATCACGCTCCAGCCCACGTGCCACCACGCTGGGCAGCAGTACCACGCCCTGTCCTGCGGCCACCAGCGCGGTGAGGAAATCCGCCTGGCCGCTGCGCCCGCCCTCCTTTGGGGTGAAACCTGCCTGCTCGCAGGCGCTGAGCAGTTTGTCGTTGAGCATGAAGCTGCGGTGGTACAGCAGGAACGGCGTATCGGCCAGTTGGCGCAGGGTCACTCCGTCGCGTTCGGCCAAGGGGTGGTTGTCTGGGAGCAATGCATCGAGCGGTTCGTTGCAGAAGGGTTGATAGTCGAAGGCCGGGTCGCTCGGGGTGACGCTGCCACCCAATTCGAGCTCGCCACTCCTGACTCCCTGTTCGACGATCCGGCTGCCGCCTTCGACCAGGTGCACGGTGATGTTCGGATAGCGCCGCCGGTATTCGGCGAACAGGCTGGCGAACAGGGCCTCGCCGCCGACCACCGGCAAACCCAGGCGCAGTTCGCCGCGGGCCATCTGGCTCAGGTCGTCGAGTTCGGTCAGCAACTCATGGCGCTGGCGCAGCAGGGCCTCGCCGCGTTCGAGCACGATGCGTCCGGCGGCGGTGAGATGCAGTTGCGAGCCCTGGCGCTCGAGCAGGGGTTGGCCGAGGTCTTCCTCGAGCTGGGCCACTTGCTTGCTCACCGCCGACTGGCTGATGTGCAGCGTGTGTGCGGCCTGGGTGAATCCCCCTCGATGAACCACTTCGATGAAGCTGCGCAGTTGCTTGAATTCCATTGCCTGAATTCCAGATTGGAATGGATGGCAGTCTAACAATTCGCTTTTGGCCTTGGCAGCAGCTTTTTAAAATGGGCCCATCCCGAGGAAACCCATCATGAAAGCCATCGTATCGAATGCCTTGACCCCCCTGCTCGCCGAGCTGTGCGTGCTGTTTGTGCTGTATCTGGTTGGCGGCGAACTCGTCGCCTGGCTTGGCTGGCCGATCCCGGCCGGGGTCATGGGCATGGCGCTGTTGCTGGTGTTGTTTGCCGTGGGGGCCGTGAAACCGGGCACGTTGCAACGTGGCGCTGGTTGGTTGATGGCGCAGATGCTGCTGTTCTTCATCCCGGCGCTGATGAGCCTGCTCGACTACGGCAGCCTGATGCGCAGCGAGGGGTGGCGCATCCTGCTGGTGATCGCCTTGAGCACCCTGGTGGTGATGGTGGTCACGGCGCTTACGGTCGAACTGGTCTGCCGCTGGAGCCTGCGCCATGAAGCTTGAACCGATGTCGCTGTTCTGGCTTGCGCTGACTGTGGGGGCCTACCTGTTCAGCCGCTGGCTGTATGGGCGCACTGGCCGTTATCTGCTGTCGCCGCTGGTGCTGGTCCCGGCGCTGCTGCTGGCGGTGGCGGTTCCGCTGCACACCGCCTACGCCGAGTATGCCCGCAACACCCATTGGCTGATCGGCGTGCTGGGGCCGGTCACCGTGGCCTTCGCCGTGCCGATCTGGCAGCAGCGGGCGATGCTGGCGCGACATTGGCCGGCGCTGTTGCTGGGGATGCTGGCGGGCAGCCTGGCGTCGATCTCCAGTTCCTGGGGGCTGGCGCACCTGCTGGCGCTGGATGAGTCGGTCAGCCTGTCACTGGTGCCGCGCTCGATCACCACGCCGTTCGCCATGCCGTTGGCCCACGACCTGGGCGGTGTGCCCGAGCTGACCGCGGTGTTCGTGATGTTCACCGGTGTGCTGGGGGCCGTGTTCGGCGGTCTGCTGTTGCGAGTGTTGCCGCTGCGTACGTCACTGGCGCGCGGCGCACTGTTTGGAGTCGGTGCCCATGGCGCCGGGGTCAGCCGCGCCCATGAAGTGGGCGGGGAGGAAGGCTCGGTGGCGGGGCTGGTGATGGTGCTGACCGGCCTGCTCAACCTGTTCGCCGCGCCATTGCTCGCCTGCCTGCTATGACCGTTCGTGCCAGTGTCCTGCAAGGTCATCAAGCTGGCTGCCAAGGTAAGTTCCGCCATTCAAGGCGCTGACTAGACTCAGCCTCGACATAGAGAGCACATGCAAGTGCCGAGGTGACATACAATGAGCGCAGCCTTGCCCTATACCGTCAACACCTAATCAGCGGGACGATTCCGATGCCTTTGGCCGAAATTCCATTGTGCGTCTGGCGTACCCGGGGACAGAGTTTTTCCTTCCGGGGCCAGAGCATCCGTTACTGGACAGCAGGGCAAGGAGAGCCCTTGCTGCTGTTACATGGCTTCCCTACCGCCAGCTGGGACTGGCACTACCTGTGGGCACCCTTGGCGCAGCGCTTTCGCGTCGTGGCCTGCGACATGCTCGGCTTCGGCGATTCGGCCAAGCCTGCCGACCACGAGTACAGCCTGATGGAGCAGGCCGATCTGCAACAGGCGCTGCTTGACCACCTGAGAATCGAACAGCCGGTGCACCTGCTGGCCCACGACTACGGTGGCAGCGTCGCCCAGGAGTTGCTCGCGCGCCATCACGAAGGGCGTGCCGACATTGCCAGTTGCGCGTTTCTCAACAGCGCGCTGTTCCCCGAGCTGTGTCCGTTGCTGCTGGTGCAGAAGCTGCTGCTCAGCCCGCTGGGCTGGCTGGTGGCGCGTTCGTTCGGGCGGGATGATCTGGTGCGCAATGTCAGCCAGGTCTACGGCCCTTGCACCCACCCCAGCGAAAGCGCGCTGGACGATTGCTGGAGCCTGATGGTGTCAAACCGCGGGACGCGCATCCTGCACAAGTTGATGGCCTATGTGCCGGAGCGTCAGGCACAGCGGCAACGCTGGATTGGTGCACTGCAGACGGAGGGCGTGCCGTTGCGCCTGATCAATGGCGCGGTGGATCCGCTGTCGGGGGCGCACATGGTCGAGCGCTACCGGCAACTGGTGCCTGACCCCGATACCGTGGTGTTGCAGGGGATCGGCCACTATCCGCACACCGAAGCGCCGGTGCAGGTGCTGCGTCATTACCTGGCGTTTCGCGAGCAGCCCCTGAGCTATATACCGCAGCGGGTTGCCTGGTCCTGAACGCGGCGATCATCGCCTTGTGTTATCGCCTGCCATTCAGCGTCACTGCGCTTGATTGTCCGCTGCCGATGGCTGGCGGACACTCCAGGTATCCCAATTCTTGCCTGGAGCCTTGAGCATGAGCGAGCCGGTAAATCTGCAAGACCGCGTAGTGATCGTCACGGGGGCCGGCGGTGGCCTGGGCCGGGCCCACGCGCTGCTGTTCGCGGCCCGTGGTGCACGTGTGGTGGTCAACGACCTGGGCGGCTCGACCCATGGCGAAGGCGCCAGCGCATCGGCGGCCGACCGGGTGGTGGAGGAGATTCGCGCCGCAGGCGGTACCGCGGTGGCCAACCACGATTCGGTGGCCGAGGGGGCGCGTATCGTCGAGCAGGCGCTGGACAGTTTCGGGCGGGTCGATGTGCTGGTGAACAACGCCGGCATCCTGCGCGACAAGACCTTCCACAAGATGGAGGACGCCGATTGGGACCAGGTCTACCGGGTCCATGTCGAAGGCGCCTACAAGGTGACCCGCGCCGCCTGGTCGCACCTGCGCGAGCAGAACTGGGGACGGGTGATCTTCACCGCCTCCACGTCCGGCATCTACGGCAATTTCGGCCAGGCCAACTATGGCATGGCCAAGCTCGGCCTCTATGGGCTGACCCGCACCCTGGCCATCGAAGGCCGCAAGCATGGGATTCTGGTCAACGCCATCGCGCCCACAGGGGGCACGCGCATGACAGAAGGCCTGATCCCGCCGCAGGTGTTCGAACGTCTCAAGCCTGAGCTGATCAGCCCGGTGGTGGTGTACCTGGGCAGCGAGCAGTGCCAGGACACGGGGCAGTTGTATGAAGTGGGCGGTGGCTGGGTCGGCAAGGTCCGATGGGAGCGAAGCCTTGGCGTTGGATTCGACCCCAATGGCGGGTTCACGCCGGAACAGGTAGCCGAGCATTGGGCGCAGATCGGCGACTTCGAGGGGGCGACTCATCCGCAGGATACGTTGCAGGCTTTGCAGCAGATGATGGCGAATCTGCAGAAGCACCCGCTGGGATAGTGGGTTTCGAGCGCAAAAAAAAGGCCGCTGCATCGGCAGCGGCCAATCGAGACGTCAGATCAAGGAGCTTCAAAATCAACGTCGTTCACACGTGGCGGCCCGAACGACGGGGGAGTGCCTTTCGCGCCAGCCAGTGAAAACAGAATAAGCCGCTGATCCCACGGGAAAAATAGCCCTGGGTGACATTCACCTTTACGTTTCGGGTAAAAGTGCGCCAAAAACAGTCAGGCCGCATCACGACAGTGCAGGGCCGTGAAACCCCGTTCCATCTCAGGCTTCGTAGCCCATCCGCCAACTGACGGTGCGCGCCGCGCTCAGCAATTGCCGGGCGGCCGGGCCATCTTCATCGGCATGGAAGATCGACGTCGGGCCAACGACCGTCATCACCGCTGCAATCTGGCCCATGGCGTTGAACACCGGCGCCGACAACGCATCCACCCCCGGCATCAGCAAACCGTGAACATGGTGCAGGCCGCGTGTGCGGATCTGCGTGAACAGGTCCACGTAGTGCTCGACCTGTTGCCCCCGTGCGGCCAGTTCGCGGTCGCGCAACTCGATGGTTTCCCGCTCTGGCAGGTGAGCGGCGAATACCAGCCCGGTGGATGAACTCAGCAGTGGCAGCACCGAGCCGATCTGGGTCACTACCGTCACGGCGCGCACTGCAGGCTCGATGTTCACCACGGTTGCGCCCTGGTTACCCCACACGGCGATGAAGCAGCTCTCGTTGAGCGCGTCGCGCAGTTGCGACAGCGGCAGGGCCGCGACCTTCAGCACATCGATGCTGCCCAGCGCCGCCATCCCCACGCGCAAGGCTTCGCGCCCGAGCCCGTAGTGATTGGTCGCAGCATCCTGCTCGGCGAAACCGCTGGCGATCAAGGCCTGCAGGTAGCGATGGACCTTGCTGGCGGGCATCTGCACATGTTCGGCCAGGCGCGACAGTGAGGTGGAGGGCGACAGTTCGGCCAGCGCCTTGAGGATGTCGGTGCCGACTTCAGCGGAACGGACCTTCTGTTTGCTGTTGTCAGCTGCAGTTTTGTCTCTGGACATCGTAAGACGCTTCCGGGATTCATTCTGGCCGACTTTATAGCTTGACGCCTCTTGCCGAGCAAATTACGTTATTCGTAATCGGATTACGATAAATATAAATTCAGATGTGCTGTGTGTCCCCTGGCAGTGGTCGGTCCATCAGCCGATTCGGGGCTGCAGCTCTCTGCTATCAATGGCTCCACCGAGCCTGGAGACCCCGATGACCCGCGACACCTCCCCCGAACTCAGCTACCTGAGCGGCTTCGGCAACGAATTCGCCAGCGAAGCCTTGCCCGGTGCGCTGCCGGTCGGGCAGAACTCTCCACAGAAAGCACCCTATGGGCTGTACGCCGAGTTGCTGTCGGGCACCGCCTTCACCATGGCGCGCAGCGAACTGAGGCGTACCTGGCTGTACCGTATCCGCCCCTCTGCGCTGCACCCGCGCTTCGAGCGCCTGGCGCGTCAGCCCCTGGCCGGCCCGCTCGCTGCGGCGAACCCCAATCGCCTGCGCTGGAACCCGCAGCCAATCCCGTCGGTCCCGACCGACTTCATCGAGGGCTGGTTGCCCATGGTGGCCAATGCGGCCGCTGACAAACCGGCCGGGGTGAGCATCTATATCTACGGCGCCAATCGCTCCATGGAGCGGGTGTTCTTCAATGCCGACGGCGAGTTGCTGCTGGTGCCACAGCAGGGGCGACTGCGCATTGCCACCGAACTGGGCGTGCTGCAGGTCGGGCCGCAGGAGATCGCGGTGATTCCGCGCGGTATGAAGTTCCGCGTCGAGCTGCCTGATGGCCAGGCACGCGGCTACATCGCCGAGAACCACGGCGCGCCGCTACGCCTCCCTGACCTCGGGCCGATCGGCAGCAATGGCCTGGCCAACCCGCGCGACTTCCTCACCCCGGTCGCGCACTACGAAGAAACCCATGGCCCGGTGCAGTTGGTGCAGAAGTTCCTTGGCGAGCACTGGGCCTGCCAACTGCAGCATTCGCCGCTGGACGTGGTGGCCTGGCACGGCAGCAATGTGCCTTACAAGTACGACCTGCGCCGCTTCAACACCCTCGGCACGGTCAGCTTCGACCATCCGGATCCCTCGATCTTCACCGTGCTGACCTCGCCCACCAGCGTGCACGGCCTGGCCAACATGGACTTCGTGATCTTCCCGCCGCGCTGGATGGTGGCCGAGAACACCTTCCGTCCCCCGTGGTTCCACCGCAACTTGATGAACGAGTTCATGGGCCTGATCGACGGCGCCTACGATGCCAAGGCCGAGGGCTTCCTGCCGGGGGGCGCGTCGCTGCATGGGGTGATGAGCGCCCACGGGCCAGACGCCGAAACCTGCGACAAGGCGATCGCCGCCGAGCTGGCGCCGCACAAGATCGACCACACCATGGCCTTCATGTTCGAGACCAGCCAGGTGCTGCGTCCGAGCCAGCAGGCCCTCGAGAGCCCGCAATTGCAGGCCGACTACGACAGTTGCTGGGCAACGCTGCCAAGCACCTTCAATCCGAACCGGAGATGACCGATGAACCAGACCGCCATTGCCCGTAGCTGGGTCGAACACGCCAACGGGCACCGCGACTTCCCGCTGCAGAACCTGCCGCTGGGCATCTTCAGTCGCCCGGGCCAGGCACCACGCTGCGGCGTGGCCATCGGCGACGCCATCCTCGACCTGGAGGCCGCACTCGCCGCCGGTGTGTTCGAGGGCGCGGCCAAGGCTGCTGTCGAGGCTACCCGCGGCGGCGCCCTGAACGCCTTCTTCGCCCTCGGCCGCCCCGCCCGGGTGGCCCTGCGTGAGCGCTTGCAGGTTCTGCTCGGCGAGCACAGCGAGCATCGGGCCGTGTTGCAAGCGGCGTTGCATTCGGCTGGCGAATGCACCCTGCACCTGCCGGCCCGGGTCGGTGACTACACGGACTTCTACGTCGGTATCGAGCACGCCAGGAACGTCGGCAAGCTGTTCCGCCCAGACAATCCGCTGCTGCCCAACTACAAGCACGTGCCGATCGCCTACCACGGCCGCGCCTCGACCTTGCGCCCGTCCGGCACCGATGTGCGCCGCCCCAAGGGCCAGAAGCTCCCGGCCGGGCAGACCGAGCCGAGTTTCGGCCCGTGTGCGCGGCTGGACTACGAGCTGGAGCTGGGTATCTGGATCGGTCAGGGCAATGACATGGGGCAGCCGATCGCGATCGGTGATGCAGCCGAGCACGTGGCCGGCTTCTGCCTGCTCAACGACTGGTCGGCGCGTGATATCCAGGCCTGGGAGTACCAGCCGCTGGGGCCGTTCCTGTCCAAGAGCTTCATCACCAGCGTCTCGCCGTGGGTGGTAACCGCCGAGGCGCTGGAGCCGTTCCGCTGTGCGCAACCCGCTCGCCCGGAAGGCGATCCGCAGCCCTTGTCTTACCTGCTAGACAATCGTGACCAGGCCGCCGGCGCCTTCGACATCGAACTGGAAGTGCTGTTGCTGACCGAGCGCATGCGTGATGAGGGCCTGCCGGCGCACCGCCTCACCCTGAGCAATACCCGCAGCATGTACTGGACCGTGGCACAGATGGTGGCGCACCACAGTGTCAACGGTTGCCAGTTGCAAGCCGGTGACCTGTTCGGCTCGGGCACGCTGTCCGGGGCTGTGCCGGGTTCGTTCGGCAGCCTGTTGGAGATCACCGAAGGCGGCAAGCAACCGGTGCAACTGGCCAGTGGTGAGGTGCGCACGTTCCTCGAGGACGGCGACGAAATCATCCTGCGTGCGCGTTGCGTGCGCGATGGCGTTGCCAGCATCGGTTTCGGCGAATGCCGTGGCACGGTGGTCGGGGCCAACTGAGGGGGCAGGGCGATGGAGCTGTTCACCTACTTCCGTTCCACCTCCTCTTACCGGGTGCGCATCGCCTTGGCGCTCAAGGGCCTGGATTATCAGGCCCGGCCGGTCAACCTGCTCAAGGGCGAGCACCGTGCTGCGGACTACCTGGCGCTCAACCCCCAGGGGCGGGTGCCCGCGCTGCGCACGGACAGCGGCGAATTGCTGGTGCAGTCGCTGGCGATCATCGAGTACCTGGAAGAGCGCTTCCCCGACACGCCGCTTTTGCCCCAGGGCGAGGACGCTCGGGCACAGGTGCGTGGGGTCGCGGCGATCATCGGTTGCGACGTGCATCCACTGCACAACGTCAGCGTGCTCAACCAGTTGCGTCAGCTGGGGCACGATGAAACCCAGGTCAACCAGTGGATCGCCCACTGGATTGGCCAGGGGCTGGCGGCAGTGGAGCAACTGATCGGCGACCAGGGTTTCTGCTTTGGCGATACGCCGGGGCTGGCGGATGTGTACCTGATGCCGCAGTTGTACGCGGCCGAACGGTTCAATGTGGATCTGGACGACTACCCGCGTATTCGTAGGGTCGCCGCCCTGGCTGGGCAGCATCCAGCCTTCGTCAAAGCGCACCCGGCGAACCAGCCGGATACGCCCTGAGCACGGCGTCGGCCTTTTTGCGGGCAATCCCGTTCCCACTGCGCCGACGCTGCTTCGCACCCCTACAACAAAAACAACCCGGTACCTTGCGATGCACAACCAGATAGCCAGCTTTCGCGCGGCCCTCGATGGGCGTCCTGTGTCTTCCTACCAATGGCGCCTGCTGGCGCTGCTGATCCTGTTGTTGGTGACCGACGGTTATGACGCCCAGGTGCTGGGTTACGTGATTCCGGCCCTGGCCCAGGACTGGGGCCTGGAGAAGGCGGCGTTCGGACCGGTGTTCAGCGCCAACCTGCTGGGGCTGACACTGGGCTCGCTCGCCGTCACCCCACTGGCCGATCGCTTCGGCGTGCGCAGGGTGCTGCTCTGGTGCGTGCTGCTGTACGCGAGCCTGACCCTGCTGATGGTGTTTTCCACCTCGTTGAACAGCCTGATGCTGGCGCGCTTTTTGTGCGGTATCGGCATGGGCGGGGCGATGCCCAGTGCAATGGCGCTGATGGCCGACTATGCGCCGCCGCGCCTGCGCACCTTGATGGTGACCCTCGCGGCCTGCGGTTTCTCCCTCGGCGGCGCGGCGGGTGGCTTCGTCGCGGCAGGCTTCATCGACAGGTTCGGTTGGGAGGCGGTGTTTCTGGCCGGTGGCGTGGCGCCGCTGCTGTTGTTTCCCTTCCTGGTGATGTTCCTGCCCGAGTCCTTGCCCCGGCTGTTGCGTGATGCACCTCCCTACGCCCGTCTGCAACGCCTGGCAGCGCGCGTGCTACCCGGCTGGCAAGTGCCTGCGGCACAGCGTGCAGTGGATGAGCCGGCGGCAGACAAACTGACCGTATTGGGCTTGTTCCGCGATGGCTTCGCCCGGCCGACGCTGCTCATCTGGGGGACCTTCTTCGTCAGCCTGATCCTGCTGTATTTCATGATCAGTTGGCTGCCGTCGCTGTTGCTGGAGAGCGGGCTGGCGCTCAAGCAAGCCAACCTGGTGACTTCGCTGTTCCTGTTTGCCGGGACCTTCGGCGCGATCTGCCTGGCCTGGTGCGCCGATCGCATGGCCAACAAGGCCAGGTTACTGGCGGCGGTCCTGGTGGGCGCTGCGGTCTTCAGCGTGCTGGTCGGGTTGAACCACGCCGATCCGCGCTGGCTGGTGCCGAGCGTGTTCGCTGCAGGTTTCTGCATCATCGGCGGACAACTGACACTCAATGCCTTCGTCAGCAACTTCTACCCGGCTCAGGTTCGTGCGACCGGCGCCGGCTGGGCGCTGGGCGTCGGGCGCTTCGGTTCGATCCTCGGGCCGTTGTTCGGCAGCCTGCTGCTGGCCATGCACATGCCGGTGGAGTGGATTTTCTTCTTCTGTGCGATTCCGGCAGTGATCGCGGCGCTGCTGATCAGCCAGGTGCGTGCGCCGGGCAAGCAGGCCGATGCGCTAGTGGATTGAACGGTTTGTAGAAGGCAGTTGGGCGAGGCGCTCGCCCAGTTTGAGGCGTTGCACCGGATCGTCGCTCAACAGCAGTGCGTGCTCCAGGTCAAAGCGTTCGGCCTGGGGGCAGTCCAGGTGCTGGTAGAGGGTGGCGCGGGCCAAGTAGTCGGAGACCTGCACTGGCCCCAGTTGCATCACCCGTTCTGCATCGATCAGCGCAGCCAGGTCGTTGTCGTTGCTGCTGTGCAGTTGGCGCAGGTTGCGCGACAGGCGCTGCAGCATCTGCATCGGGCTGGCGCTGTGCAGGTGTTCGGCAGTCAGGGTCATGTGCGGGCCGTACTGGCGGTTGAGCAGTTCGCGGCAATCCGCGGGGTACAGGCGTCGACCGCCGCAGGGGTCGAGCAGGTGATCGGCGCCCGGTACGCGCAACAGGAAGTGGCCAGGGAAGTTCACCCCCTCCAGTGGGATCGACAGGCGTTGGGCCATCTCCAGTGCGAGGATCGCCAGCAGCAGCGGCTGGCCTCGACGGCGCTGCAGCACCTTGTCCATCAGCGCCGCTTGCGGACGTAGCGGGTGGTATTCGTCCTGCTGGAAACCCAGGGCGTTGAGTTGACGCAGCAGTGGCTGGGCGAGCTCGCTGACGGGCAGCATTGGCAGGCGCGCGTTGATTTCCCGATGCAGGTCGTGCAATTGCGCAAGACAGGCGGCGGGATCAACCTCGCGATCATGCTCGGCGGCGATCCAGAGGGTGGCTTCCAACAGGGCGACCGGAATGCGGTCGAGGCAGGCCAGGCAGGCTTTACGTGGGTTCATCGGACTTCTCCACACACACTAGATTTTTAGCCCCGGCGCACCGATTCGTCCAGTGGTCCGCCCAGGCCCTGGACAGTCGCCGGCTGCCTATACTGATGTGAGCACCTTGTGGGGAGCCCGTCGATGTTCGCGCTCATGCAAAGCACCCGTACCCAGTCCCTGCACCTGTGGAACGACCCCGCCACTGGCTTGAAAGCCGTGGTGGCGATTCATAGCGAGCAATTGGGGCCAGCCATGGGGGGCTGTCGCTACCTGCCGTACGCCGACGATGAAAGTGCGATGAGCGATGCCATTCATCTGGCCCAAGGCATGAGCTACAAGGCTGCCCTGGCCGGGCTGGCGATGGGCGGTGGCAAGGCGGTGATCGTGCGCAACCCCCATGTGGAAAACCGCGCGGCGCTGTTCGAGGCGTTCGGGCGTTTCGTCGACAGCCTGCAAGGGCGTTTCATCACTGCCGTGGACAGCGGCACCTCGACGCTGGACATGGACTGCATCGCCCAGTCCACCCCTCATGTCATCAGCACCACCGCCTCGGGCGATCCCTCGCCGCACGCGGCCATGGGCGTGTTCGCCGGTATTCGCGCCACCTCGATGGCACGGCTGGGTAGCGACAATCTCGAAGGGTTGCGCGTGGCAGTGCAAGGGCTGGGCAATGTGGGTTATGCACTGGCCGAGCAGTTGCATGCGGCAGGGGCGGAGTTGCTGGTCAGCGACCTCGACCCGGGGCGGGTGAGGCTGGCGGTGGAGCAGTTCGGGGCACATCCGGTGACCAACGATGCGCTGATCAGCACGCCCTGCGATATCTTCGCGCCCTGTGGGGTAGGGCCGGTGCTCAACGGCCAGAGCGTGATGAAGTTGCGTTGCGCGGCGGTGGCCGGCGCCGCCAATCATCAGTTGACCACCTTGCAGGTGGCCGATCAGCTCGAGAGCCGCGGGATTCTGTATGCCCCGGACTACGTGATCAATGCCGGTGGGCTGATCTACGTGGCGTTGACTCACCGAGGCGCTGACCTGAGCACCATCACCGCGCATCTGGCGCGTATCCCTACGCGTCTGACCGAGGTATTCGCCCATGCCCAGGCCGAGAAGCGCTCGCCTGCGCGTGTGGCGCAGATGCTGGCGGAGCGGCTGTTGTACGGTTGAGCGAGCGCTGGCTCCAGCATCCACGCCCCGATGTACAGGAGCCGCAGACGCTGCGGCAGGTGCCTTATTCCGCTGCCTCGCCTTCGAGCAGTTCAGCCAGCGCATCGGGCTGGCTCTTGAATGCCCGGGCGAACACGTCGCGGTTTTTGGCCATGTAGATGCCCGCTTCTTCGACTTGCTGCTCGCTCAGCGACGGCACGGCCTTTTGCAGTACTTCGGCCAGCCGTTCGGCCAGCTCGAGCATCTTGTCGTGACGGTCTGCTTCGGCCTTATCCATGAACAAGCGCTCCGGGTCGCGGCTGCTGCGGTACACCACTTCGACGGCCATTCATCACCTCTGTGCCTTTTGTGTATGTGGGTTGGACGACAACTGTATCTTTATACAGTGTCGAGCATAGCGGATTCTTTGGCAATCGGATAGTGGCGTTCTGATTTGCCCCGATGCTCTCGCCGAAGCCTAGCCCATAGGTGCCTTGCGGCAATCGGTCGCCTTCCAAGTACAGGGCCTGGCCCTTTAACTGCATGTCACAAGCGTCACATCGGTGGCGCATCATCCTTCATGTCGTATCGAGGAATCCTGCATCGTGAAATCCAAATGGCCAGAAAAGCTGCGCAAGGGCCTGCATGCGCCCGCCGACGCATTGGGAAATCTGTTCGTCGAGTCGTTCCATTACCTGGCCCTGTTCGGCATCGGTGCGATCACGGCCTATGCCGCCGTGGCGACCTTCATCGAGATGCTGGAGAAGGGTGGCATCAGCGTCGATGACATCCTGCTGCTGTTCATCTACCTCGAGCTGGGAGCCATGGTGGGGATCTACTTCAAGACCAACCACATGCCGATCCGCTTTCTGCTGTACGTGGCGATCACCGCGCTGACACGCTTGCTGATCGGCGATGTCTCGCACCACAAGGCGCCGGATGTTGGCTTGCTGTACGTGTGTGGCGGCATCCTGCTGCTGGCCTTCGCGATCCTGGTGGTGCGCTTTGCCTCGTACCGCTACCCGTCGACACGGGCGATCGATGCCAACGGCAAGGATATGGACGACGGCAAGGTCTGACCCATCCGGCAGCGACTTGGGCAAGCGGTGGCGGCTTGCCCTGCCTTATGGACAAATATTTAGTTGAAAGGGGTTTTGATAACCAATCGTTCTGCAAGATTTCTCCGCGTCACGCCACAAGCCTATACCGGAGATCACGCAGGACGCCGCAATGCCCCATTACCTCGACGATGCCCAGCGCGAAGACGTGCAGCATCTTCAATGCACTTTCACCGGCCGTACCGAATGGCCGACCTGGCTGTTGCTGGCGATGGTCTATGGCGGCTGGACGGCGCTGCTGCCGCTCAGCCATGCGCTGGGCGTGTGGCCGACCACCCTGTTGCTGATCCCGCTGCTGGTGCTGTGGCTGTCGTTGCAGCACGAGTTGCTGCACGGGCACCCGACCCGTTTTCCCTGGCTGAACAAGTTGCTCGGCTACGCGCCCTTTGCCCTCTGGTATCCCTACACCCTGTATCGCGACAGCCACCTGATTCATCACCGCGATCACGACCTCACCTTGCCAGGCCTGGATCCTGAAAGCCGCTACCTGAGCGACCGGCACTGGCAGCGCAGCACCCGGTGGCACAGAGGGGTGCTGTGGCTGGGCAAGACGGTCCCCGGACGTGTGCTGGTCGGCGCGCCGCTGGGTCTGTTCGGGCTGGCCCGGAAGGAGCTGGCGCGGCTGGGGCGCGGTGATCGCCAGGCCTGGCTGATGTGGTTGACCCACGGCCTGTGCAGCGTATTGCTGATGATGTTGGTTGCGCGGTTCAGCGCACTGTCGGTGCTGCACTACGTGTTCCTGGTCAGCGTGCCGGCCGTTGGCCTGGCGATGCTGCGTTCGTTCTACGAGCATCGGCCGCACCCGCTGCCTGAGCAGCGCACGGTGATCAACGAGGCTGGGCGCCTCTGGTCGCTGCTGTTCCTGAACAACAACCTGCACCTGGTGCACCACGATCTTCCGGGCCTGCCCTGGTACTTCATCCCGCGTGTCTACCAGCGTCACCGCGCGCAATGGCTGCTGCGCAGCGGGCACTTCCTGGTGCCGGGCTATGGGGCGCTGCTGCGTCGCCACGGCCTTGCGCCGATCGACAGCCCACGTCACCCCTTCGCCTGAACAGGAGCCATGCCATGACCCAGGGATTCGTCGACCTGTCGATGTACGTCGCCCCCGAGCGCATCAACCAGGCCAGCGCGGCCTGGCTGCAACGCATTCTGTTGCTGCTCGATGCGCGGGGTGAAGCGGTGGGTACGCAGCCGTTGCTGCAGGTCTGGCGCTCGCCGCAACTGCTGCTCAGCCAGACCTGCGGCTACCCGTTGATGACCGCGCTGCGTGGGCACGTACGAGTGGTCGGGCAGCCACGCTATCGCCTGCCATATGTGCGCGAAGGTCAGCACTGCAGCCTGCTGCTGGTGCGCGAGGATGATCCGCGCCAGGACCTGGCGGCGTTCTTCGACAGCCACGGGCTGGTCAACGGCCCGGACTCCAACTCCGGCATGAATCTGCTGCGCCACGCGCTGGCACCCTTGCAGCGTGAAGGGCGGTTTTTCTCGCAGGTCAGCCATACCGGTGGGCACCGCAACAGCATGCGCGCCCTGCGCGAGGGCCAAGGCGATCTGGCGGCCATCGACAGCGTCACCTACGGCTACCTGGCGCGCGATCACAGTGAGGAGGTCGAGGGCCTGCGCATCCTCGGCCAGACCGCCTGGGGGCCGAGCCTGCCGTACATCACTGCCGGTTGGCGCAGTGCCGAAGAGGCCGAGTGGATTCGCCACGCGATGAACCAGGCCCTGGCCGAGTTGCCGGCGGTGGCCGAGGCCCTGGCCATCGATCGGGTGCTACCGGCCGCGACGAACGATTACCAAGTGCTGCTGGATTACGAGCACGAAGCGAAGCGGCTTGGTTTAGTCACTCTCGAATAATGAAAACGGAATATAAAAATCACTTTTAAGTATTTTTAAAGCATAAGCCGCCAGACTAGGATGCGCTCACCGGACGACCGGACCTCTTTGTATCCACTCCTGGATGGAAGCCTCATGTCCGGTCGCGAAAACCCTCATGGCGAATATGTCGGCAGTCTGTTCCGCAGCCACTACCCCTGGCTGTGCGGACGCCTGCGCCGACACCTGGGTGACGGTGCCGCCGAGGACATCGCCGCCGACACCTTCGTGCAACTGCTCAGTGCGCCGGTCCCGGAGCCGATCCGCCAGCCGCGCGCGCTGCTGACCACCATCGCCCAGCGCCTGATGTACCAGCTGTGGCGCCGCCGCGACCTGGAGCGCGCCTACCTTGATGCCTTGCTCGAGGATGACGACCATCTGGCGCCATCGCCCGAAGCTCATGCGCAGATGATCGAGGCGTTGCAAGCCATCGACACCTTGCTCGACGGCCTGCCGGCCAAGGTCAAGGCGACCTTCCTGCTGTCGCAGCTCAACGGCCTGACCTATCCGCAGATCGCCCTTGAACTGGGGATCTCCCAGCGCTCGGTGAGCGACTACATGGCCAAGGCTTTCAACCGTTGCCTGAAACTTTCCCTGGACTGACATGCGCGACCCCGATGAGCAGCAACACCTGATCGAGCAGGCGACCCAGTGGCTGGTGCTGCTGCGTTCGGGCCAGGCCGAGGCGCGTGATCACCTGGCGTTCCAGGCCTGGCGTCGCGCCGACCCGCGGCATGAGCAACTGTGCCAGCGCCTGGAGAACACTCTCGGGGTGTTCCAGGTGCCGCGTAGCCAGGGCGTCGACGGCCGGGTGGTGCAGCGCGCCCTGGCAGCGCCTTCGGGGCGTCGGCGTTTTCTCCAGCGTGCCTTGCTCGGGGCCGGTGTGGTGGTGGGTGCGGGCTTGATCGGCAACCCGATGTCTGGCCTGCACCTGGGGGCTGATCTGAGCACCAGTACGGGTGAACGTCAGACCTTGAGCCTGCCCGATGGCAGCCAGTTGGTGCTCAACGCCCAGAGCCAGGCCGACGTGCGCTTCGACAGCCAACTGCGTGTGCTCGAATGGCGCGGTGGCGAGGGATTGCTGACCGTGGTCGATGAGTCGCGGCCGTTTCTGGTGCGTATCGAGGGCAGTACGGTCAGTGCGCGATCGGCGCGCTTGCTGGTGGCAGAGCGTGCCGGGCAGTGCCGGGTCTGCGCACTGGCCGGGGTGCTGGAGATCAGCAGCCAGGGTGGTGATCGGGTGCAGTTGCGCAAGGGGCATGCGGTGAATTTCGACCGGGTGAGCATTGCCTCGGTTGAGCTGTTGCGGCCAGGCGAAGGGGCGTGGGTCGATGGTCTGCTGGAAGTGCGCGACAGCCCGTTGAGCGAGGTGGTCGATGCGTTGCGGCCCTATCGACGCGGCGTGCTGCGCCTGGATCCTGCGGTGGCCGGATTGCGCGTGAGCGGGCTGTTTCGGCTCGACCAGAGTGAGCTGGTGTTCGAGGCGCTGGCGCGGACCTTGCCGATCCGCGTGAGCCGGCATGGGGAGTATTGGCTGAGTATCGGGGCGGTGTGAACCAGGATCGCGGGCGGCCTTTTCCAGGTTCTAACGACATAACCAATCGATCTGCAAGATTCTGCGCGCCCGCGCCACACCACTGCTGTAAACGCTGCCGAGGGGGGCAGCGTCATGGATTCCTTGGGGGGAATCGTTGTGCGCCGTATCCAGAAGAAGACCACTGCTACTCACTCGCGCTTCAAGCGCAATGCCCTGGCCCTCGGCCCGTTGCTCGGCCTGCTGATCAGCACCGCCCAGGCCGCCGAGCCGGTACAGGCCTACCACATCAAGTCCGGCCCGCTCGACCAGGTGCTGCTCGACATCAGCCGTCAGAGCGGCCAGGTGATCTCCTTCACCCCGGAGGTCGAGCGCTTCTCGTCCTCGGCGGTGGAGGGCGACCTGACCACCCAGCAAGCCATCGACGCCGCGCTGCGCGGTACCGGCTTGCAGCTTCAGGTCAGCCCGGGCGGCGCCTTCATCATCAAGGACGAGACCGCCGCCGCCAGCGCCCGGCGCGCGCCCAGCGGACCGGTCGGGCAAGCCAGCGCTGCTGCGGCACCCACCCTTGACCGCGTGATTGCCCTTGGCACCCGGCGCAGCGACGCCACCGCGCTGACCAGCGCCGCGCCGGTCGATGTGATCGACAGCCAGGAGCTGGTCAAGACTGGCGCCACCACCTTGAACCAGGCGCTGTTCCAGTTGCTGCCCTCGTTCAACTTCCCGCAGAACCAGAGCGCCACCCGTGGCCAGAACCCCAAGGGCGCCTCGCTGCGCGGCCTGTCGCCGGACCAGACCCTGGTGCTGGTCAATGGCAAGCGCCGGCATGCCTCGGCGGTGGTGAACATCTCCGGTGGCGTGCCGTTCATTGGTGCCCAGCCGGTCGACCTGGACATGATCCCGATCAGCGCCATCGACCATGTCGAGGTGCTGCGCGATGGCGCTTCGGCGCAGTACGGCTCGGACGCAGTGGCCGGGGTGATCAACATCGTGCTCAAGGAGCGCGACAGCGGCGGGCAGATCAACACGCAACTGGGCAAGTACGGGCAGGGCGACGGCTTTCGCAAGAACGTCGATGGCTGGTATGGCCTGGGTCTGCCGGGCGACGGCTTCCTGACCCTGAGCTTCAATGGCGTCAACGCCAAGCCCACCGACATCGGCGACAAGTACGTCGCCGACGGCCAGTTGCAGGAGCACCGTTGGGGCGGAGCCAGCCGCGACAAGTTCAACCTGGCAGCCAACGCCGAGGTCGGCCTGAACGACCAGTGGCGGCTGTACAGCTTCGCCACCTATGGCCAGGACAAGTCGATCAACAACACCCCGCCGCTGTTGCGCGACAACCCCAACAACGTGCAGGCGCTGTACCCCGAGGGCACCATCCCCAAGTACCGCTTCCGCTACGAGGACGCCTCGGTCACCGTCGGCTCGCGCTTCGAGGACGAGGCCATCGGACGCCTGGACATCAGCGCCACCTATGGCCGCGACAAGCATGACGAAGTGGCGTTCGACACGCTCAACCCCAGCTATGGCGTGAATAGCCCGACCAAGTTCGACATTGCCACGCTGATCAACAGCCAGACCAACCTGGCCGTCGACTACGCCCGTGACGTGGGCGTGGCCTGGTCGACCCATCCGCTGACCGTGTCGGCGGGCGTGGCCTACCGTCGCGAGCAGTACGAACTGCAACCGGGCGATTTCAGCTCCTACTCGTTCGGCGGCATCGACGGGGTGCAGGTGGGTGGGGTGCAGGCTTCGGGCCTGACGCCGGACGATGCCGGCACCTACAAACGTGAGGTGGGCGGGGTGTATTTCGGCTTGGAAAACCAGGTCACCGACAAATTCCAGGTAGGCCTGGCCGGGCGCAGCGAGCATTACTCAGACTTCGGTTCGGCTACCACCGGCAAGCTTTCGGCGCGTTACGAGTTCACTCCGCAGGTCGGCCTGCGCGGCACCCTCAACAGCGCCTACCGTGCGCCGACCCTGGGCCAGATCGGCACCTCATGGACCACCACCACCAACGTCGACGTCAATGGCAATCCGGTGCTGACCCGCATCCTGCCGGTCGACCATCCGGCGGCCCAGGCCCTGGGCGCGCAGTCGCTCAAGCCGGAAAAATCCACCAACTACTCGCTGGGCCTGGTGCTGCGCCCGACCGAGCAGGCGTCGCTGACCATCGATGCCTACCAGATCGATATCCGCGACCGCCTGCTCTACAGCGGCGGCATTTCCGGCCCGGACGCCGAACGCATCCTCACCGCTGCAGGCTTCGGCCAGTACAGCTGGGCGCAGTTCATGACCAACGCCGCCAACACCCGTACCCGTGGCGTGGACATCGTCGGCAAGTACAACCTGAACCTGGATCGCTATGGCGACCTGGCGCTGACCGCTGGCTACACCAAGGCGCGCACCACCATCGAGAAGATCCATGGCAACCCCTTCGGTTTCGACGTGCTGACCCGCGAGGCCCAGGGCTTCCTCGAACATGGCTATCCCGAGGACAAGCTGATCCTTGGCGCCACGCACACCTACGGCCCATGGACCGTCAGCCTGACCCAGACCCGCTACGGCGAGTACCGCAAGTACGCAGCCTCCGCGACCAACGCACAGTATGACCAGACCTTCTCGGCCCAGTGGATCACCGACCTGGACGTCAACTATGCGTTCACCAAGCAACTGCGCGTTTCGGTAGGCGCCAACAACCTGTTCGACAGCAAGCCGGATGACTTCAACACCCGCCTGCGCCAGACCCCGGGCCAGCAGTACAGCTACCTGGCGCCGTCGGCACCGGAAGGGGCGTTCTACTACACCCGGCTCAGCTACGACTTCTGATCGACAACGAGACTGCGCATGACTGCGATGAAGAAACTCCTGGGCGGCGCGCTGCTCGCCCTGGGCCTGGCCAGCCAGCCGTTGCTGGCGGCCAGCCCACCAGCCCCGATCCATTTCGGCGCGCTCACCTGGGAAAGCGGCAACCTGATCACCGAGATCCTGCGTACGCTGGTCGAGAAGGGCTACGGTTATCCGACCGACACCCTGCCGGGCAGCACGGTCAGCCTGGAGGCGGCCCTGGCCAAGGATGACATCCAGGTGATCGGCGAAGAGTGGGCCGGGCGCAGTCCGCTGTGGATCAAGTCCGAAGCCGAAGGCAAGGTGATCGCCCTCGGCGACACGGTCAAGGGCGCCAGCGAAGGTTGGTGGGTGCCGGAATACGTGATCAAGGGCGATCCTGAGCGCGGTATCGAGGCCGTGGCGCCGGGGCTGAAGTCGGTGACCGACCTTGTTCGCTACAAGGATGTGTTCCGTGACCCCGAGTCGCCGCAACAGGGGCGCTTCCTGAACAGCCCGACCGGCTGGACCTCGGAGATCGTCAACAGCCAGAAGCTCAAGGCCTATGGCCTGGCCGACAGTTTCGTCAACTTCCGCTCCGGCTCCAGTGCTGCACTGGATGCCGAGGTGTCCGCACAGATCCGTCGCGGCAAGCCGGTGCTGTTCTACTACTGGTCGCCGACTCCGCTGCTGGGCCGCTACAAACTGGTCCAACTGGAAGAGCCGGCCTTCGATGCCGAGGCCTGGAAGACCCTGTCCAACCCGAACGAGGCGCACCCCAGAGGTACGCGCTCGCTGCCGGCGCGCCTGTCGATCGGCGTCTCGGCGCCGTTCCATGCGCGTTACCCGGAGCTGGTGCAGTTCTTCGACAAGGTCGATCTGCCACCGGCGTTGCTCAACCAGACCCTCGCCCACATGGCCGAGAAGCGCCTGGATCCGCGTGTGGTCGCCGAAGCGGTCCTGCGTGAACAGCCCCAGGTGTGGAGCGCCTGGTTACCGGCCGATGTGGCCGCCAAGGTCAAGGAGAACCTGAAATGATCGTGCGTATGCTTGTCACCCTGTTGCTGGCGCTGGGCACCACCCTGGCCCTCGCGGCGGATCCGCAGGTGCTGCGTATCGGCTACCAGAAGAGTTCGGTGAACATGGTCCTGGCCCGCGAGCATCGCCTGCTCGAACAGGCGTTGCCTGGCACCCAGGTGCAGTGGATCGAGTTCCCAGGGGGGCCGCAACTGATCGAGGCGCTCAACGGTGGCAGCCTGGACGTGGGCAACATTGGTGACATTCCGCCGATTTTCGCCCAGGCGGCGGGTATTCCGTTGCGCTACATCGGTATCGAGCCCAGCGACGGTCGCAGCGAGGCGATCATCGTGCCGAGCAGCAGCCCGGCCAAGACACTGGCTGATCTCAAGGGCAAGCGTATCGCTTTGCAGAAAGGCTCCAGTGCCCACAGTCTGCTGCTCAAGAGCCTGATCAAGGCGGGCTTGCAGCTGAGCGATGTCGAGCTGGTCTACCTGCCGGCCGCCGATGCCCGCCCGGCCTTCGAGCAGGGCAAGCTGGATGCCTGGGTGATCTGGGATCCTTACTACGCAGCCGCCTTGCTCGATGGTAGCGCCCGCACCCTGAGCACCGGTGAGGACGTGCACCCCAGCGGCACCTACTACATTGCCAGTCGGCCGTTCACCGAGCAGTACGGTGCGACCATCGACAAGGTGCTGGAGGTGTTGCGCCAGGCGCAGAAGATTTCGGTCGAGCAGCGTGAGCAAAGCATCGACGGCATGACCAAGGTGCTAGGGCTCAAGCGTGAAGTGGTGGAGCTGTATTTCGAGCATCGCTACAACGCGCCGATCCGCCCGCTAGATGCCGCGGCGATCGAAACCCAGCAGCGGATTGCCGATCTGTTCTTTGCAAACCGCTTGATCCCGCGTGCGGTGCAGGTGCGGGAGATTGTCTATCCGCAGTGATGAGGCGTGTGTTGATCTCTTCGCTCATTTCTTGTGGGAGCGAAGAGATCGACACTGGCCTATCGAGCGATCCCGGCCCCCCGCCAGACCCGATCGCGTCCGGCGCTGTCGGTCATCGCCGCCAGCACCTGCAGGGCATCTTCCCCTTGTTCGATGGCCAGCCCCAGGCGAATGCTGTCCACTACTCGGCGCAGGCGTACAGGGTCGTTGCGTTGGGCGGCGCTGATCAGTCGCTTGGCGACCACGCCGGTATCGTTGGAGAGGGTCAGCATGATGCTGCCATCGAGCCGCTCGATGCTCAGGTTGACCCGGTAGTACGGGGCGAAGGCGTCGCTGATGAGGTCGAAGGGATTGGTCATGGGCTGGCATCTGCAAAGAATGTTCACCGATTGACCGGGAGACAGTGAGGATGGTTCAGCGACGTTGATCAAATGATGAATTGTGTGGCCTGTCCGGGCCCGAAACCCTGGAAACGAAAACGCCCGGTGCCAGGCACCGGGCGTCTGTGTGTCACCGATCACTCTTCTTCAGTGTGCTGCACCACGCTGCGCTTGCTGCGCAGCTTGCCGTAGAAATGTTCCAGCGCGTTGTTCAGCTTGCTGGCCGCACCGTCGATCGCGTGGTCCAGCGAGGTGGCGGTATGGCTGACGGAAATCGGTTGATGACCTTTGGGGCGAGCCTCCATTTGGCAGCGTTTGTCATGCGGGCCGGGCTTGTCGCCGTTCTCGTCACGCAAGTGGACCTCGATGCGGGTGAGGTCGTCCTCGTAGCGCTGCAGCGTGCTTTCCAGCGTACTGCGGACCCATTCGTTCAGACGGCTGCTGCTGTCGATATGGTTGCTGCTGTTGACCTGGATTTGCATGATTCAATCCTTATTCAGCTTGCTCGCGTGGAGGCGTGCCTAGGCCCTTGAGGCCCTTGGGGAAAGCTTCGCCTCTTGACTCTAAGGTCAGGGATTGGCGCGCCGAATTCAAGCCCCTTTCTCGATAAATTTTTTGTAGCAATTCGCAGGGTTGAAGCTGTTGCTGCAAGAGCGACTGTCTTGTTCAAAATCTACAGACCAGCCCAATCCCCCTGTGGGAGCGGGCTTGTCCCGCGAATACGGGCGCAGCCCGTGCCAGACAGCGCGGTGTCTTTTTCGCGGGCAAGCCCGCTCCTACAGGTACCGTACCGATGCCGAGGACCGTGCACGGGCTGGTAGCGCACAAGGCCGCTCCCAAGTGTCCATCCTCAGAACGCGACCGAAGTCTGCACATACAGCGTGCGCGGCTCGCCCACGTACTTGCCCTTGTTGTTGTCGTCGAACGAACGGGTGTAGTACTCGCGGTTGAACAGGTTCTTCACCCCCACCGCCACCTTCAGGTTCGACAGCTGCGGCCCGAAGTCATACCCGGCGCGGGTGCTGACCAGCATGTAGCCCGGAATCCGTCCGGTGCTGCCATCGGCGCTTTCGCTCGCGGTGTTGGCGTTGTCGGCGTACTGGCTGCTCTGGAAGCTGCCATCCAGGTTCAACTGCCATGGTCCTTCGGTGTAACCAAGCCCCAGCGTGCCCTTGTGGCGAGAGGAGAACGGCACCTGGTTGCCCTTGTTCGGGCCGTCTTCGCGGATGGTGGCGTCGACGAAGGCGTAGCTGGCGTGCACATCGAAACCGGCCAGCGTCGGGCTCAGGCCGTCGAGGGCGTAGCGCACGCTGGTCTCGATACCCTGGTGGCGGGTTTCGCCGCGGGCGATCACCGAGTCGTTGGTCTGGTTGCTTTCGTACTGGTTGTCGAAGTTGATCAGGAAGGCGCCGATCTCTGCCTGCAGGTCGCCGCTGTCGTAGCGGGTACCGACTTCCCAGGTGCGCGCCTTTTCCGGCTTCACTTCGCCGCTGCTGACGCGGTTGGGCATCTGGCTGTACTGCACGCTGCCGAACGAGCCCTCGGTGTTGGCGTAGAGGTTCCAGGTGTCGGTCAGGTGGTACATGACATTCAGTGCCGGCAATGCGGTGTTGTAGCTGCCCTGGTAACGCTGGTTGCTGAGCTTGTTGCTTTGCTCGGAGTCGATCATCTCGTAGCGGATGCCGGGGGTGATGGTCCAGCGGCCGATGTCGATGCGGTCGTCCAGGTAGATCGCGTGGGCTTCGGTGGCGCCACGGGTGTCGCGGTCGTTGCGGCTGGCGGTGGTCGGCAGGTTGCCGGTCACCGGTTCGCGGAAGCGCAGTTCGTGGCCGGCCTCGTTGATGTAGCGGTAGCCCACGCCCAGTTCGTGCCAGCTGTCGCCCAGTGCCACACCTTGCGAGAAGCGGGTCTCGATGCCACGTACCCAGTATTCGCGTGGCGACAGCGAGACGAAGCTGCCCTGGTCGAGGTAGCCGCTGCGCAGGGTCTTGGTGAAGAAGCTGTTGACGCTGAACTGGCGATCGTCCTGCTTGTAGTCGTAGCCGACGTTGACCAGGGTGCGACGGCCCCAGAACTTGTCCTTCAGGCGGGTCGACTGGTACGGGTCTTCATCGAACGCCGCCTTGCTCAGGCCGCCGGGCATGTCGGCCTCGCCCTCGTAGTACTGGGCCATGGCGTGCAGGCTGTTGGCCTCGTCCAGTTGCAGCTTGCCCTTGAGGATCAGGTCGTCGATCTGCGTGTCGCTGTGTTCGCGCCAGTCGCCGCCGCGGGTGCCGGAGTAGAGCAGGGCGCCGCCCAGGCCGTTGTCGTTGGTGCCGCCGACCAGCAGGTTGGCGCTGTTCTTGAAACCGTCGTGGCTGGACGAGGGGCTGATCTGGTTCTGCATGGCGGCCTTGAAGGTCGCCTCCTCCGGGATGGCGCGGGTGACGAAGTTGACGATGCCGCCGACGTTCTGCGGGCCGTAGCGCACTGCGCCGCCGCCGCGTACCACATCCACCGCATCCATGTTGCCCAGGCTCAGCGGGGCCAGTGACAGCTGTGGCTGGCCATAGGGGGCGAAGGGCACCGGGATGCCGTCCATCAGCACCGTTGAGCGCGAGGCCAGGCGAGGGTTGAGGCCGCGAATGCCGAAGTTCAGTGCCAGGTCGTGGCTGCCGGTGCCGTTGTTTTCCGGGGCATTGACGCCGGGGATGCGGTTGAGCACCTCACGGGCGCTGTTGGCACCGCTGCGCTCGAACTCCTCGCGGCGGATCACGTCACGTGCGCCGGGATGCTCGAAGACGTTGTCCTGGCGCGCCTCGGCCAGCCAGTCGCCAACCACGGTAGAGGCACCCAGCTCGATCGCCGCATCGCTGCTGGAGGCGGCAAGCGGTTGCAGGCTGTAGGCGTTGTCGGCCTCCTGGCGTGCCTGCAGGCCGCTGCCACGCAGCAATGCCTGCAGCCCTTGCTGTACGTCGTACTGGCCTTCCAGCCCGGGGCTGCGCAAGCCTTGGGTGACGCTGGAACCGAACGAAATCAGCGCCCCGCTGTCACGGCCAAATTGGTTGAGAGCGTCTTCCAGGGTGCCGGGGGCGATGTGGTAGGCGCGCGGTTCGCTAGCCTGGGCGAAGTTCAGGCTGGTGGCGAACAGCAGGGCGATGGCGAGCGGCGTGGGGCGCAGGGGCATGGGGTCGGGTCCTGTAAGAAGGGTTCTGCCTGCTCTGTCACGCGAGGGAAGCGAAATGGCTCAGGTTGGAAGAAAATAGTTGTCGGCACAGGCTCAAACCGCCTCGACCTTGACCCAGTACCGGGTGAATCGCCGCACCCGTACCGGCAAGGCGACTTCCAGCATCTCCAGGATCCGCTCACTGTCATCCAGTGGGTACGACCCGGAAATCCGCAGCCCGGCGACCTGCTCGCTGCAGCCCAGTTGTCCGTGGCGATAGCGTGAAAGCTCGGCGAGAAACTCGCCCAGGCGCATCTGCGAGACCACCAGCATTCCATCGACCCAGGCGCCGATGTTGCGATCCAGCGCGCCGATACCTTGCCAATGGCCCGCTGCCAGGCGGGCTTGCTGACCGGCGAGCAACACTTGGCCCTGTAGCCGAGCCATGCCGCTGAACACCGAGACCAGGCTGTAGCCCTCGAACTGACGCACGTTGAAGCGGCCGCTGTCGAGGTGCAGGCTGCCATCGTCGCTGCGCAACACCAGCGGGCGGGTATCGCGGGCGACGTCTAGCGACAACTCACCCTCGAGCAGGCGCACGTAACGTTGCTGCCCATCGAACCGCACATCGGCGGCGCTGCGGGTGTTCAGTCGCAACAGGCTGCCGTCGTCCAGCGGCAGGCGTCGGCGCTGGCCCACGGGGCTGCGGTAGTCGGCCATCAGCCCTGGCAACGGATTGTGTGATTGCAATCCGAGCCCGGTGGCACTGGCCACGCCCGCCAGCAGTAACGCCTTGAGCGCGCGACGCCGGGCCGGGGAGGGCGGTGCCTGCAAGGTGGCGTGCACCACGGGCGAGGTCGCACCACGCAGCCGCTGGTTGACCTGCTGGATGTGCGCCCAGGCGCGCTGGTGTTCGCCGTCAGCCTGCAACCAGTGTTCGAATGCCTGCTGCTGGGCCGGGTCGAAATCGGCCCCCTGTGATTCGATCAGCCAGTGCACCGCCTGCTCGGCAACCTGGGGTGAGATGCCTGTGCTCACAGGGCGAAATAGCAGCGCAGGGCTGCCTTGTGCAGGTAGCGTTTGACTGTCGCCAGGGAGATACCCAGTTCACGGCCGATCTCGGCTTGGCCCAGGCCATCGACCTGGGCCAGCAGAAACGCGCGCTTGACCAGCGGCGGCAGGTCATCGAGCAGGCGGTCGAGTTCGAGCAGGGTTTCGAAGATCAGCGCCTTGTCTTCCTCGCTGGGTGCCAGGCGTTCGGGCACCTGGGCCAGGGCTTCGAGGTAGGCGCGCTCCAGCTCCTGACGGCGAAAATGGTTGCACAGTACGCGCTTGGCGACGGTGGCGAGAAAGGCCCGAGGTTCGATCAACTGTGGCGCTTCGCGGGCCTGGAGCAAGCGCACGTAGGTGTCCTGGGCCAGGTCGGCGGCGCTCTGCGGGCAGCCCAGGCGACGGCGCAGCCAACCGGTCAGCCAGTTGTGGTGAGCGTGGTAGAGGCCTTCGACGGTGGAGGAGAGGGCACTGGACACCGAGGTGACTCCGGCGTCCGATGACGCGATTGGGAGTAAGAATTGTTCGCATTGTATTCCGGGCGACAGGGTGTAGCAATCCTGTTCGACCTGCGGGGTATTCGGGGGCAAACCCGGCTAAACAGAGATCGCAGCAGCTCATCTCCAATCTTTGCTTATGAGAATTGAAATCATTACTATTGCACCCTCTTGACCTTGCCCCGGACCGTCGCCCCATGAAAAGCAAAGCCGCCGGCCTGCCCCTGAGCTACCGCCTGGCTGTGACCTCGCGCAGCCTGGCTGCGTTGTTGGGCGGCTACCTGCTGGCCTCGGCGGCCAGCGTCTGTGTCAGCCTGCTGATGCCCGGCGCCCAGGTCGATGCGGCACTGACCGGGATGATGCTGTCGTTCGTGTTCTACCTGCTCGCCTTCATCTGGTGCTTCGCCTGCCGCAGCGCATTGCGCGCCTGGCTGGGCGTATTGCTGCCGAGCCTGGTGCTGGGCGCGATCGGCGGGCTGGCTTACTGGATGAAGAACCCATGAAAGAGGGCTTCCGCCAGGCCATGGCCTGGCTGCATACCTGGACCGGCCTGATCTTCGGCTGGCTGTTGTTCGCCATCTTCCTCACCGGCACGCTTGCCTACTTCAAGGAAGAGATCAACCACTGGACCAAACCGGAAATCCACAGCCATCCGCTGAATCCGGCGGCCAGCCTGGAGATGGCGCAGCGCTACCTGCAAGCCAACGCCGCCGATGCCAGCACCTGGTTCATCCGCCTGCCCAGCGAGCGCGAGGCGGCGCTGAGTGTCGGCTATCGCGATCCCAGCGCCGGTGGCCGACGCGGCTTCACCAGCAAGGAGCTGGACGCGGCCAGCGGCGAGGTGGTCGAGGGCCGCGACAGCCGTGGCGGCGACTTCTTCTACCGTTTCCATTTCCAGTTGGAGATGCCCCACCCCTGGGGGCGCTGGCTGTCGACCTTCTGTGCCTTCATCATGCTGCTGGGGCTGGTGACCGGGATCATCACGCACAAGAAGATCTTCAAGGAGTTCTTCACCTTCCGTCCCGGCAAGGGCCAGCGCTCATGGCTCGATGGCCACAACGCCATTGGCGTGCTGGTACTGCCCTTCCACCTGATGATCAGCTACAGCAGCCTGGTGATCTTCATGTACATGGTCATGCCGGCCGGAATCATGGCCAGCTATGGCAGCCCCAACGGTTATTTCAACGACCTGTTCGGCCGTGACGAGGTGCCGAAGGTGGCCGGGGTGGCCACGCCGCTGGTCCCACTGTCGAGCCTGTACGCCAAGGTCCAGGAGCAAGCGCCAGGCGCACGCATGGGCTTCATTCAGGTGCAGAATCCTGGCGACCAGAATGCCCGTGTCACCTTGAACCGTGCCTCGGCCGACAGTGTCGCGTACAAGCGCAGCGCCAACTGGACCTTCGACGGTGCCACCGGTGCACTGCTTACCCAAGGTGCGCCGGAAAGCGCCGCGATGATGACCTCCTTTACCTTTGTCGGTCTGCACATGGGCAACTTCGCCGGGCCATGGCTGCGCTGGTTGTACTTCGTCTTCGGTGTCGCCGGCACGGCGGTGATCGGCACTGGCCTTGTGATGTGGCTGGGCAAGCGTCAGCTCAAGCATGCCAAGAGCGAGCGCATGCCTGCGGAGCTGCGCCTGGTCGAGGTGCTCAACATTGCAAGCATGAGCGGCCTGCTGCTGGGCGTGGCGGCGTTCTTCTGGGCCAATCGCCTGCTGCCGATCGGGCTGCAAGGGCGCGCCGACTGGGAGGTCAATGCGTTCTTCATGGTCTGGGCACTGTCGCTGCTTCACGCCATGCTGCGCCCCGGTCGTCGCGCCTGGGGCGAGCAGTTGGCGCTGGGTGCCGTGGTGTTCGCTGCGTTGCCGCTGCTCAATGCCGTGACCACAGGCCAAGGCCTGGACCATTCGCTGATCGCCGGTGACTGGGCGATGGCCGGCTTCGATCTCACGGCCCTGGCCACCGGGCTGTTCCTCGGCTGGGCGGCCGGCAAGATGCTGCGCGCGCCCAAGCCAGTCGCCAAGCGCTCGGCCAAGGTCAAGGCCCGCACCGAAACCGTGGAGGCGAGCTGATGCTGAGCCTGGCCCTGTTCACCTTTGCCGGCCTGGCTGCCTTGTGCCTGGCCATGGAAAAACACTTCACCGACCTGCTGGGTCGCAAGCCGCGGCCGGCCCAGTTGCGTGCCTTGCGCATCGCCGGCTGGCTGCTGCTGGTGCTGTCGGCGGTACTGGCGGTGCACTTGCGTGGCTGGGCGCTGGGGCTGGTGGAGTGGACGGCCGTGTTGATGGCCGGGCTCACCCTCTGGGTATTCGGCCTGCCGTACCAACCCCGCCTGCTGCTGAGCCTGGCGGCGGCGAGCCTGGTGTTGGCGCCGGTCGTGGCGGTGTTCGGCGCGTGAGCGAGCCCGACCTCGACGAGGCCGGTGGCCGGGCGCGCTTCCTGCAGGTGTTCCTGGCCCAGCGCGGGCGCATGGAGGCGCTGGTCAGCCGGCGCGTTGGCTGTCGTGCCACGGCCTCGGACCTGGTCCAGGAACTGTTCCTGCGCTTCTGGCGTCGGCCTGCGGTCAAGGTCGAGGCGCTCGACACCTACCTCTTGCGCTGCGCCGGCAACCTGGCGATCGACCACCTGCGCAGCGAAGGCAGTCGCGGTCGGTTCACCGAAGGGCTGTCGATCAGCGACGAGGCGCTCTCGGCCCAGGCGCCAGAGCAGGCGCTGGAGGTCGATCACGATCTGCGCCGCATCGAGCAGGCCCTGCGCGCCTTGCCGGAACGTACGCGACAGATCTTCCTGCTCAACCGCATCCACGGCTGCAAGTACGGCGAGATCGCCAAGGCCATGCAGGTGTCCCAGAGTGCGGTGGAAAAGCATATGATGCGCGCCCTCGAAGCGTGCAAGGCGAGTGTCGCCGAGCCCGCTACCCCATTGCGCAGGCCAGGGAGCGACCGTCGATGAGCCAGCCCTATCCGATCACCGCCGAACAGTCGCGCATGGCCCTGGGCTGGCTGAGCCGCATCAACGAGCATCCTCCGGCAGCCGAAGGCGCTGAGTTCAAGCGCTGGTTGTTGGCCGATCCGGCGCACCGCGCCGCCTATGCCGAGGCCCAGGCCCTGTGGCAACAGAGCGAAGCGCCCGCCGCGCGTCTGGCCGCAGAGGAACGCGAGGGCCTCGAGCACTACCTGCAGGCCATGCGCCGACCGAAAGCCCGCTGGGGGCGGCGTGGCGGAGCACTGGCGGCAGCGGCCTGTCTGGTGCTGGCGCTGGGCAGCCTGGCCGGTTGGCAGCCGCAATACTGGTTGCAGGACCTGCGCGCCGACTATCGCAGTGACGAGCATGTGCGCCAGGTCACCCTGGCCGACCAGTCACGCCTGACCTTGGATGCCAACAGCGCTGTGGTCGTGGATTTCGACCATGGCGAGCGGCGCGTACGCCTGCTGCGCGGCGCGGCGTTCTTCGAGGTGACCCACACCGGCGCGCCGTTCCTGGTCGATGCGGCGGGTGGCGAAGTGCGGGTGCTGGGCACTCAGTTCGAGGTACGCGGGCAGGGCGACGGCGCCCAGGTTACCGTGCGCAGTGGACGGGTGGCGGTGACACCGATTACCGGCGCCGTGGCGCGTGAGCTGACCGCCAACCAGCAACTGGACTATGCCCAGGGCGTGGCGGGGGCGATCAGTGCCGTGGACAGTGAAAGTCGCCTGGCCTGGCGCCAGGGCTGGCTGAACTATTACCAGGTGCCGCTGGCGCAGGTGGTCGAGGACCTGGGACGGTATTACCCGGGGCGTATCCTGTTGCTCGACGAGGCCTTGGCGCAACGCAAGGTCAGCGGCAGTTTCCCGGTGGATGAGCCCATGCTGGCGCTGGCGTCGTTGGGCAAGGTGATGGGCTTCGTGCCGCAGACACTGTTCGGGCGGGTGACGGTGGTGCGCTGAAATCACCTGTACCCCCACAGACACCCTGGTGTCTGCGGGGGGAGAGGCGGAGCTTCAGTTACCCGCTTTGATGCTGGTCCAGAGCCGCGTACGAATGCGGTCGATCTTCGCCGGCATCGCTTCCAGGGCGAACAGCTTGCCCATCACATCCGCGCTTGGGTAGATCATGGTGTTCTGCTTGAGCGCCGGATCGACCAGAGCATCGGCCTTGGCGTTGCCGTTGGCGTACTGCACCGAGTTACTGATGCCGGCCATCACCTCAGGCTGCAGCAGGTAGTTCATGTAGGCGTAGCCTGCCTTCTCGTCCGGAGCGTCGGCCGGCATGGCGACCATGTCGAACCACAGCGGTGCACCCTCCTTGGGAATCGAGTAACCCACCTTCACCCCGTTCTTCGCATCGTCGGCGCTGTTCTTGGCCTGCAGCACGTCGCCGGAAAAACCGACCACCACGCAGATGTTGCCGTTGGCCAGGTCGCCGGTGTACTTCGAGGAGTGGAAGTAGCTTATGTACGGACGTACTTTCATCAGCAGTGCCTGGGCTTTCTTGTAGTCATCGGGATTCTGACTGTGCGGCGGCAGGCCCAGATAGTTCAGGGCGATCGGCAGCAACTCCGGGCCGTTGTCGAGCATGGCCACGCCACAGCTCTTGAGCTTTTCCATGTTCTCGGGCTTGAACACCAGGTCCCACGAATCGACCGGTGCCTTGTCGCCTAGCACGGCCTTGACCTTGTCGATGTTGTAGCCGATGCCGGTGCTGCCCCACAGGTACGGGAAGCCGTACTGGTTGCCGGGGTCGTTCACCTCCAGCGCCTTGAGCAGCACCGGGTTGAGGTTCTGCCAGTTCGGCAGCTGGCTCTTGTCGAGCTTCTTCAGGGCCTTGCCCTGGATCTGCCGGGCCATGAAGTGGTTGGAGGGGAAGACCACGTCGTAACCGGAGTTGCCGGTCATCAGCTTGCCGTCGAGGGTTTCGTTGCTGTCGTAGACATCGTAGGTGGGCACGATGCCGGTGGCTTTCTGGAAGTTCTGCAGCGTGTCGGGTGCGATGTAGCTGGACCAGTTGTAGATCTTCACCGAGTCGGCGGCACTGGCGACGCCAGCAGCCAGCATCAGGGGGGCGAGGAGGAGTTTGCGCATGTCCGGTTTACCTTGCTTTGTCTGTTGTTATCGAAGAACGGCAGGCGATCAGCGGATCAGAAAATCAGTACGTAGGTCTTGCGCACGGTTTCCTGGATATCCCAGATCCCGGTGCTGTTGGCCGGTAGCATCAGTGCGTCTCCGGCTTCTATGACCAGGGGCTCGCCACCGTCGGGGGTGAAGGTGCAGCGGCCCTTGATGAAATGGCAGAACTCCTGTTGCACGATCTGCCGGCGCCAGCGCCCGGGCGTACATTCCCAGATACCGGTTTCGACGCCATCGTTGCGTTCGACGCAGGTGACCGAGGTCACTGCGACGGGTTCTCCGAGGGGGACGGCGACCGGGTTGGAGGTTTCCAGCGCGGCGCTGTCGGTGTGCTTGAACTGGGTGATGCTCATGACTGCAGGATCTCTTGTGGTAGTGGGTGCAACTCAGTGCATGAAACCTTCCATGAATCCGGCCAGGGCGCTGGCCAGGCGCCGCCGCCAGGCCGGGCTGGCCGGGTTGGCGAGGGTGCGGTCCTCGTGGACGAAACTCTGGATGATCGCGTTGTAGCCTAGCCAGCGGCAGGGCTCGGGCGGCCAACTGGCCAGGCTCGACAGCGGGCGGTTGTCGTGGACCCAGGGCTGGGCTGTCAGTTCGTTGTGCTGGCCGAGAATCAGTGCTGCGAGCGTGCGCCCGCCCAGGTTGGTGGCGCCGACACCTTCGCCGCCATAGCCACCCGAGAGCGCCAGGCCGCGTTGACGGTCGCACAGCATGTGCGGACGGAAACGCCGCGCCATCCCCAGGTTGCCGCCCCAGGAGTGGGTGATGCGCACGTTCTTCAGGTGTGGGAACAGCTCGCCGAACAGATAGCGGCGCAGCTCGATCTCGGCGTCGCTGAGGCTGAAGTCCTCGCGCAGGCGGCCACCGAAGCGATACCCGCCGCGGGCGCCGAACACCAGGCGGTTGTCGGTGGTGCGCTGACCGTAGGTGACCTGGCGGCTGCCTTCGCTGAAGGCCTGGCCCTGGCTCAGGCCGATCTGCTCCCAGGCCGATTCCGGCAGCGGCTCGGTGGCCACCAGCAGGCTTTGCACGGGCAGTTGATGGCGACCCAGCGGCGGCAGGCTGGCGGCGTAGCCTTCGACCGCCGGCACGACCCATTGGCAACGGACCTTGGCCTGGGCGGTGCGCACTTCACCGGTCTGCCAGTCGCTGGCCGGGGTGTTTTCGTAGATGGGCACGCCCATGCCCTCGACCACGCGTGCCAGGCCGCGCACCAGCTTGGCGGGCTGGATGGTCGCGACGTGGGGGCTGAAGATCGCGCCGTAGGCGTTGCTGACCCGCAGTTGTCCGGCCAGTTGTTCGGGCTTGAGCCAGCGATAGTCGTCTTCGTTCATGCCCTGGCGGTACAGGTCGTCGAGATAGGCACGCAGGCTGCGCTCCTGCTCCGGGTAGCGGGCGGCGCAGTAGATGACCCCACCCTTGCGGTAGTCGCAGTCGATGCCTTCGCGTTGCAGCACGCCGTGCACTTCGTCGGGGATGGCGTGCAGCAGGTCGACGCTGGCGCGGCGTTGCTGTGGGGAAAGGGTGGCCAGCAGACGGTCTTCGCCCAGCAGGTTGCCCATCAGCCAGCCGCCGTTGCGCCCGGAGGCGCCGAAGCCTGCGGTGTTGGCCTCGAGGATGGCGATGCGCAGGTCCGGGGCCTGGCGCTTGAGGTAGTAGGCTGTCCACAGGCCGGTATAGCCGGCGCCGATGATGCACACGTCGACATCCAGGTCCTGCTGCAGCGACGGGCGAGCGTCGAGCGGCTCGTCGAGCTGGTCCATCCAGAGGCTGATAGTGCGCCAGGCTTGCATCAGGTACTGCTCCCACTTCCGTTCAAGGTTCTGGGAGCGATGCTAGTAGTGCGGGCGCTTCGCTGTCTTACGTGCGTGCACGCAGAGAAATCTGCTTCACGTAGGCCTTGGGCGAGAGCCCGGTGTGTTCGCGGAAGCACTTGTAGAAAGCCGACAGCGAATTGAAGCCGGCGTCGAAAGCCAGTTCGTCGATGGGGGCTCGGCAGCCTGCGCTTTCGAGCCCGGCCAGAAGATGCTGCAGGCGGGCCTGGTTGACGTAGCGGTAGAAACTCTGGCCGAGCACCTGGTTGAGCAGGTAGGAAATCTGGTTGCGGCTATAGCCGCTTTCTTCTGCCACCTGCTGCAGGTCCAGTTCAGGGTCAAGGTAGGGACGTTGGGCCTGGAAATAGTGTTCGAGGTCCTGGGCCATGGTGCTCAACTGGCGGGGCGAAAGACCCAGGCGGCTGGTGGCGGGACGCGGCCCGGACGCGCTGGCACCCTTGCCGTCGCGGCGGATCAGCGTGCCGTATTCATTGACCCGCCAGATCAGGTTGTCCTTGACCGTGATCGCCTCGCTGGACTGGAAAGCCACCAGGCCTTCACCGCCCTGGACCGTCACCTGGTACTGGATGAAGGCTGTGCAACCGTCGACCCGGATGCGGTCGCTGTGGACGATGTCCTCCCCCGCTTCGTGCGGCAACGAGACGCGCACGTACTCGCGCAGCTCATCGAAGCCGAGCACGCGGTTCTGGAAAAAGTCGTGGTATTGGATTTCCGGGTGATACAGCGCCATGACCCCATCCAGGTCACGATGCTTCCAGCACAAGTGGTAGCGCATGACGACTTCCGCAGTGAGCGGGGTCTGGGCGGGGCCGTCTGGAAGGAGAGTGGCGGTCATGGGCCGATAATGCATCGGGCTGCTTCAGCCGACAAGGGCGTGCAGTCTGACCGTTGAGGCCCGAGGGCTGTGGATACTGCATAACGCCCTGTTCAACTGGGTGGGTTCGGGCGATTCGCACGATCCTAGGAAGTGGTTTTTGCCTAAGTGCTTGATTTAGTTGGGAGTCATTTTTTGTCACAACTGGCACGCGCGCTGCACCAATCGAGTGGCAAACAAAACGGAAGTTTTGCTCACCCTCATAAGGCGCCGAATCATGATTACCACTGCCGATCTGCCAACTGCTGTCTCCGAGGCCCCGAACCGCTCGGGCGTTTCCTGGGCTGCCATCTTCGCCGGTGCCGCTGCTGCGGCTGCGTTGTCGTTGATCCTCGTGATACTGGGCGCGGGCCTGGGCTTTGCCGCCTCCTCGCCTTGGGCCAACGAAGGTGCCAGCGCCAAGGCGCTGGGGATATCCACCATTGTGTGGCTGCTGATTACCCAGATCCTCGCCTCCGGGCTGGGCGGGTACATGGCTGGCCGCTTGCGAGTGAAGTGGGCCAACCTGCACGGTGACGAGGTGTATTTCCGCGATACCGCCCATGGCTTCCTGTCTTGGGCCATCGCGACCCTGGTCACGGTGTTGATGGTCGTGTCTTCGGCAGGGGGGCTTGCCAGTGCTGGTGCTTCGGCGGGTGCTGCTGCCGCCTCGGGTGCCGTGGCCAGCGTTTCCATGAATGATGACAAGAGCAAGCCTTCAGGCGCCGCCGACCCTATGGGCTACTACGTAGATCGTCTATTCCGTGGCGACGGCCCGGTCGCGGTAAGCGAGGATGCGGCCAATGGCGTGGCCAGCCGGATCCTGATCCGCGGCCTGGCTGCCGATGGCGGGATGGCTGCCGAGGATCGCACCTACCTGGCGCAACTGGTGGCCCAGCGTACTCGCCTGACCCAGGCCGAGGCCCAGGCCCGCGTCGAGCAAGTCTATGAAGAGGCGCGTCAGGATGCCGCGCAGGCCAAGCAGGCTGCGCAGGAAGCTGCCGAGACAGCAGCGAAGGTTGCGGCCTGGACCGCCATCTGGACCTTCATTGCCCTGCTGTGCGGTGCGTTCTTCGCAAGCTTCGCAGCCTTGTTCGGTGGTCGCCTGCGTGACCGTGCTCGTTGGGTCGAAGAAGACCCGCGTGCCCTGCATGCTTCGACCACTGTTGTCCGTTAATTCGAATTCACGACTGGAGGAACCATCATGCGCTCGATTCTGCTCTGGATGCTTGGGGTGCCAATCCCGGTGATCATTCTGATCGCGATCTTCATGCACTAATAGAAAAGGGCCGCTAATGCGGCCCTTCTCGCAACTGTAAAACCCGCAGAAGCGGCTTTATGCCGCTTTACAGGAACTGCTCAGCATAGTGACACGCCACCTGCCGCGTCCCGACCTGCCTGAACGCCGGAATCTCCTTGCCACAACGCTCGGTGGCATAGGGGCAGCGCTTGTGGAAGGCGCAGCCATCAGGCGGGTTCAGCGGGTTGGGCAGCTCACCGGCGATGCGGATCTTCGGCTTCAGCGGGTCGGGGTGAATGGCCGGAGTCGCCGAGAGCAGTGCCTGGGTGTAGGGATGCAGCGGCTTCTCGTAGATATCTTCCTTCGGCCCCATTTCCGCCGGGCGCCCCAGGTACATCACCAGCACCTGGTCAGCGACATGCCGCACCACCGCGAGGTTGTGCGAGATGAACACATAGGCGGTGTTGAACTCTTTCTGCAGGTCCATGAACAGGTTCAGGACCTGGGCCTGGATCGACACATCGAGCGCCGAGGTGGGTTCGTCCGCGACCAGTACCTTGGGCTGCAGCATCATGGCCCGGGCCAGGGCGATACGCTGGCGCTGACCGCCGGAGAACATGTGCGGGTAGCGCTGGTAGTGCTCGGGGCGCAGACCGACCTGCTGCATCATCTTCTGCACTTTGTTGCGGCGCTCGGTCTTGCTCAGCGAGGTATTGATCAGCAGCGGCTCGGCCAGTTGGTCGCCGATCTTCTGCCGCGGATTGAGTGAGGCATAGGGGCTCTGGAAGACCATCTGCACATCACGGCGCAGTTGCTTGCGCTGGGCCTTGTCGGCGCCGTTGACCTCGGTGCCGGCAATTTGCAGCGAGCCTGAGGACGGCTCTTCGATCAGGGTCAGGGCACGGGCGAGGGTGGACTTGCCGCAGCCAGACTCGCCGACCACGGCCAGGGTCTTGCCGGCCTCCAGTTCGAACGACACGCCATTGAGCGCGCGCACCAGTGCATGGCCCTTGAACAGGCCGCGGGAGACTTCGTAGTGACGGGTCAGTTCACGGGCGGACAGAACGACAGTCATCACGCCACCTCCTGGTTCAACGGGTAGAAGCAGCGCACCAGGCTGTGGGCCTGGGGATCGAGGGCCGGACGCTGTGCCCGGCAGTTGTCACGGACATAAGGGCAGCGCGGCGACAGCAGGCAACCCTGGGGGCGGTCATAGCGCCCAGGCACGATGCCGGGCAGTGTGGCCAGCCGTTCGGCGCCGATGCTGTGCTCGGGGATCGCCGCCAGCAGCGCTTCGCTGTAAGGGTGTGCGGGGATGTCGAACAGTTCCGGCACCTGGCCCACTTCCACTGCCTGTCCTGCATACATCACGCACACACGCCTGGCGGTTTCGGCGACCACTGCCAGGTCGTGGGTGATCAGGATGAGCGCCATGTTGCGCTCCTTCTGCAGGTTGACCAGCAGTTCCATGATCTGTGCCTGAATGGTCACATCGAGGGCGGTGGTCGGTTCGTCGGCGATCAGCAGCTTGGGTTCGCCAGCAATCGCCATGGCGATCGCGACGCGCTGGCTCATGCCGCCGGAGAGCTGGTGCGGGTAAGCGTCAAGACGGCTTTCGGCGGCCGGGATCTCGACTTTCTTGAGCAGCTCCAACGCGCGCTGGCGCGCCGCCTTGCCCTTCAGACCGAGGTGTTGGCGTAGCACTTCCTCGATCTGGTAGCCCACGGTGTAGCTGGGATTGAGTGCGGTCATCGGGTCCTGGAAGACCATGGCGATGTCCTTGCCTACCACCTTGCGCCGTTGACGACCGCTGAGCTTGAGCATGTCGGTGCCGTCGAAGGTGAGGCTGTCGGCGGTGATGCGGCCGGGGGCGTCGATCAGGCCCATCAGGGCCATCATGGTCACCGACTTGCCGGAGCCGGACTCGCCGACGATGGCGAGGATCTCGCCGGCGTCCACCGACAGGTCGAGGCCGTCTACCACAGGTACGGCATTGGTGTCGCCGAAGCGCACGTTCAGGTTGTTGATCTGCAACAGTGACATGGCGCTCTCCTCAGGCGGCGTTCTTGAGTTTCGGGTCCAGCGCGTCGCGCAGGCCGTCGCCCATCAGGTTGATTGCCAGCACGCTGAGCAGGATCGTCAGGCCAGGCAGGCTCACCACCCACCAGGCGCGCTCGATGTAGTCGCGAGCAGAGGCCAGCATGGTGCCCCACTCAGGCGTGGGCGGCTGGACGCCGAGGCCGAGGAAGCCCAGGGCAGCGGCGTCGAGGATCGCCGAGGAGAAGCTCAAGGTAGCCTGCACGATCAGCGGTGCCATGCAGTTGGGCAGCACGGTGACGAACATCAGGCGTGGCAGGCTGGCACCGGCCAGACGTGCGGCGGTGACGTAGTCACGGTTCAGCTCGCCCATCACCGCGGCACGGGTCAGGCGTACGTAGGAGGGCAGCGACACCACGGCAATGGCGATCACGGTGTTGATCAGGCCAGGGCCGAGGATGGCGACGATGGCCACGGCCAGCAGCAGCGAAGGCAGGGCCAGCATCACGTCCATCAGGCGCATGATCGACGGGCCGAGCAGACGCGGGAAGAAACCGGCGAACAAGCCCAGCAGGATGCCGGGGATCAGCGACATCACCACCGATGACAGGCCGATCAGCAGCGACAGGCGTGCGCCCTGAATAAGGCGCGAGAGCAGGTCGCGGCCCAGTTCGTCGGTGCCGAGGATGAATTGCCAGGTGCCGCCCTCGAGCCAGACCGGCGGGGTCAGCAGAAAGTCGCGGTATTGCTCGCTGGGGTTGTGTGGCGCGACCCAGGGGGCGAACAGCGCACAGAACACGATCAGGCACATGAAGACCAGGCCTGCCACTGCGCCCTTGTTGCGCGAGAAGGCCTGCCAGAACTCCTTGTACGGGGAGGGGTAGAGCTGGCTGTGGTCGGCGGTGGGAGCCTGGGTCACAGCGTTGGAAGTCGGGTTAGTCATGGCGGGGCCCTCAGCGCTGATGACGGATGCGTGGGTTGGCCAGGCCGTAGAGGATATCCACGACGAAGTTGACCAGGATCACCAGGCAGGCGATCAACAGGATGCCGTTCTGGACCACGGGGTAGTCACGGGCGCCGATGGCTTCGATCAGCCATTTGCCAATGCCCGGCCAGGAGAAGATGGTTTCGGTGAGCACGGCACCGGCGAGCAGTGTGCCGACCTGCAGGCCGAACACCGTCAGCACCGGGATCAGCGCATTGCGCAAGCCGTGCACGAACACCACGCGGGCCGGCGACAGGCCCTTGGCGCGGGCGGTACGGATGTAGTCTTCGCGCAGCACCTCGAGCATCGAGGAGCGAGTCATGCGGGCGATCACCGCCAGCGGGATGGTCCCGAGCACGATGGTCGGCAGGATCAGGTGCATGAACGCATCCTTGAACGAGCCTTCATCGCCCACCAGCAGCGTGTCGATCAGCATGAAGCCGGTCACCGGCTCGACGTCGTACAGCGGGTCGATGCGCCCGGACACGGGCGTCCAGCCCATGCTCACCGACGAGAACATGATGAGGATCAGGCCCCACCAGAAAATGGGCATGGAATAGCCGGCGAGCGAGACGCCCATCACCCCATGGTCGAATAACGATCCGCGCTTGAGCGCCGCGATCACCCCGGCCAACAGGCCGAAGACCCCGGCGAAGATCAATGCGCAGAACGCCAACTCCAGCGTCGCGGGGAACAGCGTGGTGAACTCGTTCCACACGCTCTCGCGCGAGCGCAGCGATTCGCCGAGATCGCCCTGGGCGAGCTTGCCGATGTAATCCATGTACTGGGCTGGCAGGGGTTTGTTCAGGCCAAGGCGTTCCATGGCTTGGGCGTGCATTTCAGGGTCCACCCTGCGCTCGCCCATCATCACTTCCACCGGGTCGCCGGGGATCAGGCGTATGAGCGCGAAGGTCAGCAGGGTGATACCGAAGAAGGTCGGTATCAGCAGGCCCAGGCGCCGGGCAATAAAACTCAACATCGTCGGAGGTACCTCATCGGCCGGTCAAGGCAGCCGCCGGCCCTTGCAGAGGCCGGCGGTCATGTTTTTCTTCTACTTCACCTTGGTGGTGGCGAAGTTGTTATTGGTCAGAGGGTTGATGACATATCCCTCTACGTTGTCGCGCATGGCCGTGAACATCTTCGGGTGGGCCATGCTGATCCACGGTTGATCCTCATCGTACACCGCCAGCGCCTCGCTATAGAGCTTGGCACGCTCATCGTTGTCGATGATCTCGCGGGCACGGGTGATCAGTTCCTGGAACTTAGGGTTGCACCAGCGCGCATAGTTCTCGCCGGTCTTGGCGGCATCACAGCTGAGCATTGGTGTCAGGAAGTTGTCCGGGTCACCGTTGTCGCCGGCCCAGCCGGCGGAGACCAGGTCCGCCTCGCCCTTCTTGGCGCGGCGCAGCATCTCGGCCCACTCCATCACGCGGATGTCGAGCTTGAGCCCGATCCTGGCAAGGTCGGCCTGCAGCATCTCTGCCGACAAACGCGGATTGGGGTTGGTCGGGCCGCCACCGTTGCGGGTGAACAGGGTGATGGCGGTGCCCTCGGGGACGCCGGCTTCCTTGAGCAGGGCGCGGGCCTTGTCGAGGTCGCGCGGCGGGTTCTTGTTGGCGGTGTTGTAGCCGATCATGGTCGGCGGGTAGGGGTTGACCCCGACCAGCGCGTTGCCCTTGCCGAACAACTGGTCGACGTGGGTCTGGCGGTCGAAGGCGATGTTGATCGCCTTGCGCACACGCACGTCGCTCAGGTACTTGTGCTCGGTATTCATGGCGATGTAGCCGGTGACCAGGGCCTCGATCTCGGCGACCTTGAGCTTGGGATCGGTCTTGATCGCCGGGACGTCGTCGGGTTTGGGGTACAGGGCGATCTGGCATTCGTTGGCCCGCAGTTTCTGCAGGCGCACGTTGTTGTCGGTGGCGATGGCGAACACCAGCGTTTCGCTGGGCGGCTTGCCGCGGAAATAGTCGGGGTTGGCCTTGAAGCGGACCTGGGCGTCCTTGTTGTAGCGCTGGAACACGAATGGCCCGGTGCCGATCGGCTTGCTGTTGAGGTCGCCGGTCTTGCCGGCCTTGAGCAACTGGTCGCCGTATTCGGCGGAGTAGATCGAGGTGAAGGCCATGGCCAGGTCACGCAGGAACGGCGCTTCGGGGCGGGTCAGGGTGATCACCACGGTGTGGTCGTCGGTCTTGCTCACCGACTTGAGCAGTTGCCCGAAGGCCATGCTCTCGAAATAGGGGTAGCCGACGCTGGTCTTGTCATGCCACGGATGCTTGGCATCGAACTGACGGTTCAGGCTCCACAGCACGTCATCGGCATTGAAGTCGCGGGTGGGGGTGAAGTAGTCGGTGGTGTGGAACTTCACACCCTGGCGCAGGTGGAAGGTGTAGGTCAGGCCGTCGGCGCTGATTTCCCAGCTGTCGGCCAGGGCCGGCTGGATATCGGTGGTGCCGGGCTTGAAGTCGACCAGGCGGTTGAACACGGTTTCGGCCGAGGCGTCGGCGGTGACCGCGGTGGTGTATTGAACGATATCGAAACCTTCGGGGCTGGCTTCGGTGCACACCACCAGTGGCTTGGCCGCGAGGTTGCCGGCAGCGCCCAGGATGATCGCTGCCAGGGCAGCGCGTAGCGGAAGCGATTTCATGGAACCTCCCTGCGAATGACTCCAGCGTAGACGTCACGGCCCGGATAGTCCGGGCCATGGCGTTGGCGGTCAGAGAATGTTGAACGGAATGGTGGTCACGATGCGCAGCTCGTCCAGGCTGCCATCGGCCTGGGCCTTGCTGGCGCGGTGAGCGGTATAGGTGGCGCGGATGCTGGTGTCCTTCAGCATGCCGCTCTGCACCGCATAGCTGGTGCCGATGCCCCACTCGTAGTGGGTCTCGCCATCCATGCCACGCACGTCGTAGGCGGTACCGCGGTAGTGGGTACCGTCGATGCCCCAGCCGCGGGCGTTGTACAGGTTGAACTTCAGGCCTGGTACGCCGTACTGGGCCATGTTCAGCACGTAGGAAATCTGCAGGGATTTCTCGTTCGGGCCGTTGAAGTCCGACAGCAGGGAGTTGGCCAGGTAGATACCGTTGGTTTCGTGCAGGTAGTCGAAGTACTCGTTGCCGTTGACCTGCTGCCAGGAGGCGGTGAGCGTGTGCGCCTGGTGGGTGAGGCCGAACGACAGGCTGTAGGTATCGTTGTCAATATCGCCCATCTTCTTGCTGCCGGCATCGACCGTTTTGTAGTAGTTCAGGCCGGTGGTCAGGCTCAGCACCGCGCTGTCGCCCAACACGTGGTTGGCGCCGAAGTAGTACTGGTTCCAGAAGTCGTCGACCTTGGTGGCGTACAGGCTGGTGGTCAGGCTCTTGAACGGCTGGTAGTTGATGCCGGCGGTGCTGGCACGGTCGGTTTCCACGCCGGTGGCGCTGTATTCGGAGCGGAATTTGCTCAGGCTCTGTTCGGTACGCGGCGAGACGCGGTCGAAGGTGCCGATGTCGAACGACAGGTTGTCGAACTCGGCGCTGTGCAACGCCACGCCCTGGAAGCTCGAAGGCAGGGCACGGTTGCCGATGTAGGCGATCATCGGCGTGTCCAGGGACTGGCGGCCGACGGTGAGGGTGGTGTTGGAGATGCGCGCCTTGACGTTGGCCAGGCCCGCCTTGCTCCACTGGCCGACAGGGTCGCCATCGCTATGGGTCAGGGTACGGTTGTTCGGCCCGGCAATCGCTGCGCGACCACGCTCGAGGGCGATGGCGTTGTAGGCGGCGACTTCGGTGGCGAAGCCCACGGTGCCCTGCGTAAAGCCCGAACTGTAGTTGAGGATGGTGCCCTGTACCCAGTTGTCACGGCTGTGGGTGTCGTGGCGGGTGCCGTCGCTCTTGTAGTACTTCCACAGCGGCGCACGGGTGGCGCGTTCGCGGGCGTACCAGTTGCGGGTGCTGCCGGAAAGGCTCTGGCCTTCGAAGAAGCCCGAGGCATCGGCCTGCTCGCTGCCCGACTTGAGGCTCAGCGGGTAGAAGTCCTGGCTGACAGGTTCTGCCTGGGCGGCGGCGCAGAAGGCGCCGATGGACAGGGCCAGCGCGGTTTTGGTGGTTCGTTTCAAGGTTAAAGCTCCCTTTCTATTCTTATATCTGTGGCCCGATCTTGTGGGTCGGGCTTGGCTCGGTGACGCGGTACTGCGGGTGTTCACCTGGGATTGCCAGGCAAATCCGGGCTGCACGCGGTCGCGGGAGTGGGGCACTCCCGGTCTGGCGATACAGGGTCAATCGATGCTGACGCCGGAGAAAACGTTGCGTCCGAAGGGGCTGACCTTGAAGTCTTTCACACTGATGCTGAGGGGTTGGTTGACCGTCGAATGGGCCACCGGGGTAATCGGTACCTGCTGCTTGAGGCGTTGCTGGGCCTGCTGGTAGAGGTGGGTGCGCTGTTCGCGGTCGGTGACCTGCTTGGCCTTCTTGACCAGTTCGTCGTACTGGCTGTCGCACCACTGCGAGTAGTTGTTGCTGCCAATGGCATCGCAGCTGAACAGGGTTCCAAGCCAGTTGTCCGGGTCGCCGTTGTCGCCGGTCCAACCGATCAGGGCGATGTCGTGTTCGCCATTTTTCATGCGCTTGAGGTATTCGCCCCATTCGTAGCTGACGATACGGACCTTGAAGCCGAGCTTGCTCCAGTCGGCCTGGAGCATTTCGGCCATGAGCTTGGCATTGGGGTTGTAAGGGCGTTGCACCGGCATGGCCCAGAGGGTGATTTCCGTGCCTGGCTTGACCCCGGCCTGCTCCAGCACCTGCTTGGCCTTTTGCGGATCGAACGGCGCGTCCTTGAGCGTATCGTCGTAGGACCATTGGGTGGGAGGCATGGCGTTGACTGCCGTTTGCCCGGCGTCCTGGTAGACCGCCTGGATGATCGCCTGCTTGTTGACCGCCATGTCCATCGCCTGGCGCACTTCAAGTCGATCGAACGGTGGGTGCTGGGTGTTGTAGGCGATGTAGCCGAGGTTGAAGCCGGGCTGCGTCATGACCTGCAGCTTGCTGTCCTGCTTGAGCGCAGGCAGATCGGCCGGGCGTGGGTGAAGGGTGACCTGGCACTCGTTGCGGCGCAGCTTCTGGATGCGCACCGAAGGGTCGATGTTGATCGAGAACACCAGGTTGTCGATCTTCACCCGGTCAGGCGCCCAGTAGTCCTTGTTGCCCTTGAAGCGGATCTGCGAGTCCTTCTGGTAGCGCTGGAACACGAACGGGCCGGTGCCGATCGGCTTCTGGTTGATGTCGCTGGGCCTGCCGCTGGCCAGCAGGTGCTCGGCGTATTCGGCGGAGAGTATGGAGGCGAAGGCCATGGCGATGTTCTGGATGAACGCGGCATCGACCGTGTTGAGGCTGAAGACCACCGTGAGCGGGTCGGTTTTCTCGACCTTGGCGATGTTCTTGTCCAGGCCCATGCTGATGAAGTAGGGGAACTCGGTCGGGTAGGCCTTGCGGAACGGATGGTCCTTGTCGAGCATGCGGTTGAAGGTGAACAGCACGTCGTCGGCGTTGAAGTCGCGGGTGGGCTTGAAGTCCTTGTTGTGGTGGAACTTCACCCCGGGCCGCAGGTGGAAGGTGTAGCGCAGGCCGTCTTCGGAGACCTGCCAGTCGGTGGCCAGGCCTGGCTGCACAGCGGTGCCCCCACGCTCGAACTCGACCAGGCGGTTGTAGATCGGTTCGGCGGCATCGTTGTCGGTGGCCGAGGTGTATTGAGCGGTGTCGAAGCCCGCCGGGCTGCCTTCGGAGCAGAACACCAGGTTGTTGGCCTGGGCAGGGAGGGCCTGGCTGAGCAGTCCCAGGCCCAGCACGGTGCCGAGCAGTGTGGTATGGCGCATGGCGATCCTTTCCTCATCTGTTTGCGCTGCCGCACACTGAACGGGCGGCAACAGAAGCCCGTTCCTGACGTTAGCGGCATCAGGAAGGGCGAGACAGGTAATGAATATGTCTAGTGGCGTAAGAAATTTCGGAAGTTTGCCGAGAAATTTCGGCGCCCCGCCGTGCTCACGCCAGCCCCGACAGATGACGGGGCTGGCTGGGCGCTATTTCTCCACGCTTACGCCATAGAAGGAGTTCAGTCCGAACGGGCTGATCTTGAAGTCCTTCACTTTCGCACTCATCGGCTGATAGACAGTGGAGTGGGCGATAGGGGTCATCGGCACCTGCTCCTTGATGATGTGCTGCGCTTGCTTGTACAGCTCCGTGCGCTTGGCCTGGTCGGAGGTGGCCTTGGCCTGCTTGATGATGTCGTCGTACGGCTTGTAGCACCACTTGGAGAAGTTGTTGCCCTCCAGTGCGTCGCAACCGAACAGGGTGCCGAGCCAGTTGTCCGGGTCACCGTTGTCGCCGCTCCAGCCGATCAGCATGGCGCCGTTTTCGCCGCCCTTGGAGCGCTTGATGTACTCGCCCCATTCGTAGCTGACGATCTTGGCCTTGATGCCGATCTTGGACCAGTCCGACTGCAGCATCTCGGCCATCAGCTTGGCGTTGGGGTTGTAGGGGCGTTGCACCGGCATGGCCCACAGGGTGATCTCGGTGCCCTCCTTGACGCCGGCCTCCTTGAGCAACTGCCTGGCTTTCTCCGGATCGTACTTGGCGTCCTTGATGGTGGTGTCGTAGGACCACTGGGTCGGTGGCATGGCATTTACCGCCAGCTGGCCGGCGCCCTGGTACACCGAATCGATGATCTGCTGCTTGTTCACCGCCATGTCCAGCGCCTCGCGCACCTTGAGCTGGGCCATGGGGTTGGGCTCGTTGCTGCCCTTGATCTTGTCCATCACGTTGTAGGCGATGTAGCCGAGGTTGAAGCCGGCCTGTTCAGGCATCTGCAGCTTCGGATCCTTCTTCAGCGGCTCGATATCGGCTGGGCGTGGGAACAGCGTGACCTGGCACTCGTCGCGCTTGAGCTTCTGTATGCGCACCGAGGCGTCGGTGCTGATGGCGAAGACCAGGTTGTCGATCTTCACGTCGTCCGGTTTCCAGTAGTCCTTGTTGCCCTTGTAGCGGATCAGCGCGTCCTTCTGGTACCTGTTGAACACGAATGGACCGGTGCCGATCGGCTTCTGGTTGATGTCGGCGGCCTTGCCCTGCTTGAGCAGCTGGTCGGCGTACTCGGCGGACTGGATCGAGGCGAAGCTCATCGCCAGGTTCTGGATGAACGCGGCGTCCACTTCGTTGAGGGTGAAGCGTACGGTGTGTTCGTCGACCTTCTCGAGCTTGGCGATGTTCTTGTCCATGCCCATGTCGGTGAAGTACGGGAATTCGGTGGGGTAGGCCTTGCGGAACGGCATGTCCTTGTCGAGCATGCGGTTGAAGGTGAACAGCACGTCGTCGGCGTTGAATTCACGGCTTGGCTTGAAGTAGTCGGTGGTGTGGAACTTGACCCCTTCACGCAGGTGGAAGGTATAGGTCTTGCCGTCGTCGGAAACGTCCCATTTGGTGGCCAGACCGGGGACGACGGCGGTGCCGCCACGTTCGAACTGGGTCAGGCGGTTGAAGATCGTTTCGGCCGAGGCGTCGAAGTCGGTTCCGGTGGTGTATTGGCCCGGGTCGAAACCCGCGGGGCTGCCTTCGGAGCAGAACACCAGGTTGGACGCGGCGAGGGCGGCAGGGGCGCCAGCCAGCAGGCCTGCGCCTACCAGGAACGGAATGACTGCGTGTTTGAGCATGGTGGCCTCATTGTTGTCATTTTTGATTTGAGGTGGCCTCGTGAGCCGACCTGCGGATACTTATGCAGGGGGTGTACCCATTGCAACACTCAACAGGATAGTCGGCGCCAGAAATGTGGCACGGTCGTACATGGATGTCGCATTCATGTAAATTTTGCGTAGGTTGAACGTTTGCGCAAGAAAAAAGCTGGCATTTTGCGACATGTTTCGAAGCGTTGAGGGATGTAGGATGCACTTTAAGGGTGCGTAGGAATATTCATCTGAAGAGCTGCGGTATGGGCTTCGCCGCTGTCATTGCGACAGGTGCGGCGAGATGGGGAGGGAAGGGGCCGTCCTGGCGGCGGCCCCGGTCGCTCAATCGAGCGCAGCCGCGATCACGGCATCTGTACTTCGATCAGCCCGTCGGCATTCATGCTGACTTCGCTGGTGCCCGCTTCGATATCCGGCGAGGCCGCTTCATCCGCAGCCATGGCTTTCATCGCCATCGGTGCGCTGCGCATGTAAGGGCGCGGGTAGCCGCTGCTGTTGAGGTTCAGGCTGACCACTTTGTAGCCTTTGCCGCCGAGGGCCTCGGTGGCCAGTTGGGCGCGGGCCTTGAAGGCGTTGACTGCATCCTTGAGCAGCTCGTCTTCACTGGCCTTGCGGGTGGCCGGGGCGATGGAGAAGTCCATGCCGCCCATCTTCAGTTCCTGCAGCAGTTCACCGGTGAGCTTGGACAGGGCAGGGAAGTCGGCGCTTTCCAGGCGCAGTTCGGCGCGCTCGCGCCAGCCGGTGATCTTCTGGCCCTTGGTGTCGTAGACCGGATAGCTGTTACGGCTGCCTTGGCTGATCTTCACGTCCTTGACTTCGCGGGCCTGCTGGACCGCCTTGTTCATGGTCTCGGTGATCTGCTTGGCGAGCTTGCCCGGGTCGGTGTTCTGCGCTTCGCTGTAAAGGGTGACGACCATCAGGTCGCGGGCCACTTCCTTGCTGACCTCGGCGCGCAGCGAAACCTGGTTGTAGCGTGGCTCGTCTGCGGCCAGGGCCGGCAGGCTGGCGAGCATGCCACAAGACAGGACGAACGCGGCGCTGCGACGGGAAATGTGCATGTATGACTCCTTCAAATAGAAAGCGTGGGGATGATGTCCATTCCACGCATGGCCAATCAGACCGGAAACAGTGGAGTGGGTTCAACAATGCCATCATGACTTTGTGACAGAGTGTGGCGCTTTGCCGCATTGCTGCAGCGGGGGCCATGGCTTCGGTATACTCCAGCCGATTGTCCTGGAGCACTCATCAGGAGAGCTCATGCTCGCCCCCGCACACCCAATGTCCGCCACTCGCCAGAACCTCTGGCGCCTGACCATCATTCGCATCCTGGTCCTGGCCGCCCAGGCCGGCTCCGTGGGCGTGGCCTACTGGACCGAGTTGCTGCCGCTGCCATGGCTGTCGCTGGTGGCAACCCTGGCGCTATCGTCGCTGCTGTGTGCCTTCACCGCCTTGCGGCTGCGCCTGACCTTGCCGGTCACGGAGATGGAGTACGCCCTGCAACTGGCCTGTGACCTGCTGATCCACAGTGCCTTGCTGTACTACTCGGGGGGCTCGACCAACCCCTTCGTGTCCTATTACCTGGTGCCGCTGGCGATTGCTGCCGTGACCCTGCCGTGGATCTATTCACTGGTGTTGTCGGGCATTGCGCTGGTCGCCTACAGCCTGCTGCTGGTGCAGTTCTACCCGCTGGAGACGCTGCCGCTGGCGCGCGACACCATGCAGGTGTATGGCATGTGGCTGAGCATCGCCCTGGCCGCTGCTGTCATTACCTTCTTCGCCGCGCGCATGGCCGAAGAGCTGCGCCGCCAGGAGCAGATGCGTGCCGAGCGGCGCGAGGAAAGCCTGCGCGATGAACAGTTGCTGGCCGTGGCCACCCAGGCGGCTGGGGCCGCCCACGAGCTGGGCACGCCGTTGGCGACCATGAGCGTGCTGATCAACGAGATGCGCCAGGACCATACCGATCCGCAGTTGCAGGAAGACCTTGCGGTACTGCAGGACCAGGTCAAGCTGTGCAAGCAGACGCTGCAGCAACTGGTGCGTGCCGCCGAAGCCAACCGGCGCATGAATGTGCAGGAGCAGGAGGTCACCGCCTGGCTCGACGAGGCGCTCAACCGCTGGCACCTGATGCGCCCTGAAGCCAGTTACCGCTTCCAGCGCCTGCGCGATGGCGAGGTGCCGCGGCTGATTCCGCCACCCGACCTCACCCAGGCGCTGCTCAACCTGCTGAACAACGCCGCCGATGCCTGTCCGAATGACCTCGAAGTGCGTCTGGACTGGGATGCACAGGATATCCTGATCAGCATCCGCGACCATGGCGCCGGCGTACCGGTGGCCATCGCCGAGGCGATCGGCAAACCTTTCTTTACCACCAAGGGCAAAGGCTTCGGCCTGGGCCTGTTCCTGAGCAAGGCCAGCGTGACCCGCGCGGGGGGCTCGGTGAAACTCTATAGTCATGAAGAGGGCGGCACCCTGACCGAGCTGCGCCTGCCCCATGGCAAGCGAGGAGATGAACGATGAGCGACGAGAACCAGATCGAAGGCGAAGAGCTGCCGCACCTGCTGCTGGTGGATGATGACGCCACCTTTACCCGGGTGATGGCCCGTGCCATGAGCCGCCGCGGTTTTCGGGTGAGCACCGCCGCCAGCGCCGAAGAGGGATTGATCCTGGCGCAGCAGGACTTGCCGGACTACGCCACGCTGGACTTGAAGATGGAGGGCGACTCGGGCCTGGTCCTGTTGCCCAAGCTGCTGGAACTGGACCCGGAGATGCGCGTGCTGATCCTGACCGGCTATTCGAGCATCGCCACTGCGGTTGAGGCGATCAAGCGCGGTGCTTGCAACTACCTGTGCAAGCCGGCCGACGCCGACGATGTGCTGGCGGCGCTGCTGTCCGAACATGCCGACCTCGATACCCTGGTGCCGGAAAACCCGATGTCGGTGGACCGTCTGCAGTGGGAACACATCCAGCGCGTGTTGACCGAGCACGAGGGCAATATCTCGGCGACGGCGCGGGCGCTGGGCATGCACCGGCGCACCTTGCAGCGCAAGCTGCAGAAGCGCCCGGTGCGGCGCTGATCCATCGGTAGACCGCGGCGTCTGCTCCGACTTGCCGTTGAAGCAGGCGCCGCGAAGATCAGCCCCCGATCACTGCTCGATCCATTCGCACCGCCAGCGCACCCGTGCCTGGCTCGACCGCGAACGACACCTCCCCATCCCGCGCCACCTGCGCCCGCCCGACCACTTGCCCATCGCGCAGCAACTCCAGCGGCATCCCTCGCAGCGACTGGCCTGAAGCCAGTTCCAGTTTGATCCTGATGTTCATCGGTGACCTCCTTGTCACGCGTTACGGTCGATATAGGTGGTGGCCTGCCCGTCGAGGCGAGCGATCAGCTCTGGTGCGCCATCGCGAAACTGGCGGAACAGGTTGCGCCCACGGCGTTGGGCATCGAGCGGTAGTTGCACGGTCGGGTGGAACTGCTCGCCCAGCTCGCTATAGGGATTCCAAGGGCCGATATAGGATTCGTTGATGCCCTCGTCGACACTGAAGGCATAGCGCACGGCGTTACCCCGACGCCAGTTCAGGCCATCCGGCTCGCGGCGTTGCCAACCGTTGGCAACGATGGCTGGCGAGGCTGTCGGGGCATCGATGAAGCCCGTCGGGCGGTTGGGCTTGTAGTCCTTGAGCAGCAGGTAAGTGCTCCAGCCCCACCAATCACGGGTGTACTGGCTGTCGTTGAGGTCGGCCACATTCTTGCGTCGCAGCACCGTCGAGCCTTGCTGGCGGTAGAGCGGAGCGAAATTGCCGGGCACCAGGTCCTGTTCGGCTGCCTGCAGGTCTGGCGTCAGGCGCAGGGCGGCGTACTGCTCCGGCGACGTGGCCTGCCCCTTGTCGAAGGCTTGGAGCACTTCGTCGGCCGAACGCTGTACCGCGCGGCCGACCTGGCGTCGGTTGGCCACATCGACGCTGTCGAAATAACGCTTGTCGCCATAGGCCCGCCATTGCTCGCCTTCGGCATTGCGTACGCGCAGGCCATACTTGCTGTCCTCGTCATGCATGAAGCGCGACACCAGCGAGCCGATATCGCTCGGCGTGACCGTGTCGGCCAGGGCCTTGCGCGGTACGCGCAGGTGGCCGGCGGAGAACAGGTCGGTAAGGAAGTGGTCGGCGAAGGCGTTCATGGCATAGGCCAGTTGCAGGTCGCGTTCGTCGCCGCTGTCACGGGCGCGCAGTGCCTGCTGCAGTGCTGCGCCGTGGCCGGCCTGGTAAGCCAGCAGGGCCGACCGGCCGAAATGGTCCCAGTTGCTGGCGGCCAGTTTCAGGTAGCGGCCCAGTGGCAGTAGATCCGAAGCCACGCTGCCGCCTCCGGTGATGCGATTCCAGCGCGCCGACAGGCTGTCGCCCAGTGCGTCATAGGCTTCATGGGGTTGACGGCCGTCCTTGATGGCGCGATTGGCCGCCGAGATCTCTTCCTGCATGACCGCCAGAATGTCCTGGGCTTCGGCACGGGAGGCCGGCAGGCGGGCCAAGGAGTCGAAAGCCTGGAGGAAACGTTCGATGCGCTCGGAGGGTGTTGCTCCATCGGCGATGGGGCGTTCGGGCACACCATAGAAGTCACCGCCCAGAGCCACCACTTGGCCGTAGGTCAGGCTCAGGCCATTGGGCAACGGCAGGGGTGACTGGTGCGCCACGACCGGTGGTTGGTTGGCGGCAAAGCGCAGCAGGACGTTGTCGCCGATGGCGGTGTGTTCGCCGCCTTCGAAACGCAGCTCGGGCCCGCTGGGCTTCGGTGTGTCGAGTGGCGGCAGGCGGTGATATTTGACGGTGTGATGGCCGTCCACCACCAGCACCAGATGCGTGTGCGCTCCCTCCAGGGGGACGCCCTCAGGGTCGAACAAGCGGTCGAGGTCCGCGACCAGCAGATTGGCCTGGCCGGTTGCGGGCAGTGATTGCATTTCTGACATTGTTTGCTCCATGCGATGTCTGAAAAATTCCAATTAACTGTACGTATATACAGTTGTTTTGATAATAGGATGGAAATTTTCTACGTCAAGATCTGTTTGTGGACAGATCCTTCATCCATGGCGGACGCAATCACGTGGCACTGACGTATGATTAGCCCCCTATCGGCAACCTTCTCCAGGATCGCGCGCAATGCTCGCCCTTCTTATCCAGACGTTGAACATCACGGCTCCGGTTTTCGCCATGCTGTTCATGGGCGTGCTCCTCAAGCGCATCCGCTTGATCGACGACAACTTCATCAAGGTCGCGTCCTCGCTGGTGTTCAACACCTGCATGCCGGCGCTGCTGTTCCTGGGTATCTATCACGCCGACCTGTCGACGGCGGTCAAGCCCGGGGTCATCCTCTACTTCATCCTCGCGACCCTGGTGTGCTTTGCGCTCTCCTGGGGGCTGGCGATCTGGCGCAGCCCGCCAGAGGACCGCGGCATCTACACGCAAGGTGCGTTTCGCGGCAACAACGGAGTGATCGGCCTGGCACTGGCGGCCAGCCTCTATGGCGACTACGGGATTTCCCTCGGTGCGGTACTCGCCGGGCTGGTAATCCTGCTCTACAACTCGCTGTCGACGGTGGTGTTGGCGGTGTACAGCCCGAGCTTGAAATCCGACCCGTGGAGCCTGTGCAAGAGCATCTTCAGCAACCCGCTGATCATCAGCGTGCTGGCAGCGACGCCCATGGCGTATGGGCAGGTGCCCCTGCCCAACTGGTTGCTGACCTCGGGCGACTACCTGGCGCAGATGACCCTGCCACTGGCGCTGATCTGCATCGGCGGCACCCTGTCGCTGGCGGCCCTGCGCGACAGCGGCAAGCTCGCGGTGGATGCCAGCCTGGTGAAGATGGTCTGGCTGCCGCTGGTGGCCACCCTGGGCGCCTGGCTGTGCGGGTTTCGCGGCGCGGAGCTGGGGATCCTGTTTCTCTACATTGGCAGCCCGACGGCGGCGGCCAGTTATGTCATGGCCCGCGCAGCCAATGGCAATCACGAGCTGGCTGCGTCTATCATCGTGATCACGACGCTAATGGCGGCGATCACCACCAATATCGGCATATTCATCTTGCAATGGGGCGGGTGGATCTAGATGCTGGCCGCCACAACACAACAACACTGCCTCCTGAACTAAAGGACACTTCATGCAAGACCAGAGCACGCCCGCGGGGTTGCAACGCGGGCTGAAGAATCGCCATATCCAGTTGATTGCGCTGGGCGGTGCCATCGGCACCGGTCTGTTCCTGGGGATCGCCCAGACCATCCAGTTGGCCGGCCCTTCGGTACTGCTGGGCTATGCGATCGCTGGCCTGATGGCTTTCCTGATCATGCGCCAGCTGGGTGAAATGGTGGTCGAGGAGCCGGTTGCCGGCAGCTTCAGCCACTTCGCCCATCAATACTGGAGCGAGTTCGCTGGCTTCGTCTCGGGCTGGAACTACTGGGTCGTCTACGTATTGGTTGGCATGGCCGAACTGACGGCCGTGGGTATCTACGTGCAGTACTGGTGGCCGGAGTTTCCGACCTGGGCCACGGCGGCGATCTTCTTCGTGGTGATCAACGCCATCAACCTGACCCAGGTGAAGGTCTACGGTGAGATGGAATTCTGGTTCGCCCTGGTCAAGGTAGTGGCAATCGTCAGCATGATCGGCTTCGGCGCCTGGCTGCTGGGCAGCGGTCATGGTGGCCCGGATGCCAGCGTGGCCAACCTGTGGCAGTACGGTGGCTTCTTCCCCAATGGCATCACCGGGCTGATCATGGCGCTGGCGGTGATCATGTTCTCCTTTGGCGGCCTGGAGTTGGTGGGTATCACCGCTGCCGAGGCGGACAATCCGCGCCAGAGCATCCCCAAGGCCACCAACCAGGTGGTCTACCGCATCCTGATCTTCTATATCGGCGCGCTTGCCGTGCTGCTGGCGCTGTACCCGTGGCAGAAGGTGGTGCAGGGCGGCAGCCCGTTCGTGATGATCTTCCATGAGCTGGACAGCGACGTGGTCGCTACCGTGCTCAACGTTGTGGTGCTGACCGCCGCGCTGTCGGTCTACAACAGCTGCGTCTACGCCAACAGCCGCATGCTGTTCGGCCTGGCCAGCCAGGGCGATGCACCGCGCCAGTTGCTCAAGGTCAGCCGCAGCGGTGTGCCGTTGGTGGCACTGGGCGTTTCGGCGCTGGCGACGGGTTTGTGCGTGGTGATCAACTACCTGATGCCGGGCGAGGCGTTCGGTTTGCTGATGGCCCTGGCGGTATCGGCGCTGGTGATCAACTGGGCGAGCATCAGCATCACCCACCTCAAGTTCCGCAAGGCCAAGCTGGCCGCGGGCATCACGCCGTTCTACCGCAGTTGGGGGCATCCGCTGACCAACTACCTGTGCCTGGCGTTCATAGCGTTGATCCTGGTGGTGATGTACCTCACCCCGCCAGTGCGCATCTCGGTGATGCTGATTCCGCTGTGGATCGCAGCGCTGTGGGTGGCGTTCCGGGTGAAGAAGGCGCGTCAGGCCAAGGGATGAATCTGCGCTGATGCGTCGCTTTTTTCGCGGGTAAACCCGCTCCCCCAGAGTCCGCACAGCGGCGTGCCTGTGGGAGCGGGTTTACCCACGAAGAGGCCGGTGCGACCTCAGGCCTGGTAACTGTCGATCACTTCCTGTGCCGCGCGGAACGCATCGATCGCCGCCGGCACCCCTGCGTACACTGCGCAATGCAGCAGCGCTTCGCGAATCTCCTCCACCGTGCAGCCATTGTTCAGTGCCCCGCGAACATGACCCTTGAGCTCCTGCGGGCACTTCAGTGCGGTCAGCGCCGCCAGGGTGATCAGGCTGCGAGTCTTCAATGGCAGCCCCTCGCGGGACCAGACGCTGCCCCAGGCATGCTCGTTGACGAAGTCCTGCAGGGGCTGGGTGAATTCGGTGGCATTGCCCAGGGCGCGATCCACGAAAGCGTCCCCCATCACCTGGCGCCGAACCTGCTCACCGGCGTTCTTGTTGTCGGTCATTGCGTTTTCCTCAGTGTTGGCGGCGCCAGGCGCGAAGCGTGGTGTATAGCAGTACCACCGCCAGCACCGGCATGACGTAGAACAGCATCAGGCGCTCCAGGCGCCCGGCCAGTGGCATGCCGGTGGTGAAGGCCACCACGTGCAGGCCGTAAGCCAGGTAGAGCGCGAGGAACACCAGCCCTTCGGCGCGGGTGATCCGGTAGCCGGAATAAAACACGGGCAGGCTAAGGACGGCGACCCCGAGCATCACCGGCAGGTCGAACGCCAGGGCGTTGGGTGAGATGGTCAGCGGTTCGGGCGTGGTCAAGGCGGTAAGCCCCAGCACTGCCAGGAGGTTGAACAGGTTGCTGCCGATCACCGTACCCACGGCGATCTCGCGCTCGCCCCGCAGGGCGGCGATCAGCGCGGCGGCCAGTTCCGGTAGCGAAGTGCAGACGGCGACCACGGTCAGGCCGATGATCCGCTCGGACAGGCCCAGGTCGGTGGCGACCTCGACCGCCGCCTCCAGCAGCAAGTGCCCGCCGAGGCTGAGCAGCACCAGCCCGAACAGGGTCTGCAGCACCACGGTACTCCAGAAACGGCCCGGGCTGCGGCGAGCGGTGTCGGGCGCAGGATAGGTGCGGGAATAGTGGCGTGACTGATGCCAGAGCATGCCCAGGTAGCCCAGCAGGCCCAGCAGCAACAGCGCGCCCTCGAGCCTGCCCAGTTCGCCGTTGGCCGCCAGCAGGTAGACCACTGCACTGGCCGCGATCATCAACGGGATGTCCAGGCGTACCAGTTGCCGCGAAACGCGCAGCGGGATGATCAGTGCAGCAAGCCCGAGGATCACCAGCACATTGAAGATATTGCTGCCGATCACACTGCCCACCGCCACGTCCGGCGCGCCCTGGTAGGCCGCCTGCAGGCTCACTGTCAGTTGTGGCGCGGTACTGCCGAAGGCCACCAGGCTCAGGCCGATGATCAGCGGCCGCACGTGCAGGCGCGTGGCCAGGCGCAGGGCGGCGCGTACCAGCAGTTCGGCGCCGATGACCAACAGCACCAGGCCCAGGCCCAGTTGCAGGAGGCTGAAGGTGGGGAGGGTGGCGAGGTCGAAAATGGCAGGGCTCCAGTCAGGTCAGTCGCTCAGACCTTGTACCCGGACTCGCGCCGTTCCGCTACGGAGCATGCCGATTTTTTCTGCGGCAGCACGTGACAGGTCGATCAGTCGGCCACGGGTGTGGGGGCCGCGGTCGTTGATACGCACCACCACGCTGCGCTGGTTGGACAGGTTGGTCACCAGTACCTGGCTGCCGAACGGCAGGGTGCGATGGGCGGCGGTGAGGCCGTGCTGGTTGAAGGCTTCGCCGCTGGCAGTGCGTTTGCCGTGGTGGCGGGAACCGTAATAGGAGGCGGTGCCGGTTTCGTCGTAGCCGCGTGGGTCGATGTCATGGCTGGCACAGCCGGCCAAGGCAGAGAAAAGAGCCAGGGCGGCGAGGTTTTTTTTCAGCAAGGCAGGTGCTCTCCGGTGCTTCCATTCGCGGGCAAGTCGGAGCGCCGAACCGCCGCTCCGACTTGCCCGCGAACGAGGGCGTTCAGGTCACCCTTCGAGCTTGGCCTTGAGCAATTGGTTCACCTGCCCCGGGTTGGCCTTGCCTTTGGAAGCCTTCATCGCCTGGCCGACGAAGAAACCGAACATCTTGCCGCGCTTGGCTTCATCGGCGGCGCGGTACTGTTCGACCTGCTCGGCGTTGGCGGCCAGCACTTCATCGAGCATCTTGTCGATCGCGCCGGTGTCGGTCACCTGCTTGAGGCCCTTGCTCTCGATGATGCTGTCGGCATCGCCTTCACCGGCAGCCATGGCCTCGAACACGGTCTTGGCAATCTTGCCGCTGATGGTGTTGTCGCGAATACGCTGCAGCATGCCGCCGAGCAGCTCGGCACTGACCGGCGACTGGTCGATTTCGACACCCAGCTTGTTCAGCAGGCTGCCCAGCTCGACCATGACCCAGTTGGCCGCCAGCTTGGCGTCGCCGCCGATGCTGGCCACCTGCTCGAAGTAGTCGGCTTGTTCGCGGCTGCTAGCGAGCACGTTGGCGTCGTAGGCTGACAGGCCGTACTGGCTCTGGAAGCGCTCGACCTTCTGCGTTGGCAGCTCGGGCAGCGAGGCGCGGACGGTCTCGAGGAAGCTTGGCTCGATGACCACCGGCAGCAGGTCCGGATCGGGGAAGTAACGGTAGTCGTTGGCTTCCTCCTTGCTGCGCATGGAACGGGTCTCGTCCTTGTTCGGGTCGTACAGGCGAGTTTCCTGGACCACCTTGCCGCCGTCCTCGATCAGGTCGATCTGGCGCTGGATCTCGCTGTTGATCGCCCGTTCGATGAAGCGGAACGAGTTGACGTTCTTGATCTCGCAGCGGGTACCGAACTCGACCTGGCCTTTCGGGCGAACCGAGACGTTGCAGTCGCAACGCAGCGAGCCTTCGGCCATGTTGCCGTCGCAGATGCCCAGGTAGCGCACCAGGGCGTGGATGGCCTTGACGTAGGCCACGGCCTCTTTTGCGCTGCGCATGTCCGGCTCGGAAACGATTTCCAGCAGCGGTGTGCCAGCGCGGTTCAGGTCGATCCCGGTGGCGCCGTTGAAATCTTCGTGCAGGCTCTTGCCGGCATCTTCCTCAAGGTGTGCGCGGGTGACGCCGATGCGCTTGAGGGTGCCGTCTTCCAGGGCGATGTCCAGGTGGCCCTTGCCAACGATCGGCAGGTCCATCTGGCTGATCTGGTAGCCCTTGGGCAGGTCGGGGTAGAAGTAGTTCTTGCGCGCGAACACGTTGCGCGGCCCGATCTCGGCATCGATGGCCAGGCCGAACATGCAGGCCATGCGTACGGCCTCCTGGTTCAGCACCGGCAGTACGCCGGGCATGCCCAGGTCGACCAGGCTGGCCTGGGTGTTCGGCTCGGAGCCGAAGGTGGTGGCGCTGCCGGAGAAGATCTTCGACTGGGTGGCGAGCTGGGTATGAATCTCCAGCCCGATCACAACTTCCCATTGCATGTGTGAATTCCTCAGAAGCCGTTGGGGGCGCGGGTGTGCCAGTCGGTGACTTGCTGGTAGCGGTGCGCGACGTTGAGCAGGCGGCCTTCCTGGAAGTACGGGGCCAGCAGTTGCACGCCCACCGGCAGGCCATCGACGAAGCCGGCCGGCATCGACAGGCCGGGCAGGCCCGCGAGGTTGGCGGTGATGGTGTAGACGTCCTCGAGGTAGGCGGCGACCGGGTCGGCGTTCTTCGAGCCGAGTTTCCAGGCCGGGTTCGGCGTGGTCGGGCCGAGGATGACGTCGACCTGTTCGAAGGCGGCCATGAAGTCGTTCTTGATCAGGCGGCGGATCTGCTGGGCCTTGACGTAGTAGGCGTCGTAGTAGCCGGCCGACAGGGCGTAGGTGCCGACCATGATCCGGCGCTGTACTTCAACGCCGAAGCCTTCGCCACGCGAGCGCTTGTACAGGTCGGTGAGGTCTTTCGGGTCTTCGCAGCGGTAGCCGAAGCGCACGCCGTCGAAGCGCGAGAGGTTGGAGGAGGCTTCGGCCGGGGCGATCACATAGTACGCCGGGATGGCGTGCTGCATGTTCGGCAGGCTGATTTCCTTGACCACCGCGCCGAGCTTCTCCAGTTCCTTGACGCTGGCCTGGACCAGTTCGGCGATGCGCGGATCGAGCCCGGCGCCGAAGTACTCCTTCGGCAGGCCGATGCGCAGGCCCTGCAGCGAGGCGTTGAGGTTGGCGCTGTAGTCGGGCACCGATTCGTCGACGCTGGTCGAATCCTTGGCGTCGAAACCGGCCATGCCTTGCAGCAGCAGGGCGCAGTCTTCGGCGGTGCGGGCCATCGGGCCGCCCTGATCGAGGCTCGAGGCGTAGGCGATCATGCCCCAGCGCGAGACGCGGCCGTAGGTGGGCTTGAGGCCGGTGAGGTTGGTCAGTGCGGCTGGCTGGCGGATCGAGCCGCCGGTGTCGGTGCCGGTGGCGACCGGCAGCAGGCGCGCGGCCACGGCTGCGGCGGAGCCACCCGACGAGCCGCCTGGCACGTGCTCGAGGTTCCACGGGTTCTTCACCGCGCCGTAGTGGCTGGATTCGTTGGCCGAACCCATGGCGAATTCGTCCATGTTGGTCTTGCCGAGAGTGACCATGCCGGCTTCGGCGAGCTTGGCGACCACGGTGGCGTCATAGGGGGCGGTGAAGCTGTCGAGCATCTTCGAGCCGCAGCTGGTGCGTACACCCTGGGTGCAGAACAGGTCCTTGTGGGCAATCGGTGCGCCCAGCAGTGCGCCGGTTTCGCCATTGGCGCGACGGGCGTCGGCGGCGCGGGCCTGTTCCAGCGCCTGCGATTCGGTGACGCTGGTGAAGCTGTTGATCTGTGGGTCGAGCTGCTTGATGCGCGACAGCAACGCGCCGGTCAGCTCTTCGGAGGAAAACGACTTGTCGGCGAGTCCGCGGGCGATCTCGGCCAGAGTGAGTTGATGCATGGCAGGCTCTATCCCTTACTCGATGACTTTCGGAACCAGGTACAGACCGTTCTCGGTCGAGGGTGCCACCGCCTGGTAGCGATCGCGCTGGTTGCTTTCGGTCACCTGGTCGGGACGCAGGCGCTGGGTGGCTTCGAGCGGGTGGGCGAGGGGCTCGATGCCGGTGGTGTCGACGGCTTGCATCTGGTCGACCAGCCCGAGAATACTGTTCAAGGCATCGGTAATGCGTGGCAGTTCGCCTTCATTGAGGCCCAGACGGGCCAGATGGGCGATTTTTTCCACGTCACAGCGTTGAAGCGCCATGGGGATCTCCAGGAAAAACAGAAACAGAATGCTTCCGTAATGAGGAACATGCCGGGATTCTGGCGGTCATACGGCCGCGATCATCGGCTGGCGTGCTCGGAAAAACTGCCAATTTAACATATTGGCTCCTTGCCCAAAATCCCTGCCATTGTTAGAGTTTGCCGCACTTTTTTACCCACGCTTTCCCCAGGGTCACTTTCCCATGTTCAAGAAACTGCGTGGCATGTTTTCCAGCGATCTGTCCATCGACCTGGGTACTGCCAACACCCTTATTTACGTGCGTGAGCGCGGTATCGTCCTGAATGAGCCCTCGGTTGTTGCCATCCGTACCCACGGCAACCAGAAAAGCGTCGTGGCCGTCGGTACCGAAGCCAAGCGCATGCTCGGCCGCACTCCCGGCAACATCGCTGCCATTCGTCCGATGAAGGATGGCGTGATCGCCGACTTCAGCGTCTGCGAGAAGATGCTGCAGTACTTCATCAACAAAGTGCACGAAAACAGCTTCCTGCAGCCCAGCCCGCGCGTGCTGATCTGCGTACCGTGCAAGTCGACCCAGGTCGAGCGGCGTGCCATCCGTGAATCGGCGCTGGGCGCCGGTGCCCGTGAAGTGTTCCTGATCGAAGAGCCCATGGCTGCCGCCATCGGTGCCGGCCTGCCGGTCGAGGAAGCCCGCGGTTCGATGGTCGTCGACATCGGTGGCGGTACCACCGAAATCGCCCTGATCTCGCTCAACGGCGTGGTCTACGCCGAGTCCGTACGTGTGGGTGGCGACCGTTTCGACGAAGCCATCGTCACCTACGTGCGCCGTAACTACGGCAGCCTGATCGGTGAATCCACCGCCGAGCGCATCAAGCAGGAAATCGGTACCGCCTACCCGGGTGGCGAAGTCCGCGAGGTCGACGTGCGCGGCCGCAACCTGGCCGAGGGCGTACCCCGTGCCTTCACCCTGAATTCCAACGAAGTGCTCGAGGCGCTGCAGGAATCGCTGGCGACCATCGTCCAGGCGGTCAAGAGTGCCCTGGAACAGTCGCCGCCGGAGCTGGCGTCCGACATCGCCGAGCGTGGCCTGGTGCTGACCGGCGGTGGCGCGCTGCTGCGTGACCTCGACAAGCTGCTGGCCCAGGAAACCGGCCTGCCGGTGATCGTTGCCGAAGACCCGCTGACCTGCGTCGCCCGTGGCGGTGGTCGTGCGCTGGAGATGATGGACAAGCACGCCATGGACCTGCTCTCCAGCGAGTGAGTCCTGGCGCTGTCCAGCCGTCGCTGAAGATCGCCTGGTTTACAGGTGGCACGCACAGTGCTACCTGTATGCGCTGTTGACGTCCGTCGGGCGTCGTTTCCGTCAATCCGCAGGCTGGTGGTTGCATTGACCTCGTGCAATGACCGCTTGAATCGTCGTCCACGAGGAACGGCCCATTAAACCGCTTTTCTCCAAGGGCCCTTCGCTGGGCGTTCGTCTGCTCGTGCTGGTGGTGATGTCGGTCGCGCTGATGGTGGTCGACTCGCGCTTTGACGTGCTCAAGCCGGTACGCAGCCAGATGGGGCTGGTGCTGATGGAATCCTATTGGGTCACCGACTTGCCGCAGCGTCTGTGGCAGGGCGTGGCCGGGCAGTTCGGCAGCCGCACCGAGCTGATCGCCGAAAACGAGAAGCTCAAGACCGAAGCCCTGCTGTTGCAGGGGCGCCTGCAGAAGCTGGCCGCGCTCACCGAGCAGAACGTGCGCCTGCGCGAATTGCTCAATTCTTCGGCACTGGTCAACGAAAAGGTCGAAGTCGCCGAGTTGATCGGCGTAGATCCCAATCCCTTCACTCATCGCATCCTGATCAACAAGGGCGAGCGCGACGGTGTGTTCCTCGGCCAGCCGGTGCTCGATGCCCGTGGCCTGATGGGCCAGGTGGTCGAGCTGATGCCCTACACCTCGCGCGTGCTGCTGCTGACCGACACCACCCACAGCATTCCCGTGCAGGTCAACCGCAACGGCCTGCGCGCCATTGCCAGCGGCACCGGCAACCCGGAGCGCCTGGAACTGCGTCACGTGGCCGATACCGCCGACATCAAGGAAGGCGATCTGCTGGTGAGCTCCGGCATGGGGCAGCGTTTCCCGGCCGGTTATCCGGTGGCCACGGTCAACGAGGTAATTCACGACTCCGGTCAGCCGTTCGCCATCGTTCGCGCCATTCCTACCGCCGCCCTCAATCGCAGCCGGTACATGTTGCTGGTGTTCAGCGATCGACGTACGCCTGAGCAGCGTGCCACTGATGCAGCGATCGCCCAGGAAGAGGCCGACCGTCAGGACGGTGCGGGTGCCAAGCCGGCAGCCGTGCCAGCACCGGCAACTGCGCCCGCGAGCGGCGCACCGGCCCATGCGCCAGCACCTGCCGCCATCGCGCCAGCCCACGGCTCGTCCACCTCACACCCGCCAGCCGCACCCGCGTCGCCTGCACAGCCCCGGAGAGAATGATGGCCAGTACCCGTAGCAGAAACGGCTGGGCCATCTGGCTGACCTTCGTCATCGGCCTGCTGCTCAGCGTCACGCCGATGCCGCAGTTCATGGAGGTGTTCCGCCCCATGTGGCTGGCCCTGTTGCTGGCGTTCTGGACCCTGGCCGTACCCAGCAAGGTCGGCATGACCACCGCCTTCGTGCTCGGCCTGGCCGAGGACGTGCTCTACGGCACCCTGCTGGGGCAGAACGCGTTGATCCTCACCTTGATCACCTTCCTGGTGCTGTCCCTGCAACAACGCCTGCGCATGTTCCCCATGTGGCAGCAGAGCCTGGTGATCCTGGTGGTGTTCGGCATCGCCCAGTTGATCCAGCTGTGGCTCAGCGCCCTGACCGGCAATCGCCTGCCGACGCTTGCACTGGTGTGGTCGGCGGTGATCAGCGCCTTGCTCTGGCCCTGGATCAGCTTTGCCCTGCGCGGCATGCGCCGACGCCTGCATATCCACTGACGCGTCGCCACTGACACGGAGATGTCCCCATGACTCGACTGCACCTGGCCTCCGGCTCCCCACGTCGACGTGAGCTGCTGGCGCAGATTGGCGTGCCATTCACCGTGGTCAGCGCCCCCATCGACGAAACCCCGCAGGTTGGCGAAGCCGCCCAGGCTTACGTCGAGCGCCTGGCGCAAGCCAAGGCGGTGGCCGGTTTCAACCTGCTCGATGTCCCGGGCGTGGTGCTCGGCGCCGATACCGCCGTGGTGCTCGACGGCCAGATCCTCGGCAAGCCGGAAAACCGCGAGCACGCCCTGGCGATGCTGGGCGACCTGTCCAAGCGCGAGCACCAGGTGCTCACTGCCGTGGCCGTGACCGACGGCAAGCGCTCCCTGAGCCTGTGCGTGGCGACCAAGGTTCGTTTCCGTACCATCTCTTTCGATGAAGCATGTCGCTACTGGGACAGTGGTGAACCCTTGGACAAGGCCGGTGGCTATGCGATCCAGGGCCTGGGTGCGGTGTTCGTCAGCGCCATCGAAGGCAGTTATTCGGCCGTGGTCGGCCTGCCCCTGAGCGAAACCGCCGAGTTGCTGGAGCAGTTCGGCATTCCCTGCTGGCAGCATGAGGATACCGTCCAGCGCTAGCCAGCCGCCCGACAGCGATCCATCATTACCGAAGACCTTTGACGAGAGCCTGCCATGAGTGAAGAGATCCTGATCAACATCACGCCGATGGAGTCACGCGTGGCAGTGGTGGAGAACGGAGTGCTGCAGGAGGTGCATGTCGAGCGCACCCAGCGCCGTGGCATCGTCGGCAATATCTACAAGGGCAAGGTGGTGCGTGTGCTGCCCGGCATGCAGGCCGCCTTCATCGATATCGGTCTGGAGCGTGCGGCGTTCATCCACGCCTCGGAGATCTCCCAGCGTGAAGGCTCGGCGGTCGAGACCATCACCGCACTGGTCCACGAAGGCCAGGCCCTGGTGGTGCAGGTGACGAAGGACCCCATCGGCACCAAGGGCGCGCGCCTGACCACCCAGTTGTCGATCCCGTCGCGCTACCTGGTGTACATGCCGCGCAGCAGCCATGTCGGCATTTCGCTGAAAATCGAGGACGAAGCCGAGCGTGACCGTCTTAAACAGGTGGTCAGCGACTCGATGGCGCAAGAGAACATCAAGGACGCCGGTGGCTTCATCCTGCGCACCGCCGCCGAGGGCGCGCGTGCTGAAGACATTCTCCAGGACATCCGCTACCTGCGTCGCCTGTGGGAGCAGATCGGCAGCCAGATCCAGGCCTGCGGTGCGCCGACAGTGATCTACGAAGACCTCGGCCTGGCGTTGCGCACCTTGCGCGACCTGGTCAATCCGAAGATCGAGAAGATCCGCATCGACTCGCGGGAAACCTTCCAGAAGACCACGCAATTCGTCGGTGAGCTGATGCCCGAAATCGCCGACCGCCTCGAGCATTATCCCGGCGAGCGGCCGATCTTCGACCTCTATGGGGTCGAGGACGAGATCCAGCGCGCCCTGGAGCGCAAGGTGCCGCTCAAGTCCGGGGGCTACCTGGTGGTCGATCCTGCCGAGGCGATGACGACCATCGACGTCAATACCGGCGCCTTCGTCGGCCATCGCAACCTCGAAGAGACCATTTTCAAGACCAATCTCGAAGCGGCCACCGCCATTGCGCGACAGCTGCGCCTGCGCAACATCGGCGGCATCATCATCATCGACTTCATCGACATGGAGGACGAAGAGCACCGCCGCCAGGTCCTGCGCACGCTGGAAAAGCAGCTCGAGCGCGACCATGCCAAGACCAATATCATCGGCATTACCGAGTTGGGCCTGGTACAGATGACCCGCAAGCGTACCCGTGAAAGCCTAGAGCAGGTGCTGTGCGAGCCCTGCCTGGCCTGCCAGGGGCGCGGCAAGCTGAAGACGCCAGAGACTATTTGTTACGAAATCTTCCGCGAAATTCTTCGTGAGGCGCGGGCTTACCAGGCAGAAGGCTACCGCGTGCTGGCCAACCAGAAGGTAGTCGATCGGCTGCTGGACGAAGAGTCAGGTAACGTCGCCGAACTGGAGGCCTTCATCGGGCGAACCATTCGCTTCCAGGTCGAGTCCATGTATTCCCAGGAACAATATGATGTGGTGCTGCTCTGACGCGTTCTGAAACCGTTCGCCCAAAGGCGAAAACACCGCTTGCGGCCATAGTTAATGGACGACTCGGAGGGCAATGGCCATGGAACGTCTGACCCGCGTTCTAGGCGCGTTGACCCGTTGGGGGCTGGGGCTGTGCGCCTTGCTCGCGGTGCTGGTGGCACTGTATGTCAGCCTCGGTCGGCAACTGGTGCCGTTGGTGGCCGAATACCGGGCCGACCTCGAAGACAAGGCCCAGCAAGCCTTGGGCTTGCCTGTGCATGTGGGGGCGCTCGAAGGGCGATGGAGTGGCCTGGCCCCGGTGCTCAGGCTGCGCGACCTGCAATTGGGCGAAGGCTCTGCAGCCTTGCGCCTGGATGACGTCAAGCTGGTGCCCGACCTGTGGGCCAGCTTGAAGGCTCGCGAAGTACGGCTGGCGCATGTCCAGCTCGGCGGCCTGCAACTGATCCTGCATGAAGACCAGCAAGGTGCCTGGACCCTTGAAGGCCTGCCGAAGAAAGACGATGCGCCCCTCGACCCTGCCCAATTGCTGCAACGCCTCCAGCAACTGGGCAGGGTCGATGTGTTCGACAGCCAGGTTACTTTCCAGCCGTGGCGCCGTGATTCGGTCACGCTCACCTATGTCAGCCTTGGTCTGCAAGCCGGTCCGTCGCGCCAGCGCCTGGAGATGCGCGCGACCCTGCCCGACGGTCAGCCCCTGGCGTTGAACCTGCGCAGCCGCGCCACCCCCGACGCCTGGCGCGATGGACGCCTGGAGGCCTATGTCAGCCTGCCGCAGAGCGATTGGGCGCGCTGGGTACCGCCAAGCCTGCTCGGGCAGTGGCGAGCCAAGACCCTGCGTGCGGGGGGCGAATTCTGGATCGACTGGAACAAAGGCCATTTGCAGCGCGCCGTCGCCCGCCTGAACGCGCCGCAGCTGCGCGGCGCCTATGCCGGGCGCAAGACCGTGACTCTCGACAACCTGGCGCTCTCCAGTTGGGTGCGCCGGGGCAAGGAAGGCTACGAGGTCGTGGTCGATTCGTTGGCTGCGAGTATCGGTGAAACCCGCTGGGAGACACATTTGCAAGCGCGCCAGCGTCCTGGGCAGGAGGCTGCTGAGGATGTGTGGCATGTCCAGGCCGATCGTCTCGACCTGACGCCGCTGACCCCGCTGATCGATGGCCTGGCACCGCTGCCGGACAACCTGATGACTGTGGTCGATGCCCTGAACGTGACCGGCACGCTGCGTAACGTCCAGCTCGACATCCGTCCCCATGCCGAAGGTGACCAGCGCCTGCAGTTCGCCGCCAATCTCGACAAGATCGGCTTCGATGCGTATCACGGAGCGCCCGCAGCGGGCAATGTCAGCGGCAGCATCAGCGGCGATCTCGGGCACGGCGAACTACGCCTGGATACCGATGCCTTCATGCTGCATCTGTACCCCATCTTCGGCAAACCCTGGCACTACCAGAAAGCCAATGCCCGCCTGACCTGGGCGCTCGACAAGGACGGCTTCACCCTCATCGCGCCCTACATCAAGGTGCTGGGCGATGAGGGCAAGATCGCCGCCGATTTTCTCATTCGTTTCAGGTTCCACGAAGAGCAGGCCGATTATATGGACCTGCGTGTCGGCCTCACAGAGGGCGATGGCCGCTACACGGCCAAGTACCTGCCGGAAGTGCTCAGCCCGGCGCTGGATGAGTGGCTTCGCAGTGCCATCGTCAAGGGTGCGGTCGACGAGGGCTATTTCCAGTACCAGGGATCGCTGAACCACAACGCCCCGGCGCATTCGCGCAGTATCAGCCTGTTCTTCAAGGTGCATGACGCAGCGCTCGATTTCCAGCCGGGCTGGCCGCAGGTGCAGCAGGTGGACGGCAATGTGTACATCGAGGATACCGGTGTGCGCATCCAGGCCAGCAAGGGTCTGCTGCTCGACACCCGGGTCAGTGATGTCAGCGTCAACATCCCCCATGTCGAGGGCGACCAGCATAGCCGCCTGTACCTGGACGGCGAGTTCGACGGCAGCCTGGGCGACGGCCTGAAGATTCTGAAAGAGGCACCGATCGGCACTGGCGAGATCTTCGCCGGCTGGGAAGGCGAGGGCCCGCTGCAGGGCAAGGTCAAGTTGGACATCCCGCTGGAGCACGGTCTGCGTCCCAAGGTGCTGGTGGATTTCTCGACTTCGGATGCCCGCCTCAAGGTGGAGCCCCCGGCACTCGATCTGAGCCGCTTGAAGGGTGACTTCACCTTCGACCTCGACAAGGGCTTGAGCGGCAAGGGCATCAGCCTCCAGGCCTTCGACAGGCCGGTGACTGCGCAGATTCTCGCCGAAGGGCAGGGTGGCCAGATTCAGACCCGGATCAACGCCACCGGCCAGGTGCCGCTAAAGTCGTTGACCGACTGGCTGCAGTTCAAGCAGGCACTCCCGGCCTCGGGCGATATCCCCTACCAACTTCAGGTCAGCCTGGGGAGCCGCGACAATCGCCTGAGCGTCAACTCGTCGCTCAAGGGGCTGACCATCGACCTGCCAGCGCCCTTCGGCAAGACGGCGGGCGAGTCACGCGACAGTAGCTTCAGCATGAACCTGCAAGGTGCCGAGCGGCGCTTTGACGCAAGCTACGCCGATGTGGCGCGGTTGGCCTACGCAGCTTCGCTCGACAAGCTGGCCCAGGGACGCGGCGAGTTGGTGCTCGGCGGTGGCGATGCGAGCGTGCCGGGCGGCCAGGGCCTGCGGGTGCGTGGGCGCCTCGAATCGCTGGACCTCGAGCCCTGGCAGCAGCAGTTGGACAAATATGCAGGTCAAGACCCAGGTGGCAGTGCACGACAGGGCCTGCAGAGCGTGGATGTGAGCATTGGCCAGTTGAAGGCATTCGGCACCGACCTCAACCAGGCAGTGGTGCGTCTGGCTCGTGTTGCCAGCGCCTGGGACCTGCGCCTGGACAGCAAGGAAGTGATCGGCAATGCGCGGATCCCGGATGCCAAGGCCGCGCCCATGGTGGTGAAACTGCAGACCTTGCGCCTGCCGCCGGCCGATCCGCAGGAAGCCCAGGCCGAAGATTCGCCTGATCCGCTGGCCGCCTTCGACCCGCGCAAGGCGCCGGTCCTGGACCTGAGCATCGACAAGTTGTATCGCGGTGACGACCTGTTCGGCAGCGCCTCGGTCAAGCTGCGGCCGAATGCCCGTGGTGTGTCGCTGGACGACATCGACCTCAATCTCAAGGGCCTGCACATCGACGGCAGCGGCGGCTGGGAAGGTGTTCCCGGCAGCACCAACAGTTGGTACAAGGGGCGCCTGGACGGCAAGGACCTGGGTGACGTGCTCAAGGCCTGGGGCTTCGCGCCCACGGTCACCAGCCGCGATTTCCGCATGGATGTCGATGGTCGTTGGCCGGGTTCGCCGGCCTGGGTCAACCTCAAGCGATTCTCCGGCAGCCTCGATGCCTCGCTGCGCACCGGCCAGTTCGTCGAGGTCGAGGGGAGCGCCCAGGCGTTGCGGGTGTTCGGCCTGCTCAACTTCAACTCCATTGGTCGTCGTCTGCGCCTGGACTTCTCCGACCTGTTCGGCGAGGGGCTGGCCTATGATCGGGTCAAGGGCCTGCTGGTGGCCAGCGAGGGCGTTTATGTCACCCGTGAACCGATCGCTGTCACCGGCCCCTCCAGCAATTTCGAGCTCGATGGCACCCTCGACTTTGTGCGCGACCGTATCGATGCCAACCTGCAGGTGACCCTGCCGGTCACCAACAACCTGCCGTTGGCGGCGCTGATCGTCGGGGCACCTGCGGTCGGCGGCGCGTTGTTCCTTGTCGATCGGCTGATCGGCGATCGGGTCGCGCGCTTCGCCAGCGTGCACTATCGGGTCGAAGGTCCGGTCAAAGAGCCTAAAATCACCTTTGTGAAACCTTTCGATAAATCGCGCTAGGAGTGGTCATGAAGTCAGCAGTGATCCAGATGGTCAGCCAGGACGGCGTACTGGCCAACCTGCAGCGCGCTCACGTGCTGCTGGAGCAGGCCGCTGACAGCGGTGCACGGCTGGCGGTGCTGCCGGAGAATTTCGCGGCCATGGGGCGGCGCGATGCGGCGGCGATCGGTCGCGCCGAGGCGCTTGGCGAAGGCCCGATCCTGCCATGGTTGAAACGTGCCGCACGCGACCTCAGGTTATGGATTGTTGCCGGCACCTTGCCGTTGCCGCCGGTCGATGAACCCGAGGCCAAGGCCCATGCCTGCTCGCTGCTGGTCGATGAGGACGGCGAGATCGCCGCGCGTTACGACAAGCTGCACCTGTTCGATGTGGACGTGGCCGACAACCGCGGGCGCTACCGTGAATCGGACGATTACGCCCATGGCGCGCAGGTGGTGGTGGCCGATACGCCGGTTGGACGCCTGGGCTTGTCGGTGTGCTACGACTTGCGCTTTCCCGAGCTCTACAGCGCCCTGCGCGCTGCCGGGGCCGAGCTGATCAGCGCGCCGTCGGCGTTCACTGCGGTGACCGGCGCGGCACATTGGGAAGTGTTGATCCGTGCCCGCGCCATCGAAACCCAGTGCTACATGCTGGCCGCCGCGCAGGGCGGTATCCATCCAGGCCCGCGGGAAACCCATGGCCATGCGGCGATCGTCGACCCTTGGGGGCGGATCGTCGCCGAACATGCGCATGGCGAAGCGATATTGCTCGCCGAGCGCGACGCTGAAGAACAAGCGTCCATACGGGCGCGCATGCCGGTCGTTTCGCACCGGCGCTTTTTCTCGCAGGACGCCTTGCGGCCTGCGCACACCTCGGAGTGACTATGAGCCAGATGTTATCCACCGTCAGCGAGCAGCTCCTGGCCCCGGGCGGACTGACCCTGGACAGCCTGCAGGCTGTGCTGGGTGAGTTGGCAGGGCCCGGCATCGACGCTGCCGACCTGTATTTCCAGGGGCAGATCTCGGAAACCTGGGCACTGGAAGACGGTATCGTCAAGGAAGGCAGCTTCAACCTCGACCAGGGTGTCGGCGTGCGTGCATTGTCTGGCGAGAAGACCGGCTTCGCCTACAGCAACGCAATCAACCTTGAAGCCCTGACGTCAGCGGCGCGCGCCGCCCGCTCGATCTCCCGCGCCGGCCAGAACGGCAAGGTGCAGGCCTTCCGCAGCCAGGACGTGACCGCCCTGTACGCACCGGGCAACCCGCTCGATGTCCTGAGCCGCGCCGAGAAAGTCGAACTGCTCAAGCGCGTCGATGCTGCCACCCGTGCCCTCGACCCGCGTATCCAGCAGGTCAGCGTGAGCATGGCGGGCGTGTGGGAGCGGATCCTGGTGGCGGCGGCCGATGGCAGCCTGGCCGCGGATGTGCGGCCGCTGGTGCGTTTCAACGTCAGCGTCATCGTCGAACACAACGGTCGCCGCGAGCGGGGCGGCCAGGGCGGGGGCGGGCGTACCGACTACCGCTACTTCACCGAAGAGCGGGTGATGGGCTATGCCCGCGAGGCGCTGCGCCAAGCGCTGGTCAACCTCGAGGCGCAACCTGCACCGGCCGGCACGCTGCCGGTGGTGCTCGGTCCCGGTTGGTCGGGCGTACTGCTGCATGAAGCAGTCGGCCACGGTCTGGAAGGTGACTTCAACCGCAAAGGCAGCTCGGCCTACAGCGGGCGGATCGGTGAGGCGGTGGCGTCGAAGCTGTGCACCATCGTCGATGACGGCACGCTGGAAGGCCGTCGCGGTTCGCTGAGCGTCGATGACGAAGGCACGCCGACCGAATGCACCACGCTGATCGAGAACGGCATCCTCAAGGGCTACATGCAGGACAAGCTCAATGCCCGCCTGATGGGTATGGCGGTGACCGGCAATGGTCGACGCGAATCCTATGCGCACCTGCCGATGCCGCGCATGACCAACACCTACATGCGTGCCGGCGAGAGTGACCCGCAGGAGATCATCGCCTCGGTGAAGAAGGGCATCTACTGTGCCAATCTCGGCGGCGGCCAGGTGGACATTACCAGTGGCAAGTTCGTGTTCTCCACCAGCGAGGCGTACCTGATCGAAGACGGCAAGATCACCGCGCCGGTCAAGGGTGCGACCCTGATCGGCAATGGGCCGGAGGCGATGAGCCGGGTGTCGATGGTCGGTAACGACCTGGCCCTGGACAGCGGAGTCGGTACCTGTGGCAAGGATGGGCAGTCGGTGCCGGTTGGTGTTGGCCAGCCGACCCTGAAGCTGGACGCTATCACCGTGGGCGGTACCGGGGCTTGATGACAAGCCCTGCCTGCAGGAGTGGCCTTGTGTCGCGCAAAGGCCGCCAGGCGGCCTCGAGATCTCGGCGACACAGACGGGGCTGCCGTGCAGCCCTTTCGCGACGCGATACCGCGCCTACAAGCGGTCGGTGGCGGTGCTCAGCGCAGGCCGCGTTGCAGCTCGTCGAGGTCACGAATGTACTTGAACACCTTGCGCGCAGCGGCAGGCGGCTTGTTCCGCGCCTTTTCGTGCTGGGCATGGCGGATCAGCGAGCGCAGTTGCTGGCGATCGGTATCGGGGAACTCCTGGACGAAGCGCTCGAGGTCTTCGTCGTTGCCGTCGATCAACCGGTCGCGCCAGCGCTCGAGGCCGTGGAAACGTTCGTTGTACTGGCGCGTGGAGCTGTCTATCTGCTCGAGCAGCGCATGGATGGCCTCCAGGTCCTGTACGCGCATCAGCTTGCCGACGAACGACATGTGGCGTTTGCGGGCACCGTGGGCGGTGTGTTTGGACGCTTCCTCCAGTGCTTTGCGCAACTCGTCGGTGAGTGGCAGGCGCGCGAGGATATCGGGCTTGAGCGTGGTGAGGCGCTCGCCGAGTTCGACCAGCGCATGCAGCTCGCGCTTGATCTGGGTCTTGCTTTTTTCGCCGTCGAAGGCGTCGTCGTATGAATCAACCATGGTGGCAGTCCGCAGGAAATCGCCGCCATGATAACCAGTCGGGGGCCGCTTTGTCCGGCCCGGTCGAAGAATGGCCCTCGCCGAACGCAGAATTTGAGTGGAGAAAACCATGAGTGCAGTCCAGAGCGTAGGTCCTAAGGACCTGCCAGCGTTGCAGGAGCAGGTCGAGGCGATCGTTGCCGAAGCGCGCCGCCAGGGCGCCAGCGCCTGCGAGGTGGCGGTTTCGCTGGAGCAGGGCCTGTCCACCAGCGTGCGCCAGCGCGAGGTCGAAACAGTCGAGTTCAACCGCGACCAGGGCTTTGGCATCACCCTCTACGTGGGCCAGCGCAAGGGCTCGGCCAGTACTTCGGCGAGCGGTCCGGAGGCCATTCGCGAAACAGTGGCTGCTGCATTGGCCATTGCCAAGCACACCTCCGAGGATGAGTGCTCGGGCTTGGCCGACGCGGCACTGATGGCGCGTGAAATGCCCGACCTCGACCTCTACCACGATTGGGACATCGAGCCCGAGCGTGCCATCGAGATGGCCCTGGAGTGCGAGGCGGCCGCCTTCGATGCCGACAAGCGTATTCTCAATGCCGACGGCACCACCCTCAACACGCACCAGGGCGTGCGGGTGTATGGCAACAGTCACGGCTTCATCGGTGGCTACGCCTCGACGCGCCACAGCCTGAGCTGTGTGATGATCGCCGAAGGCGAAGGGCAGATGCAGCGCGACTACTGGTATGACGTCAATCGCCAAGGCCAATTGCTGGCCGACCCGCGCAGTATTGGCCAGCGCGCTGCCCAGCGTGCCGCCAGCCGTCTGGGCGCACGTCCAGTGCCGACCTGCGAGGTGCCGGTGCTGTTCGCTGCGGAACTGGCTGGCGGGTTGTTCGGCAGCTTCCTGTCGGCGATCTCTGGTGGCAACCTTTACCGCAAGTCGTCGTTCCTTGAAGGCACCCTGGGCCAGCGTCTGTTCCCGACCTGGCTGACCATCGACGAGCGTCCGCACATTCCACGTGCGCTGGGCAGTGCCGCGTTCGACGGCGATGGCCTGGCCACTTATGCCAAACCGTTCATCGACAAGGGCGAACTGGTGTCCTACATCCTGGGTACCTATGCCGGTCGCAAGCTCAAACTGCCCAGCACCGCCAACGCAGGCGGGGTGCATAACCTGTTCGTCACCCATGGCGTCGAAGACCAGGCTGCACTGATCCGTCGCATGGGGCGCGGCTTGCTGGTGACCGAACTGATGGGGCATGGCCTGAACATGGTAACTGGCGACTACTCCCGTGGCGCTGCGGGTTTCTGGGTGGAGAACGGTGAAATCCAGTTCCCGGTCCAGGAAGTGACCATCGCCGGCAATATGAAAGACATGTTCCAGCAGATTGTGGCGATTGGCAGCGATATTGAAACGCGCAGCAATATTCACAGCGGTTCAGTGCTGATCGAACGAATGACCGTCGCCGGTAGCTGACGGCGCACCGCTGACCCACGCTTGACGACAAACCCGGCCATCGCGCCGGGTTTTTTGTTTGTGGCTCCGCCCTTGAAGTGATTCTAATTATCAATTAATAATGAATATCATTATCCAGCAACCCCGGCGATGATGTTCATGAAAACCGTCCTCCACGAATTGCCCTACCTGGAAAACTGGCGCTGGTTGAGTCGGCGCATCCGCTGTGCCCTCGAGCCGGACGAACCGCGGCTGATCGAACACTATCTGGCCGAGGGGCGCTATCTGGTCTGTTGCACCGAGACCTCGCCCTGGACCGTGGCGTTGACCTCCTTCCGTCTGCTGCTGGATACCGCCTGCGACCGCATGTTGCCCTGGCATTGGCGCTGCCAGTGCCTTGATCAGGCCTGGCGCCCGCTGCTTGACCTGCGCAACCTCGACCGTTGCGAGCAGAACGAGCGCTGGCAGCCCTATGCGATGCAACTGGCCAGTTGCGTGTTGCTGCCTTCGATTTCCCTCGATGAACTGATGCAAGGATCCGATGATGAGTAATACCCGTATCGAGCGTGACAGCATGGGCGAACTGCAGGTGCCTGCCCAGGCGCTATATGGTGCCCAGACCCAGCGCGCGGTCGACAACTTCCCGGTCAGCGGCCAGCGCATGCCGCTGCAGTTCATTCGGGCACTGCTGTTGGCCAAGGCCGCAGCAGCCAAGGCCAACATCGCGCTGGAGCAACTGAGCGCGGAGCAGGGCGGTGCCATCGTCAAGGCGGTCGAGCAACTGCTGGCCGAGGACTTCATCCAGCATTTCCCGGTGGACGTGTTCCAGACCGGCTCCGGCACCAGCTCCAACATGAACGCCAACGAGGTCATCGCAACCCTGGCCAGTCGTGTGCTGGGTGACGAGATCAACGCCAACGACCATGTCAATTGCGGTCAGAGCAGCAACGACATCATTCCGACCACCATTCATGTCAGCGCGGCGCTGGCCCTGCACGAGCAACTGCTGCCGGCGCTGGGGCATCTGGTTCAGGTGATCGAGGCCAAGGCTGTCGAGGTTCACCGTTACGTCAAGACCGGCCGCACCCACCTGATGGATGCCATGCCGGTCCGCATGAGTCAGGTCCTGGGGGGCTGGGCGGCACAGATCAAGGGTGCCCAAGCGCATCTGGAAGCCACCTTGCCCGCCCTGCAGGCGCTGGCCCAGGGCGGCACAGCGGTCGGCACCGGGATCAATGCCCACCCGCAATTCGCCGTGGGCTTTGCCCGTGAACTGAGCGACCTGACCCGTATCCCGTTCACCCCTGGGGAAAACCTGTTCGCCCTGATCGGCTCCCAGGACACGGCCGTGGCGTTGTCCGGCCAGCTCAAGACCACCGCTGTCGCGCTGATGAAGATCGCCAACGACCTGCGCTGGATGAACTCAGGCCCCCTGGCCGGGCTTGGCGAAATCGAGCTCGAGGGGCTGCAACCGGGCTCTTCGATCATGCCGGGCAAGGTCAACCCGGTGATTCCCGAGGCCACTGCGATGGTTGCCGCGCAGGTTATCGGCAACGACGCGACCATCGCCGTCGCCGGCCAGTCGGGTAATTTCGAACTCAATGTCATGCTGCCGGTGATCGCCCGCAACTTGCTGGAGAGCATCGAGCTGATGGCCAATGCCAGTCGCCTGCTGGCAGATAAGGCGATCGCCAGCTTCAAGGTCAATGAGCCGAAGCTCAAGGAGGCGCTGTCGCGCAATCCGATCCTGGTCACGGCACTGAACCCGATCATCGGCTACCTCAAGGCCGCCGAGATTGCCAAGACCGCCTACAAGCAAGGTCGCCCGATCGTGGAGGTGGCGCTGGAGCATACCGACTTGTCGCGTGATCAGCTCGAGGCCCTGCTGGATCCGGAAAAACTCACCGCTGGCGGTATCTGATCCACGGTCCTCGCCCAGGAGACACGTCATGCAGCATTGGAAACGCACTACGGAAACCGCTAATCGCCTGTTCGACCAAGGCGAACTGGTAGACGCCCGGGAGCACTACCTGCAAGCCCTGGCCCTGGCGCAGGTGCTGTTCGAGCGCTGGCATGACGTTGACGAGGCGGTGGCGGCCTTTGTCATCGCCCACCACAACCTGGCTGACCTGCACCTGCGCCTGAATCAGCCCCACGAAAGCGCCGATTACCTGTGTGCGGCCCATCAGCGGCTGCTACAGGCCAGTCAGGAGCCGCGCCTGCCCCAGGTCCTGCGTGATGCCGCGTTGCGCCACAGCGGGCGTACCTACACCGAGCTGTTGAGCTTTATCGCCGAATACGGCCAGTACCCACGCACCGAGCGCTTGCTCAATCGCCATGTGCCTGAAGCGAGCGAACTGGCTGCCCGGCCGGATGCCACCCACCGTTCACCTGCATACGGAATTCACTGACATGCCCCACACCTTGCCTGCACTGCCTTACGCCTACGATGCGCTGGAGCCGCACATCGATACCCAGACCATGGAGATTCACCACAGCAAGCACCACCAGACCTATGTGAACAACCTCAACGCCGCCATCGAAGGGACCGAGTGGGCCGAATGGCCGATCGACAAGCTGGTCGGCGCGGTCAAGCAGTTGCCCGAAAAGCTGCAAGGAGCGGTGATCAATCAGGGCGGCGGCCACGCCAACCATGCGTTGTTCTGGACCGTGATGTCACCCAAGGGCGGTGGTCAACCCCAGGGGCAGGTCGCCCAGGCCATCGATACGCAGCTCGGCGGCTTCGAGGCGTTCAAGGAGGCGTTCACCAAGGCCGCGCTGACCCGTTTCGGCAGTGGTTGGGCCTGGCTCAGCGTGACCCCGGCCAAGACGCTGGTGGTGGAGAGCAGCGGCAACCAGGACAGTCCGCTGATGCACGGCAACACACCGATCCTGGGGTTGGACGTGTGGGAGCACGCTTACTACCTGAAGTACCAGAACCGTCGTCCGGAATACATCGGTGCCTTCTACAACGTCGTCGATTGGACGGAAGTTGAGCGTCGCTACCTTGAAGCCCTGAAGTGAGTCGATCTGTCATGCGCTCCGAGGTGATGTCTGTCAGCAGTGTGCGCCTGTTCCGACTGGCGCTTGGGACTTTGCTGTTGCTTGTCGGAACCGCGCTGTTGGTGGCGCGGGGCATCGCCTGGTTGGACCTGGAGCCGCGCATGTTACGTGCGCTTGAAGGCGGTGCATTGTGCGCACTGGGCACGGCGCTGGGCGCGGTACCGGTGCTGGTGATCCGCAACATGCCTGTGGCGGTAGCTGACACCTTGCTTGGCTTCGGTGCTGGGGTGATGTTGGCAGCCACCGCGTTCTCTCTGATCATCCCGGGCCTTGATGCGGCTCAGTCCATTGGCTTCAGCCCTTGGGGCGCCGGTGGCCTGGTCAGTGCCGGGTTGTTGTTCGGGGCGCTGTGCCTGTTCCTGGTCGACTTGAGAATCTCCGGGGTTTCGCCGGAGTCCATGGTCGGGCAAGGCAATCAGCCGGTGATCGCTGCGCGGATCTGGCTGTTCGTGGCCGCGATCATCGCGCACAACATCCCGGAAGGCATGGCTATTGGTGTTTCCGCTGGCGGCGGCATGCCAGACGCCGACAGCCTGGCCATGGGCATTGCCTTGCAGGACGTGCCGGAGGGGCTGGTGATCGCGTTGGTGTTGGCGGGGGCTGGGATGTCGCGGTTCAAGGCCTTCCTGATCGGTGCTGCATCCGGGCTGGTGGAGCCGGTGGCGGCGGTGATCTGTGCCTGGCTGGTGAATGTTGCCGAGCTGCTGCTACCGCTTGGGCTTGCGTGTGCGGCAGGAGCGATGTTGCTGGTGGTGACCCAGGAAATCATTCCCGAGTCACGCAGCAATGGCAATCATCGCCTGGCAAGCCTGGGGTTATGCATCGGCTTCTGCCTGATGATGGTGATGGACACTGCGATGTCCTGAGGCTGTCAGGCAAGGGACGGGGCGGGAGCTTACTCGCCTTCGTCGAAATAATTGTTGATCAGCGCCACCAGTGCATCCAGTGCGTCGTTGTCCTGCTCGCCTTCGGTATGCAGGTGCACTTGGGTGCCTTTGCCCGCGGCCAGCATCATCACTGCCATGATGCTCTTGCCGTCCACCAGCTTGTCGGGGGCTCGCCCGACCCGAACCTGGCAGGGGAACTTCCCGGCCACGCCGACGAACTTGGCTGCCGCCCGGGCGTGCAGGCCCAGCTTGTTGATGATGGTGATTTCGCGGGCGGGCATCGTGGGGTGGATCCTGTGGGTTAGAGGTCGCGGTGACGGACCTGGACGTTTTTCAGGGTTTGCTGCAGCAGTTGTCCGAGGCGCTCGGTGATATAGACAGAGCGGTGGTGTCCGCCGGTGCAGCCGATGGCGATGGTGACGTAGGCGCGGTTGCTGGCGGCAAAGCGCGGTAGCCACTTCAACAGGTAGCTGGAGATGTCCTGGAACATTTCCTCGACGTCCGGTTGTGCTGCCAGGTACTCGATCACTGGCGCTTCAAGGCCAGAGTGCTCGCGCAACTCGGGTTTCCAGTAAGGGTTTGGCAGGCAGCGCACGTCGAACACCAGATCGGCGTCCACCGGCATGCCGCGTTTGAAACCGAAGGATTCGACGAGAAAAGCGGTGCCGGGTTCAGGCTGGTTGAGCAGGCGCAGCTTGATCGAGTCACGCAGCTGGTAAAGATTAAGGCTGGTGGTATCGATCTTGAGGTCGGCGAGGTCGGCGATGGGGCCGAGCAGTTCGCTTTCGACGCGGATCGCTTCGGCGAGCGAACGGTCCGCGTTGGTCAGCGGGTGGCGACGGCGGGTTTCGGAGAACCGCTTGAGCAGCGTGTCCTCGTCGGCGTCCAGGTACAGCACGTCACACTGGATGTGACGCGCGCGAGCGTCCTCGAGCAATTCGGGGAAGCGCGACAGATGGCTTGGCAGGTTGCGCGCATCGATGGACACGGCGACCTTGGGTTGCATCAGTTCGGTATTGATCAGCGCGTTTTCCGCCAACTGCGGCAGCAACCCGGCGGGCAGGTTGTCGATGCAGTAGTAGCCGTTGTCTTCCAGCACATCGAGCGCGGTGCTCTTGCCGGAGCCGGACCGGCCGCTGACGATGATCAGGCGCATGTTCAGTGCTCGTTCTGTGCGTCCAGGACTACCTGGTAGAGGGCTTCGCTGCTGTCGGCGGCACGCAGGCGATCACGGACTTCCTTGCGATCGAGCATGCTGGCGATCTGGCGCAGCAGTTCGAGGTGGGCATCGGTGGCCGCTTCCGGGACCAGCAGCACGAACAGCAGGTCTACAGGGGCGCCGTCGATGGCGTCGTAGTCGATGGGAGCGTCCAGATGCAGCAGGGCGCTGACGGGGGCAGTACAACCTTCCAGGCGGCAGTGTGGAATGGCGATGCCATTACCGAAACCGGTGGAGCCCAGTTTTTCGCGAGCGATGAGCTTTTCGAAGACGTCTTGCATCGCAAGCTCAGGTACTTGCTCGGCAATCAGGTTGGCGACCTTTTCCAGGGCGCGCTTCTTGCTGCCGCCCGGCACGTTCACGAGGGAACGGCCGGGGGTCAGGATGGTTTCAAGTCGGATCATGGATGAGGGGGATCAGCGGGCAGCTGCACCTTGCAGCAGGCTTTGCTGTTTTTCCTTGTGTTTTTTCAGTTGGCGGTCGAGCTTGTCAGCCAGTGCGTCGATCGCGGCATACATGTCTTGGTGTTCAGCGTTGGCGACCACTTCGCCGCCGGGAATCTGGAGTGTCGCTTCAACCTTCTGCTGCAGCTTTTCGACTTTCATGATCACCGTTGCATTGGTGATCTTGTCGAAATGTCCTTCCACGCGGGCGAGCTTCTCGAGCACGTATTCGCGCAGTGGTTGGGTGACTTCTACATGCTGGCCACTGATGTTGACTTGCATACAGCTTCTCCTTTGTTGCCCGTGCATAAAGAGGCAGGTATTGCACCTGCCACTGAAACGCTGTGGCACATCCCGGCGCTACATCAATCGCTTGCGCTCGCTCGACGGGGCAATCCCCAGCGATTCGCGGTACTTGGCGACGGTGCGGCGGGCTACCTGGATGCCTTGTGCCTCCAGTAAACCAGCGATCTTGCTGTCACTCAATGGCTTTTTCTGATTTTCCGCGGCCACCAGTTTCTTGATGATCGCGCGGATCGCCGTAGACGAGCATTCGCCGCCTTCGGCGGTGCTCACGTGGCTCGAGAAAAAGTATTTCAATTCGTAGATGCCACGGGGGGTGTGCATGTACTTCTGTGTGGTGACCCGCGAAATGGTCGATTCGTGCATGCCTACCGCTTCGGCGATGTCGTGCAGCACCAGCGGTTTCATGGCTTCGTCGCCATGATCGAGGAAGCCGCGCTGATGTTCGACGATTTGCGTGGCCACTTTCATCAGCGTCTCGTTGCGGCTTTGCAGGCTCTTGATGAACCAGCGCGCTTCCTGCAGCTGGTTGCGCATGAAGGTGTTGTCGGCGCTGGTGTCGGCGCGGCGGACGAAGCCTGCATACTGCGGATTGACTCGCAGGCGAGGCACCGCTTCCTGGTTCAGTTCGACCAGCCAGCGGTCGCTGTCCTTGCGTACGATGACGTCCGGGATCACGTACTCCGGCTCGCTGGATTCGATCTGCGAACCCGGGCGCGGATTGAGGCTTTGCACCAGCTCGATGACCTGGCGCAGCTCGTCTTCCTTGAGCTTCATGCGACGCATCAGCTGGCTGTAGTCGCGGCTGCCGAGCAGGTCGATGTAGTCGGTGACCAAGCGCTGGGCTTCGGCCATCCACGGCACGCTCGCCGGCAGCTGGCGCAGTTGCAGCAGCAGGCATTCGCCCAGGTTGCGGGCGCCGACGCCGGCCGGCTCGAATTGCTGGATGCGGTGCAGCACCGCTTCGACTTCATCCAGCTCGATGTCCAGCTCGGGATCGAATCCGGCGCAGATTTCCTCGAGGCTGTCTTCCAGGTAGCCCTGGTCGTTGATGCTGTCGATGAGGGTGACCGCGATCAGGCGGTCGGTGTCGGACATCGGTGCCAGGTTGAGCTGCCACAGCAGGTGGCTCTGCAGGCTTTCGCCGGCAGAGGTGCGGGTGGTGAAGTCCCACTCGTCGTCATCGTTGCTGGGCAGGCTGCTGGCGCTGGTCTGGTAGATGTCTTCCCAGGCCGTGTCGACCGGCAGTTCGTTGGGGATGCGCTCGTTCCACTCGCCTTCTTCGAGGTTTTCCGTGCTGACGGTGGTTTCCTGGAAGCTGTTGTCCTGGGCTTCGGCGGCAGGTTTGCTTTCGCCGTTTTCCGCCATCGGATCGCTGTTGTCGAAGTCGTCGCCGTCTTCCTGACGTTCGAGCATCGGATTGGATTCCAGCGCTTCCTGGATTTCCTGCTGGAGGTCCAGGGTGGAGAGCTGGAGCAGACGGATGGCCTGTTGCAACTGCGGGGTCATCGTCAGTTGCTGGCCCATTTTTAGGACGAGCGATGGTTTCATGGCTGGGGCTTAATACCTTGTTCGCCGGCGCGCATGCGCCATCCACTACAGGGCGCCGAAGCGCCAAATCTTAAGCAAGTTATATGCCTGAAATTGTAGCGTTTGCCTAGAGCACTGTAACACTTAAGCCCGTTTCACCAGGCATTTCCAATGCTCCAGGCAGCTCCCGGGCGTCAGAGTCGGAACTCGTGGCCCAGGTAGACTTCCTTGACCAACTGGTTGGCCAGGATGGTCTCGGCGTCGCCTTCGGCGATCAGTTGACCATCGTTGACGATATAGGCGGTCTCGCAGATGTCGAGCGTTTCGCGCACGTTGTGGTCGGTGATCAGTACGCCGATGCCCTTGGCCTTCAGATGGTGGATGATCTGTTTGATATCACCCACGGAAATCGGGTCGACGCCGGCGAAGGGTTCGTCCAGCAGGATGAATTTCGGCGCAGTCGCCAGGGCGCGGGCAATTTCGACGCGACGGCGTTCGCCACCGGACAGGCTCATGCCGAGGTTGTCGCGGATGTGGCTGATATGAAACTCCTGCAGCAGGCTTTCCAGCTCCTTGCGCCGTCCATCGCGGTCCAGGTCCTTGCGTGTCTCGAGGATGGCCATGATGTTGTCGGCGACCGACAGCTTGCGGAAGATCGACGCTTCCTGCGGCAGATAGCCGATGCCTGCCTGGGCCCGGCCATGCATGGGCTGGTGGCTGACATCGTTGCTGTCGATGAGCACGCGGCCCTGGTCGGCCTGGACCAGCCCTACGATCATGTAGAAGCAGGTGGTCTTGCCGGCGCCGTTGGGGCCGAGCAGGCCGACGATCTGGCCGCTGTCGATCGACAGGCTGACGTCACGGACGACCTGGCGGCCCTTGTAGCTCTTGGCCAGGTGCTGGGCTTTGAGGGTTGCCATTTACTCGGCCTTTTTCTTCGGTTGGATCACCATGTCGATACGCTGACGAGGTGCGGTCACGTTACCACCACGGCCAGCGGTCGCCACCTGGGTCTTGGTGTTGTAGACGATCTTCTCGCCTTCGGTGGTGTTGCCTTCGTTCTCGACCTTGGCGCGGTCGGTGAGGATGACGATATCCTTCTGCGCCTGGTACTGGATGGTGACGGCCCAGCCCTTCATCTTGTCGGGTTTTGCAGCGCTCTGCTGCTGCTCGAAGTAGGCCAGGTTGCCCACCGAGGTCACGACGTCGATGTCGCCGGAGGCGGCGCGAGTCATGGTCACGGTGTTGCCTTTGATCATCATCGAGCCCTGGGTGATGATCACATCGCCGGTGTAGGTGGCAACGCCCTGTTTGTCGTCCAGATGGGCGTTGTCCGCCTGGATGCGGATTGGCTGGTCACGGTCGTTCGGCAGGGCCAAGGCGCTCGCGCTTCCCAGTGCTGCGCTCAGGCTGAGCAAAAGGGGGAGGGTTTTAACGAGCCTCATACTGTCCTCTTACGTTGGACAGCAGGTCCATCCTGCCGTCTTCCAAATATGCTTTCATTCCTACACCCGTAGTCGTGCCACCGGCGCCGTCGATTCTAACGGCTTGGGCGGTCTGCGCATATTGCTTCTGCGGGAACACCGTCATGCGGCTACTGGTGATCAGGGTGTCGCGTTGTTTTTCGTCGGTGCGGGCGATCCGCACGTTGTCGATCAGTTCGACCTCGGTACCGTCCGGGTTGACCTCGGCGCGCACGCTCTGCACATGCCATGGGAACGCTGTCCCACGGTAGATGTGCATGTCTGGCGTGGTCACCAGGGTGACTTCGCTGGCCTTCAGGTGCTCGACCTTGTCCGCGGTCATTTCGTATTGCAGCCTGCCGTCGGGCAGGTACTGTACGCTGTGGGCGTTGATCGCATAGTAGTCGATGGCGCTTTCGTCGACCTGGGCCGTGGGCTTGTCGAGGAAGCTCTCGGGGCTGATGTTCCAATAGCCGACCGCCACCAGCAGCGCAGCGATGGCTGCCAGCAGCACGGCATTTCGAAGTTTCTTGCTGAGCATGGCGTGGCCTACAGGTAATGGGCGTTGGCAGCGTCCAGGGTACCCTGGGCCTGCATGATCAATTCACAGAACTCGCGGGCTGCGCCTTCGCCGCCGCGTGCCTGGGTGACGCCGTGGGCGTGCTCGCGGACGAAGGTCGCGGCATTGGCCACGGCCATGCCCAGGCCCACCCGGCGGATTACCGGGAGGTCGGGAAGGTCGTCGCCCAGGTAGGCGACCTGCTCGTAGCTCAGGCCCAGCTCGGCGAGCAGGCCGTCCAGCACCACCAGCTTGTCTTCGCGGCCCTGGAACAGGTGTGGAATGCCCAGGTTCTTTGCCCTGCGCTCGACCACGGGGGTCTTGCGTCCACTGATGATCGCGGTGGTTACGCCCGAGGCCATGAGCATCTTGATGCCGTGGCCATCGAGGGTGTTGAAGGTCTTGAATTCGCTGCCGTCCTCGAGGAAGTACAGGCGGCCGTCGGTCAGCACGCCGTCCACGTCGAAGACGGCCAGCTTGATGGCTTGGGCGCGTTGCATCAGGTCCTGGGTCATTTACATCACTCCGGCGCGCAGCAGGTCGTGCATGTTCAGGGCGCCGGTCGGACGATCCTGGTGATCGACCACTACCAGTGCGCTGATCTTGTGGTCTTCCATGATCTTCAAGGCTTCGGCGGCGAGCATTTCGGCGCGGGCGGTCTTGCCGTGAACGGTCATGACTTCGTCGATGAGCGTCTTGTGCACGTCGATGTTGCGATCCAGGCTACGACGCAGGTCGCCGTCGGTGAAGACGCCGGCCAGGCGGCCGTCATGCTCCATGACCACGGTCATGCCCAGGCCCTTGCGCGACATTTCCAGCAAGGCGTCCTTGAGCAGTGTGCCGCGCTGCACCTGGGGCAGTTCGTCGCCCGCGTGCATGACGTTCTCGACTTTCAACAGCAGGCGACGGCCCAGGGCGCCACCCGGATGGGAGAACGCGAAATCCTCGGCGGTGAAGCCGCGAGCCTCGAGCAGGGCGATGGCCAGGGCATCGCCCAGGACCAGGGCGGCGGTGGTGGACGAGGTGGGTGCCAGGTTCAGCGGGCAGGCTTCCTGGGCGACGCTGGCGTCGAGGTTGACTTCTGCAGCCTGTGCCAGTGGTGAGTCGGGCTTGCCGGTCAGGCTGATCATCTGGATGCCCAGGCGCTTGATCAGCGGCAGCAGCGTGACGATCTCTGCGGTGCTGCCGGAGTTGGACAGGGCGAGGATGACATCGTCGCGGGTGATCATGCCCATGTCGCCGTGGCTGGCTTCGGCCGGGTGCACGAAGAACGACGGGGTGCCGGTGCTGGCGAGGGTGGCGGCGATCTTGTTGCCGATATGGCCGGACTTGCCCATGCCGACCACGACAACCCGCCCCTTGCTGGCCAGGATCAGCTCGCAGGCCTTGACGAAATTGTCGTCGATACGGGCCCGCAGGCCTTCTACGGCCTCGAGTTCCAGGCGCAGGGTGCGCTGGGCGGATTGGATCAGCTCGCTGGATTGGCTCATGTCGAAAAAGCAATGCCTGATGAAAAGGCGCCGATTATAGCGGCAATGTTTGAAACGCTCACCTTCGAGTTGTCGTAGGCAGTTGCAAAATTGCTGTACGGTGCCTGAACGACTCGGGGAAATGGCCTTGGGGACAACTTTGCGCGGTGCTATAGTTCGCCGCTATTCGGCCCGCCAGGGATGCGTGTGCCTTCATGATGAAGGCAGGCGTCCATGTAGACGAGGCTGCATTGCAAGGAGTCTAGATGAGTTCGGATAGCGCCTACGCGGTCGAGTTGAAGGGCGTCACCTTCAAACGCGGTTCGCGCAGCATTTTCAGCAATGTCGACATCCGTATCCCCCGCGGCAAGGTCACTGGCATCATGGGGCCTTCCGGGTGCGGCAAGACAACCCTGCTGCGCCTGATGGGCGCGCAGCTGCGCCCCTCCAGTGGCGAAGTCTGGGTAGGCGGGCAGAACCTGCCGGCCCTGTCGCGCAGCGACCTCTTCGATGCCCGCAAGCAGATGGGGGTGCTGTTTCAGAGTGGTGCGCTGTTCACCGACCTGGATGTCTTCGAGAACGTGGCCTTCCCGCTGCGCGTGCACACCCAGTTGTCCGAAGAGATGATTCGCGACATCGTCCTGATGAAATTGCAGGCCGTGGGCCTGCGCGGTGCCATCGACCTGATGCCGGACGAGCTGTCAGGCGGCATGAAGCGCCGTGTGGCGCTGGCCCGGGCGATTGCGCTGGATCCGCAGATTCTCATGTACGACGAGCCTTTCGTCGGCCAGGACCCTATCGCCATGGGCGTTCTGGTGCGCCTGATCCGCCTGCTCAACGACGCCCTGGGCATCACCAGTATCGTCGTCTCGCACGACCTGGCCGAGACCGCGAGCATTGCCGACTACATCTATGTGGTCGGTGATGGCCAGGTGCTGGGGCAGGGCACGCCGGACGAACTGATGGGGTCGGACAACCCGCGTATCCGCCAGTTCATGAAGGGCGATCCGGACGGTCCGGTGCCATTCCACTTTCCTGCGCCAGACTACCGCGCCGATCTGCTGGGGACGCGTTGATGCGCAGAAAATCCATACTCGAACGCATTCGCCTGTTCGGGCGCGCCGCCATCGACGTGCTGGCCGTGCTCGGGCGCTCGTGCCTGTTCCTCTTCCATGCCCTGGCCGGACGTGGCGGCATCGGTGGCGGCTTCCAGCTGTTGACCAAGCAGCTCTATTCGGTGGGTGTGCTGTCGCTGGCGATCATCGTGGTATCCGGCATGTTCATCGGCATGGTGCTGGCCCTGCAGGGCTATAGCATCCTCACCAAATACGGCTCCGAGCAGGCCGTCGGCCAGATGGTCGCCTTGACGCTGCTGCGCGAGCTGGGACCGGTCGTCACGGCGCTGCTGTTCGCCGGGCGTGCGGGTTCGGCGCTGACGGCCGAGATCGGCAACATGAAGTCCACCGAGCAGCTCTCCAGTCTGGAGATGATCGGTGTCGACCCGCTCAAGTACATCGTCGCCCCGCGCCTCTGGGCCGGCTTCATCTCGCTGCCGCTGCTGGCGCTGATCTTCAGCGTGGTCGGCATCTGGGGTGGATCGTGGGTGGCCGTGGACTGGCTGGGGGTCTATGAGGGCTCGTTCTGGGCCAACATGCAGAACAGTGTTTCTTTCAGCGATGACGTGATCAACGGGCTGATCAAAAGCCTGGTGTTTGCCTTCGTCGTCACCTGGATCGCCGTATTCCAGGGGTATGACTGCGAACCCACTTCAGAGGGGATCAGCCGTGCCACCACCAGGACCGTGGTCTATGCCTCGTTGGCAGTCCTGGGTCTGGACTTTATTCTGACCGCCTTGATGTTTGGAGATTTCTGATGCAAAACCGCACCCTGGAAATCGGTGTCGGCCTGTTCCTCCTGGCCGGGATCCTGGCGCTGCTGCTGCTGGCCCTGCGTGTCAGCGGCCTGTCGGCCAGTCCGACCAGCGACACCTATAAAGTTTATGCGTACTTCGACAATATCGCCGGTTTGACTGTCAGAGCTAAAGTGACCATGGCCGGTGTGACCATCGGCAAGGTCACGGCCATCGATCTGGATCGCGATTCCTATACCGGTCGGGTCACCTTGCAGCTGGACAAGTCGGTCGACAATCTGCCGACCGATTCCACTGCTTCGATCCTGACCGCCGGGTTGCTCGGCGAGAAGTACATCGGCATCAGCGTGGGCGGTGAAGAGCAGGTGCTCAAGGATGGCAGCACCATCCACGACACCCAGTCGGCCCTGGTGCTGGAAGATCTGATTGGCAAGTTCCTGCTCAACTCCGTTGGCAAGGAACCGAAAGAAGCCCAACCAGCTAATTGAGGAGTTTCCATGATTTCGATCCTGCGACGTGGCCTGCTGGTCCTGCTGGCGGCCTTCCCCCTGATGGCCCTGGCGGCGCCGGGCCAGTCTCCGCGCGACGTGGTTCAGGGCACCACCACTGAACTGCTGTCCGACCTCAAGGCGAACAAGGCGCAGTACAAGTCCAACCCGACCGCTTTCTATGATGCGCTCAATCGCATCCTTGGCCCGGTGGTCGACGCTGACGGCATCTCCCGGAGCATCATGACCGTCAAGTACTCGCGCAAGGCCACGCCCGAGCAGATGCAGCGCTTCCAGGAGAATTTCCGCCGCAGCCTGTTCCAGTTCTACGGCAACGCACTGCTTGAATACGACAACCAGGGCATCACCGTCGATCCAGCCAAGCCGGATGATGGCCAGCGTGCTTCGGTGGGCATGAAAGTGTCTGGCAACAATGGCGCGGTATACCCGGTCCAGTACACCCTGGAAAACATCGGTGGTGAGTGGAAGGTGCGTAATGTCATCGTCAATGGCATCAATATCGGCAAGCTGTTCCGCGACCAGTTCGCCGACGCGATGAACCGTAATGGCAACAACCTCGACAAGACCATCGACGGCTGGGCTGGCGAAGTGGCCAAGGCCAAGGAAGCTGCCGACAGCTCTCCCGAGAAGACGGTCAAATGAGTGAAGCCGACATGACGATGACCGAGCCGGGTGTCTTGCGCCTGGCCGGTGTGCTGGACTATCGCAGCGGGCCGGCCCTGCGCAAGCAGGGCAAGGCGTTGATCGCCGCCAGCCGCGAGCAGCGGCTGGTGCTCGACTGCTCGGCCGTGAGCAAGTCCAGCAGCGTGGGGTTGTCATTGTTGCTGGCGTTCATGCGGGATGCCCAGGCTGCTGGCAAGGCCTGGGAAGTGCGCGGCATGCCTGCAGACATGCGTGAAATCGCCGAGGTCTACGACCTCGATGAAGTGCTGGCGGGCTGATGGCCCGTCATCAAGGGAAGGCCCCTCGGTCAGCGCGTCCTCGTATGGGCTTCGCAGGCGAGGGGCTTTTTTGTATCATGGCCGACCCGCGCGCACTGGGCGCCGATTGAGGTTGAGCATGCAGGCCTTAGAAGTTAAGAGCTTCCTTGAAGAAAAACTGCCGGGAACCCGGGTCGAAGTTGAAGGCGAAGGCTGCAACTTCCAGTTGAACGTGATCAGCGACGAGCTGGCCGGCCAGAGCCCGGTCAAGCGTCAGCAGGCGATCTATGCTCACCTGAATCCGTGGATCGCCAACGGCAGCATCCATGCGGTAACGATGAAATTTTTCAGCAGCGCAGCCTGGGCTGAGCGCACCTGAGCCAACGTTGGCGGCGAGATTGAAATGGACAAACTGATTATTACTGGCGGCGCGCGCCTCGACGGCGAGATCCGCATTTCCGGCGCGAAGAACGCCGCCCTGCCGATTCTGTCGGCCACGCTCCTGGCCGATGGCCCGGTCACCGTCGGCAACCTGCCACACCTGCACGACATCACCACCATGATCGAGCTGTTCGGGCGCATGGGCATCGAGCCTGTGATCGACGAGAAGCTGGCGGTGGAGATCGACCCACGCACCATCAAGACGTTGGTTGCGCCCTACGAGCTGGTCAAGACCATGCGCGCCTCGATCCTGGTACTCGGCCCGATGGTCGCCCGCTTCGGCGAGGCCGAAGTCGCCTTGCCAGGTGGCTGCGCTATCGGTTCGCGTCCGGTCGACCTGCACATCCGTGGCCTTGAAGCCATGGGCGCGAAGATCGAAGTCGAAGGCGGTTACATCAAGGCCAAGGCCCCTGAAGGCGGCCTGCGTGGCGCGCACTTCTTCTTCGACACGGTCAGCGTGACCGGTACCGAGAACATCATGATGGCTGCTGCGCTCGCCAAGGGCCGCAGCGTGCTGCAGAACGCCGCGCGCGAGCCTGAAGTGGTCGACCTGGCCAACTTCCTGATCGCCATGGGTGCGAAGATCCAGGGCGCTGGTACCGACACCATCACCATCGATGGTGTCGAGCGCCTGCACTCGGCCAGCTACCGTGTGATGCCCGACCGTATCGAGACCGGTACCTACCTCGTCGCTGCTGCTGTTACCGGCGGCCGCGTCAAGGTCAAGGACACCGATCCGACCATCCTCGAAGCCGTCCTCGAGAAGCTCAAGGAAGCTGGCGCCGACATCGCGACCGGTGAAGACTGGATCGAGCTGGACATGCACGGCAAGCGGCCCAAGGCCGTCAACCTGCGTACCGCGCCGTATCCGGCATTCCCGACCGACATGCAGGCACAGTTCATCTCCCTCAACGCCATTGCCGAAGGCACGGGCGCCGTGATCGAGACGATCTTCGAAAACCGCTTCATGCACGTGTACGAGATGCACCGCATGGGCGCGCAGATCCAGGTCGAGGGCAATACCGCCATCGTCACCGGGGTCAAGGCGCTCAAGGGTGCGCCCGTGATGGCTACCGACCTGCGCGCTTCGGCGAGCCTGGTACTGTCTGCGCTGGTCGCCGAAGGTGATACCCTGATCGACCGCATCTACCACATCGACCGTGGTTACGAGTGCATCGAGGAAAAACTGCAGATGCTGGGCGCGAAGATCCGTCGCGTACCGGGCTAGTCGCGCTATCTGCCTGTGATCGGCACACGGACGTGCCAGCCGAATCGAACACGGCCAGGTCGATGACCTGGCCGGCTGTAGCCGCTTAAGGACCGACGTTGCAATGTTGACCATCGCGCTTTCCAAAGGCCGTATTCTCGACGATACCCTGCCGCTGCTGGCCGAGGCCGGTATCGTGCCGACCGAGAACCCGGACAAGAGCCGCAAGCTGATCATCCCCACCACGCAGGACGACGTGCGCCTGCTCATCGTGCGTGCCACCGACGTGCCGACCTACGTCGAGCATGGTGCCGCCGACCTGGGTGTGGCCGGCAAGGACGTGTTGATGGAATACGGCGGCCAGGGCCTGTACGAGCCGCTCGACCTGCAGATCGCCAAGTGCAAGCTGATGACCGCTGGCGTCGTTGGTGCACCCGAGCCCAAGGGGCGTCTGCGTGTGGCCACCAAGTTCGTCAACGTAGCCAAGCGCTATTACGCCGAACAAGGCCGCCAGGTCGACATCATCAAGCTCTATGGCTCCATGGAGCTGGCCCCGCTGATCAACCTCGCCGACAAGATCATCGACGTGGTGGACACCGGCAACACCCTGCGCGCCAATGGCCTTGAGCCACAGGAGCTGATCGCCACGATCAGTTCGCGCCTGGTGGTGAACAAGGCCTCCATGAAGATGCAGCACGCCCGTATCCAGAATCTCATCGACACCCTGCGCAAGGCTGTCGAATCGCGACACCGCGGCTGACTTCTGCGCGCGACCTTCGCTGTCGCGCCCGTCTATCCGCGTCATAGCCACTTTTCTCGGGTGCCCGCGCGGATGGACTGGTAGCCTAGGGCGCCTGAGCATTCGCCAATAAAACGAGGCCCTCGTCATGACCGTGTCCACTGCAATTGCCCGTCTCAACGCTGCTGATCCGGATTTCGCGCGACATCTGGATCATCTGCTGAGCTGGGAAAGCGTGTCCGATGACGCGGTCAACCAGCGGGTGCTCGACATCATCAAAGCCGTGCGCGAGCGTGGCGATGCGGCGCTGGTGGAGTTCACCCAGCGTTTCGATGGCGTTGATGCCAAGTCCATCGATGACCTGATCCTGGGTCGCGAGCGCCTGGAACTGGCCCTGACTCGGATCTCCGCAGCCCAGCGCGAGGCGCTGGAAACTGCCGCCAACCGCGTGCGCAGCTACCACGAACGACAGAAGCAGGATTCCTGGCAGTACACCGAAGCTGATGGCACCGTGCTCGGCCAGAAAGTCACCCCGCTCGATCGCGCAGGGCTGTACGTGCCTGGCGGCAAGGCGTCGTACCCGTCATCGGTACTGATGAATGCCATCCCCGCCAAGGTCGCCGGTGTCGGTGAGGTGGTCATGGTGGTGCCGACCCCGCGTGGAGAGATCAACGAGCTGGTGCTGGCTGCGGCCTGCATCGCCGGCGTCGATCGCGTGTTTACCGTCGGTGGCGCCCAGGCAGTCGCGGCGTTGGCCTACGGCACCGAGAGCGTGCCACAGGTCGACAAGATCGTCGGTCCCGGCAATATCTACGTAGCCACTGCCAAACGCCATGTGTTCGGTCAAGTCGGCATCGACATGATCGCCGGACCCTCGGAAATCCTCGTGGTATGTGATGGCCAGACCGACCCGGACTGGATCGCCATGGACCTGTTCTCCCAGGCCGAGCACGACGAAGATGCGCAGGCGATCCTGGTCAGCCCTGATGCGGCCTTCCTTGACCGCGTGGCGGCCAGCATCGACAAGCTGCTGCCCACCATGGAACGCGCCGAGATCATCGAGAAGTCGATCAACGGTCGAGGCGCCCTGATCCAGGTGCGTGACATGCAGCAGGCCATCGAGGTCGCCAACCGCATCGCCCCGGAACACCTCGAATTGTCGGTCGCCGACCCGCAGGCCTGGTTGCCGCAGATCCGCCATGCCGGCGCGATCTTCATGGGCCGCCACACCAGCGAGGCCCTGGGTGACTACTGTGCAGGCCCCAACCACGTGTTGCCCACATCCGGCACCGCACGGTTCTCCTCGCCGCTGGGGGTGTACGACTTCCAGAAGCGTTCGTCGATCATCTTCTGCTCCGAGCAGGGCGCATCCGAGCTCGGTCACACTGCATCCGTACTGGCCCGTGGCGAGTCGCTGACCGCCCACGCCCGTAGCGCCGAATACCGCATCCTCAACGAGAAGGGGAACTGAACATGAGTCGATTCTGGAGCCCCTTCGTCAAGGACCTGGTGCCTTACGTGCCGGGTGAGCAGCCCAAGCTGGCTCGCCTGGTCAAGCTCAATACCAACGAAAACCCCTATGGGCCTTCGCCCAAGGCGTTGGAGGCCATGCGTGGCGAGCTGAGCGACAACCTGCGCCTGTACCCGGATCCGAACAGCGACCGGCTCAAGCAGGCTGTGGCTGATTACTACAAGGTCACCCCGCAGCAGGTCTTCGTCGGCAACGGTTCGGACGAAGTGCTGGCGCACATCTTCCACGGCCTGTTCCAGCACGGCGCGCCGCTGCTGTTCCCGGATATCAGCTACAGCTTCTATCCGGTGTACTGCGGCTTGTACGGTATCGACTTCGAGCAGGTGGCGCTGGACGAGCAGTTCCAGATCCGCATCGAGGACTACAACAAGCCCAATGCCGGGATCATCTTCCCCAACCCTAACGCACCGACTGGCTGCCTGCTGCCGCTCGAGGCCATCGAGCGATTGCTCCAGGCCAATCGCGACTCGGTGGTGGTCGTGGACGAAGCCTACATCGACTTTGGCGGCGAAACCGCCATCGCACTGGTGGACCGCTACGACAATTTGCTGGTGACCCAGACCCTGTCCAAGTCGCGCTCGCTGGCGGGTCTGCGGGTGGGGCTGGCAGTGGGGCATCCGGACCTGATCGAGGCACTGGAGCGGATCAAGAACAGCTTCAACTCCTATCCGCTCGATCGCATGGCGATCATCGGGGCGGCGGCAGCGTTCGAAGATCGCGCTTACTTCGACGAGACCTGCCGCAAGGTCATCGACAGCCGTGAGGCCCTGGTCGAGCAGTTGACGGCGCGGGGCTTCGAGGTACTGCCATCGGCGGCCAACTTCATCTTCGCCCGGCACCCGCAACAGGATGCGGCTGAACTGGCGGCGCGCCTGCGTGAGCAGGGGGTGATCGTGCGGCACTTCAAGCAGGCACGGATCGCGCAGTTCCTGAGGATTACCGTAGGCACGCCGGAGATGAACCAGGCGTTGATCGATGCGTTGAACGGGTAGTTCGCGTCGTTCCTGTCGCGGGGCAAGTCGGATCGCTGTATCGCCGCTCCGACTTGCCCCGCGATGCTTTTCAGCGCTAATTTTGCCGCTTGTAAATTCATCCGATGACTGGACGTTAGTATGTCCCTGTTGATCAAGCGCTCCCTGGTGGAGCAAGCCGTGGACCAATTGCGCGAGCGCATTGCCCAGGGCGCCTGGGCTGTAGGGCAGCGCCTGCCCACCGAGCCGGAACTGGCCCTGGAACTGGGCATCAGCCGCAATACCGTGCGTGAGGCCATGCGTGTGCTGGCCTTCAGTGGTCTGGTAGAAGTGCGCCAGGGCGACGGCAGCTATCTGCGCACCGCCCAAGACCCTTTGCAGGCCGTGCAGGCCATCTCGCGCTGCACGGTCGAGCAGGCCCGCGAGACCCGTTGCATCCTCGAAGCCGAGGCCATCGGCCTCGCCGCCCTGCGGCGCACCGACGATGATCTGCGCGACTTGCGCGTGGCCCTGGAGCGCAGCTGTGGGCACTTCCACGGCGATCTGGACACCTATGTGGCCTGTGACCTGGTGTTCCACCAGCGCCTGGTGGACGCTGCGCACAACCCCGCACTGAGCGAGTTGTATCGCTACTTTTCCAGCGTCGTCGCTGCAGCGGTGCAGCACAACATGAGTGCGCTTCCCCGCAGTCAACGCGTGTTCGACCTGCATGTGCAGATCCTCGACGCCATCGAACAACGCGACCCGGACGCGGCCAAGCGCCTGAGCCGGGCCCTCATCGAATCCTGAGCCCGAGTGCCCCATGCCTGAACAACTGACGTACAACCACTCCAAGCACGACCCTGAACTCGATGAGCTGCTGATCGATGCCGAGGCTGACGACGAACAGGTCCAGCAGCAGCCCGTGGTGCTGCGCCGACCTTGGTTGCTGTTGCTGGGGTTGGTACTGGTCGCGTTGAACCTGCGCCCGGCGCTGTCGAGCATGGCGCCGGTGCTGGGCCAGGTGTCCGAGGGGCTGGGGCTCAATGCTTCCGCGGCAGGTTTACTGACGACCTTGCCAGTCCTGTGCCTGGGCCTGTTCGCGCCGCTGGCGCCGATCCTGGCGCGTCGTTTTGGCAGCGAGCGGGTGATTCTGGGCATCCTCCTGACCCTGGCGTTGGGGATCCTGCTGCGCAGTGCACTCGGTGCGACCGGGGTATTCGTCGGCAGCCTGATCGCTGGTGCCAGCATCGGCATCATCGGCGTGCTGCTACCGGGCATCGTCAAGCGTGATTTCCCCGCTCATGCCGGCACCCTGACTGGCGTCTACACGATGGCCCTGTGCCTCGGCGCAGCGATGGCCGCGGGCAGCACCGTGCCCTTGAGCCAGTACTTCGGCGACAGTTGGGCCATGGGGCTGGGCTTCTGGCTGTTGCCCGCGCTGCTGGCGATGCTGGTGTGGGCGCCCCAGGCGCGCCAAGGGCATGGCGCGCACCAGGTGGCCTATCGGGTGCGGGGGCTGTGGCGCGATCGGCTGGCCTGGCAAGTGACGCTGTACATGGGGCTGCAGTCCTCGCTGGCCTACATCGTGTTCGGCTGGCTGCCGTCGATTCTCATCGGTCGTGGCCTGAGCCCCACGCAAGCCGGTCTGGTGCTTTCGGGGTCGGTGCTGGTGCAGTTGATCAGCTCGCTCAGTGCGCCCTGGCTGGCGACCCGCGGCAAGGATCAGCGGCTGGCGATCGTGGTGGTGATGCTGGTCACCCTCGGCGGCTTGTTCGGATGCCTGTATGCGCCAATCTCGGGGCTGTGGGGCTGGGCGGTGCTGCTGGGGCTGGGGCAAGGCGGTACTTTCGCCCTGGCCTTGACCCTGATCGTGCTGCGTTCGAAGGATTCGCACGTGGCGGCGAACTTGTCGAGCATGGCCCAGGGCGTCGGTTACACGCTAGCTTCGATGGGCCCGTTCGCGGTCGGACTGGTACATGACTTCACCGGTGGCTGGGCAGCGGTCGGTTGGATCTTCGCGGTGCTGGGGCTGGGGGCGATCGTCTTCGGTCTGGGGGCCGGGCGGGCGCTGCATGTGCAGGTCGTCAGCGAGCGGGTGTGAAACCGGTGCGACGCTGGATGCATTCATGGCGCAAATGACCATGGCGCGAAGGCGTGGCGCGGATTATCGTGCAGCTCTCGATTCCCTGGACGGACCTGCCCCATGAGCGACGCCAACAGCGCCCTGATCACCCGTTTTTATCAGGCCTTCCAGCGCCTGGACGCCGAGGCCATGGTGGCCTGCTACAGCGATGACATCGTTTTCAGCGATCCGGCATTCGGTACCTTGCGCGGCCAGGACGTGGGTGACATGTGGCGGATGCTGACCACCCGCGCCAAGGACTTCTCCCTGACCTTCGACAGCGTGCGCGCGGATGCGCGGGGTGGCAGTGCCCATTGGGTCGCCACCTACCTGTTCAGCCAGACCGGCCGTACCGTGGTCAATGATATCCAGGCTCGTTTCGTGTTCCGTGACGGCTTGATCTGTCAGCATGACGACAGTTTCGACCTGTGGCGTTGGTCGCGCCAAGCCCTGGGTACGCCCGGCTTGTTACTGGGGTGGAGCCCTCTGGTAAGAAACAAGGTCCGCCAGCAGGCCACCAAAGGCCTGCGGGCATTCCAGGCGCGCTGATCGCTTTTTCAGGACGTGGGAACCGCCTGTTCGTTACTGTGATAGCTGAAGGTGGCCTTGTCATGGGCCTCTTGCGGCATGCGGATGCGGATGATCGGGATGTAGGCGCCGTAGGTCTCGTACCAGTCCTTCTGGTCCGCCTGTGCTTGCTCGAGCGCCCCCCACATGCCTTCGATGTGGAAGAACGACTGGATCGGCAGTCTGTGGGATTGGTCCTCTTCCCAGGCTTGAACGATGACTTCATTCCAAGGGAATGGTAGTTCGGAGGCGAACATTCGCTGTGCCGTCAGGCTCTGGTAGAAGGCGTCGGCGCGCTCGCTCTTGCGGGTGTCACGCACATCGAATGCGCATTGGCGCTTGTAGTCCCCGGAGCGGCGGAACTCGTCGATCCAGGCGTGAGCGGTCGTGATGCCTTGCTCATGGCACAGGCGCTCGGTCGAGGTGGTTTGGCTGTTGTTGCCACACCCTTGTTGTTCGCGCGTCCAGGTATCGCCATCGGTTGGCCAGGCGCACAGCACCTGATAGCTGATCGACCCTGCCGGGCGCTGCATGCGCGGGTACAGGGTAAAGCCGCTGCGGGCATCGGCAGCCAGGCTTGTGATTGGCAGGTCGGTGCGCAGGTAGGAGAACGAGACGCCGCCTTTTTCCTTGTTGTTCGGGCTATGATGCCAGGTGTGATACTTGGGGGATGGTTTGGTCGCGCGGATCAGTACGCCCGAACAACCGTGGGCCGGAATGGCCGAACCCCCACAGTCAACCGGTGCAGCATCATAGTTTTCCTGCATCTGCGCAGCGGTTCGCTCGCCGAGGGACGCCTGGGCCAGGAATGGCGTTAGCAGCGCAGCTGTGGCTAGTAGCCGGGAACATTTTTTCAACATGGTAGAGCCCTGGATATGGATGGGCTCTCCAAACTAATGACACTCAGGATCCCTGTGGCGAGTGAAGATATTCCCGAACGGGAGGCCAAGCCCTGGTACGTGTACCTCGTGCGGGCGGCCAATGGCTCGCTGTATTGCGGCATCAGTGACGATCCGCAGCGACGCTTCCAGAAGCATCAGAAAGGGCAGGGCGCGCGTTATTTCAAGACCAGCCCGGCGCAGGCGTTGGTCTATGTCGAGCAGTGGCCGGACAAAGGCGAAGCCCTGCGCCAGGAGCGGCTGGTGAAAAAGCTGCGCAAATCGGCGAAGGAGGCGCTGGTCGCCTCCTTCGCGCAGGGTGGGGCGACGGTCGAACTCAGTCCTTGCGGCGCTTGAGCTGATCGATCAGTTGTGTCGGAAGGCCCTTGATCACCAGGGTTCCGGCTTCTTCGTCATACTCGATCTTCGAGCCCAGCAGGTGGGCCTCGAAGCTGATCGACAGACCCTCGGCACGTCCAGTGAAACGGCGGAACTGGTTCAGGGTGCGTTTGTCCGCAGGAATTTCCGGCGACAGGCCATAGTCCTTGTTGCGGATGTGGTCGAAGAACGCCTTGGGGCGGTCTTCGTCGATCAGGCTCGACAGTTCCTCCAGGGTGATCGGCTCGCCCTGCTTGGTCTGGCTGGTGGCATAGTCAACCAGGGTCTGGGTCTTCTCGCGCGCTGCTTCCTCGGGCAGATCCTCGCTCTCGACGAAGTCGCTGAACGCCTTGAGCAGGGTTCGGGTTTCACCAGGGCCGTCGACACCTTCCTGACAGCCGATGAAATCGCGGAAGTAGTCCGACACCTTCTTGCCGTTCTTGCCCTTGATGAAGGAAATGTACTGCTTCGAGTGCTGATTGTTCTTCCACTCGGACAGGTTGATTCGCGCGGCCAGGTGCAGTTGCCCCAAGTCCAGGTGGCGTGACGGGGTGACGTCGAGTTCGGCGTTCACCGCCACACCTTCGCTGTGGTGCAGCAGGGCGATGACCAGATACTCGGTCATGCCTTGCTGATAATGGGCGAACAGCACATGACCGCCTGTGGACAGGTTCGACTCTTCCATCAGCTTCTGCAGGTGCTCGACTGCGATGCGGCTGAAGGTGGTGAAGTCCTTTTCCTCTTCTTGGTACTGCTTGAGCCAGCCACTGAGCGGGTAGGCGCCGGATTCTCCGTGGAAGAAGCCCCAGGCCTTGCCCTGTTTGGCGTTATAGCTGTCGTTGAGGTCGGCCAGGAGGTTCTCGATGGCGTCCGACGCCGCCAGTTCGGTGTCTCGCGCATGGAGCACGGCGGGGCTGCCGTCGGGCTTCTTGTCGATCAGGTGAACGATGCAATGACGGATTGGCATGGAATTCTCTGAAAGGATGGGCGGTGCGATACCGCGCTGCAAAGTGGCTCAGTTTACCGCAGGGCAGGGGTGATGCAGTGGCCAGATGTTGGCGGAAATGCCAGTTGTTCGTTTTTTGTTCAAAAATCTGCGCTTTTCGGGCAAACCCCCGAAAAACCTCAATAAAATCACGGTCGACAGCGGATATTTCCTGGTTCCTGTGTTAGCTTTGCGCCGTCTTGCGCCCCTTGGGGTGGCGCATTGCTGGCAGCTCGCTTGCGTCGTGTCGAACCAAACGCTGATTTTCGTATCTACATACGCGATTGGCGAGGCTCGCCGGACCTTCCGTGCAGGCCCGATAACGATGAAGCACGCTGCATACCTCTGATTTGATAGGGAAGGAACACCACCATGGCATTGACCAAAGACCAACTGATTGCCGACATCGCCGAAGCCATCGACGCACCGAAAACCACCGCGCGCAACGCTCTGGAGCAACTGGGCCAGATCGTCGCTGACCAACTGGAAAACGGCGCTGAAATCACCCTGCCAGGCATCGGCAAGCTGAAAGTCTCCGAGCGTCCTGCCCGCACTGGCCGTAACCCTTCGACTGGCGCTGCCATCGAAATCGCTGCCAAGAAAGTCGTCAAGTTCGTACCAGCCAAGGTCCTGAACGACGCCATCAACAAGTAATTGTCGATGCTTCATTGAAACCGCGCCCGGCTTGTCCGGGCGCGGTTTTTTCACGCCTGCGCCTTGCCTCGCGCGGCATGCCAGGCGCTGCGCATGGCGTCGTCCTGGAAGCTCCAGGCCACCATGCGGCTCTGTTTCTGGCCCTGGCCCATCTCTACGACGCGCTGGGCTTTCACGCCCGCTTTCTTGAGCGCCGCTTCGATCCCCGGCAGATTGCTGACCTTGGACACCAGGCTGGTGAACCACAGCACCCGCTCGCCATACTGCGCACTTTCGTTCACCAGTTGGGTGACGAAGCGGATCTCGCCCCCCTCGCACCACAGCTCGTTGTTCTGCCCGCCGAAGTTCAGCACTGGCAACTTGCGGGTGGGATCCTGCTTGCCCAGATTCTTCCATTTGCGCTGGCTGCCACGGGTGGCCTCCTCGCGCGAGCCGTGGAAGGGCGGGTTGCACAGGGTCAGGTCGAAGCGCTCGTCGTCCTGCAGCAGACCGCTGAGGATGTGCTTGCGGTTGGCCTGCTGGCGCAGGGTGATGGCCTTGTTCAGGCCATTGGCCTGGACGATCGCCTTGGCCGAGGCCAGCGCCGTGGCGTCGATATCCGAGCCGAGAAAGCGCCAGCGGTAGTCGCTATGGCCGAGCAGCGGGTAGATGCAGTTGGCGCCGACGCCGACGTCCAGCGCGCGCACCTGGGCGCCGCGTGGGACCTGCCCGCCGTTGTCTTCGGCCAGCAGGTCGGCGAGCACGTGGATGTAGTCGGCGCGTCCTGGGATCGGCGGGCACAGGTAGTCCGCGGGGATGTCCCAGTGCTGGATGCCGTACTGGGCCTTTAGCAAGGCACGGTTGAACACGCGCACGGCCTCGGGGTTGGCGAAGTCGATGCTCGGTTTGCCGTGGGGGTTGGTGATGGTGAACCGGGCCAGGTCAGGATGGGCCTTGATCAGGCTGGGGAAGTCGTAGCGGCCCTGGTGGCGATTGCGCGGATGCAGGGTGGGTTTGTTCTGGGTCATGCTCGTGTCCGGTGTCGCTTGCACTGGCCAAAGGCCGCACGGCGGCCCATTCGCGGCCAAGGCCGCTCCCACAGGATAGTGGGGCTCTTTGAAGACAGCCCATTCCTGTGGGAGCGGCCTTGGCCGCGAACGAGGGCGAAGCCCTCGCCGGTCAGTTCAGCAATGTCAGGTTACAGCGCTGCAATCCGCGCATGCTGCTCGGTGAAGTTGGCCAGGGCCTGTTCGGACTCGGCCAGTTTGGCACGTTCCTTCTCGATCACCGCAGGCGGTGCCTTGTCGACGAAGGCGGCGTTGGACAGCTTGCCGTCGACACGCTGGACCTCACCCTGCAGGCGCTGGATTTCCTTGTTCAGGCGTGCAAGCTCAGCGTCCTTGTCGATCAGGCCGGCCATCGGTACCAGTACCTGCAGATCGCCTACCAGTGCGGTGGCCGACAGCGGCGCTTCGTCCTGCTCGCCGAGTACCGTGAAGGTCTCGACCTTGGCCAGCTTCTTGAGCAGCGCTTCGTTTTCCTGCAGGCGACGCTGGTCGTCGGCATTGGCGTTCTTCAGGAACAGCGGCAGGGGCTTGCCCGGACCGATGTTCATCTCGGCGCGGATGTTGCGCAGGCCGACCATCAGCTCCTTGAGCCATTCGATGTCGCCTTCGGCGCCGGCATCGATGCGGCTCTCATTGGCCACCGGCCAAGGCTGCAGCATGATGGTCTTGCCCTGAACGCCCGCCAGCGGCGCGATGCGCTGCCAGATCTCCTCGGTGATGAACGGCATGAACGGATGCGCCAGGCGCAGTACCACTTCCAGCACGCGGACCAGGGTACGGCGAGTACCGCGGGCGCGCTCGATGGGCGCATTTTCATCCCACAGTACCGGCTTGGACAGCTCCAGGTACCAGTCGCAGTACTGGTTCCAGACGAACTCGTACAGCGCCTGGCTGGCCAGGTCGAAGCGGAACTGCTCGAGTTGGCGAGTCACTTCCGCTTCGGTGCGTTGCAGTTGCGAGATGATCCAGCGATCGGCCAGCGACAACTCGTAGGCCTCGCCGTTCTGGCCGCAGTCCTCGCCCTTGTCCAGCACGTAGCGGGCAGCGTTCCAGATCTTGTTGCAGAAGTTGCGGTAGCCTTCGACGCGGCCCATGTCGAACTTGATGTCACGGCCGGTGGAAGCCAGCGAGCAGAAGGTGAAGCGCAGGGCATCGGTGCCGTAGCTGGCGATACCCTCGGGGAATTCGGCCTTGGTCTGCTTGGCGATCTTCTCGGCGAGCTTGGGCTGCATCAGGCCGCTGGTACGTTTTTCCAGCAGCGCTTCGAGCGTGATGCCGTCGACGATGTCCAGCGGGTCGAGCACGTTGCCCTTGGACTTGGACATCTTCTGGCCTTGGCCATCGCGCACCAGGCCATGCACGTACACGGTCTTGAACGGGACCTGCGGGGTGCCATCCTCGTTCTTGATCAGGTGCATGGTCAGCATGATCATCCGGGCGACCCAGAAGAAGATGATGTCGAAGCCCGTGACCAGTACGTCGGTGGAGTGGAATTTCTTCAGGAACTCGGTCTGTTCCGGCCAGCCGAGCGTGGAGAAAGTCCACAGGCCCGAGCTGAACCAGGTGTCGAGCACGTCGTCGTCCTGGCGCAGGACCACATCGCTGCCCAGGCCGTGCTTGGTCCGCACTTCTTCCTCGTTGCGGCCGACATAGACCTGGCCGGCCTCGTCGTACCACGCCGGGATGCGGTGGCCCCACCACAGCTGGCGGCTGATGCACCAGTCCTGGATGTCGCGCATCCAGGAGAAGTACATGTTCTCGTACTGTTTCGGCACGAACTGGATGCGACCGTCTTCCACGGCGGCGATGGCTGGCTCGGCCAGCGGCTTGGTGGAGACGTACCACTGGTCGGTCAGCCACGGCTCGATGACGGTACCCGAGCGGTCGCCTTTCGGCACTTTCAGGGCGTGGTCATCGACGCTGACCAGCAGCCCCTGCGCGTCCAGGTCGGCAACCATTTGCTTGCGCGCCACGAAGCGGTCGAGGCCGGCGTACTGCGCAGGCAGCGAGGTGTCGAGGTTTTCGTTGACGCTGCCATCGAGGTTGAAGGCCTGGACCGCGGCGAGCACGGTGGCGTTCTTGTCGAAGATGTTCAGCAGCGGCAGGTTGTGGCGCTTGCCGACTTCATAGTCGTTGAAGTCGTGGGCCGGGGTGATTTTCACGCAGCCGGTACCGAACTCGGGATCGCAGTAGTCGTCGGCGATGATCGGGATGCGGCGTCCGACCAGCGGCAGCTCGACGAACTTGCCGATCAGCGCCTGGTAGCGCTCGTCGGTCGGGTTGACGGCAACGGCGACGTCACCGAGCAGGGTTTCCGGACGGGTGGTGGCAACGACCAGGTGGTCCTTGCCTTCGGCCGTGGTGGCGCCATCGGCCAACGGGTAGCGCAGGTTCCACAGGTGGCCTTTCTCGTCGTGGTTTTCCACTTCGAGGTCGGAAATCGCGGTGTGCAGCTTGGTGTCCCAGTTGACCAGACGCTTGCCGCGGTAGATCAGGCCGTCCTCATGCAGGCGCACGAAGGCTTCCTTGACGGCTTCGGACAGGCCGTCATCCATGGTGAAGCGTTCGCGGCTCCAGTCGACCGACGAACCCAGGCGACGGATCTGGCGGCTGATGTTGCCACCGGACTGTTCCTTCCACTCCCAGACCTTCTCCAGGAACTTTTCGCGGCCCAGGTCGTGGCGGTTCTGGCCTTTCGCCTCGAGCTGGCGCTCCACCAGCATCTGCGTGGCGATGCCGGCATGGTCGGTGCCCGGCTGCCACAGGGTGTCGCGCCCCTGCATGCGGCGGAAGCGGATCAGGGCGTCCATGATCGCGTTGTTGAACCCATGACCCATGTGCAGGCTGCCGGTCACGTTCGGCGGTGGGATCATGATGGTGTAGGACTCGCCTGCACCTTGCGGGGCGAAATAGTTCTCGGACTCCCAGGTGTTGTACCAGGAAGTTTCGATGGCGTGCGGCTGGTAGGTCTTATCCATGCGCGGCGGGACCCTTAGGCATAAATACGGAAAAGCCGAAGAGTATACAACGGGCAGGGCGCAGGGGACATGGGATCGTTATATTGCACGACGATGGTGTGCTTTTCGCGGGCAAGCCCGCTCCCACAGGCACACCACAGTTCTCGAGGCTGTGGTGTGCCTGTGGGAGCGGGCTTGCCCGCGAAAAGGACGCCGCAAAAGGCGAGTGTTACTCGGAACGCTTGATCAACCGCTCCATCCGCGCTTCGAGGCGACGCTTGACCTCGGTCTCGATGTGCGGAACGAAGTCGTTGATCACATCCTGCATGATCGATTGCGCCGCAGCGCGCAGTTCGGTGTCCAGGTGCAGCAGGGTGTCCTGGCGGCGAGTCTGGGCATCTTCTTCCGGTGCGCTGGCCTGGGCAGGTTCGACGGTGGTTGTCGCGTTGCCGGCCGGCTCATCGAGCAGCAGGGGAATCTGCTCGACCGTTTCGGTCAGCAGCGGCGGCTGCAGGTCGGCGTCGCCAAGCAACTGGCGGATCGACTCGAGATCGTCGAGCAGGTGGGCGGATTGTGTCAGTGAGGAGGGTTTGTCCATCGTCGTCAAAGTCGCTGTAAGCGGTGGTCTTGCAGAGCATAGCCCTGTTCGCGGTAGAAACGGAATCGCTCGCGGGCCAACTGGCGAATGGAGGCCTCTTCGACAACGATCTCGGCGACCCGCTCGAACTGGCCGACGAACCCTGGCACATCACCGCCCAGGTTGATCAGCAGGTCGCGGTGCTCGCCAGCAGTGTCGCCCAGGCCCAATGCGACCCTGGCATCGGCGTGTTGCTCGGCCAAGTCATGGGGCACGAAAGCCTCGCCCTTGAAATGCCACAGGCGTTCATCCAGGGCGTTTCGCTGTTCGTCGTCCTGGCAATGCAGGTAGACCCGGTGGCCGAGGCGCCAGGCCTTTTCGCACAGCTTGCAGGCGAAATCCAGCCGCGCCGACAGCGAGTCGGTGGGCAGGATGTAGAAATCGACTTTGCTCATGTTCGTTCAGCCCGGCCGGCGCCACTCGGGCGCCGGCACTGGTGTGTCAGACGCCCGCGCGATCCAGCAGGTACTGGGTCAGCAGCGGAACAGGGCGGCCGGTGGCACCCTTGTCCTTGCCACCGCTGACCCATGCGGTACCGGCGATGTCCAGGTGCGCCCAGCTGTAGTTCTTGGTGAAGCGCGACAGGAAGCAGCCCGCGGTGATGGTGCCGGCTTTAGGGCCGCCGATGTTGGCGATGTCGGCGAACGGGCTGTCCAGTTGTTCCTGGTACTCGTCGAACAGCGGCAGTTGCCAGGCGCGGTCGTCGGCACGCTTGCCAGCGTCGAGCAACTGGCCGACCAGATCGTCGCTGTTGCCCATCAGGCCCGACGTGTGGCTGCCCAGGGCGACGATGCAGGCGCCGGTGAGGGTGGCGATGTCGATCACCGCCTGCGGTTTGAAGCGCTCGGCATAGGTCAGCGTGTCGCACAGCACCAGGCGGCCTTCGGCGTCGGTGTTGAGGATCTCGACGGTCTGCCCGCTCATGGTGGTGACGATGTCGCCCGGGCGGGTTGCGCCGCCGCTGGGCATGTTCTCGGCGCACGCCAGCAGGCACACCAGGTTGATCGGCAACTGCAGCTCGAGCACCGCACGCAGGGTGCCGAACACGCTGGCAGCGCCGCCCATGTCGTACTTCATTTCATCCATGCCGGCACCGGGTTTGAGGCTGATGCCGCCGGTATCGAAGGTGATGCCCTTGCCGACCAGCACGAACGGCTTGTCGGTCTTCTTGGCGCCTTGGTATTGCATGACGATCAGGCGTGGCGGCTGGTCGCTGCCCTGGCCTACGGCGTAGAACGCGCCCATGCCCAGGTCCTTGATCTTCTTCTCGTCGAGTACTTCGACCTTGAGGCCCTTGTGCGCCTTGCCCAGTTCCTTGGCCTGCTCGGCGAGGAAGCTCGGGTGACAGATGTTCGGCGGCAGGTTGCCCAGGTCGCGGGTCAGGCTCATGCCGGTGGTGATGGCGGTGGCATGCTTGACCGCACGCTCGACGTCAGCCTGGCCGGCCTTGTCGGCGAGCAGGGTGACTTTCTTCAGGGCACGCGGTTCGGCCTTCTGGCTCTTGAAACGGTCGAACACGTAGCTGCCGTCGAGCAGGGTTTCGGCCAGCAGGCGATATTTGCCGTAATGACCGTCGCGGTTGGCTACTGCGATGTCGTCCAGCGCCAGCACGGCGTCACCGCCTGCCAGGTTGCGCAGCACCCCGGCAACGCTGGCGATCAGCTTGCGCCAGGCACGATCGCCCAGGGCTTCATCCTTGCCGCTGCCAACCAGCAGTACGCGCTCGGCCTTGAGGCCCGGCAGGCTCTGCAGCAGCAGGGTCTGGCCCGGCTTGCCGGCCAGGTCGCCGCGCTTGAGGATGGCGCTGATGGCGCCATCGGTCGCCTGATCAACGGCCTTGGCCACGGTGCCAAGCTTGCGGCCTTCGCCGACCGGCACGACCAGGGTGGCGGTTTTCACGGATGCTGCGGCTACGGTCTTTACAACCAGTTCCATGTCAGGTTCCCCGAATGATCTCTGTTGTTGGCCACTGCCGCAGGGTCAGTGCGACAGGCCTGGCCGCGTGCTTGCGTGCCAGTTGAAAAGCGGCCAGTTTGAGCCTGCCGCCGCCTTGCTGACAACCCCGGTCTATGCTTTTGCAGGGCAGCGCCTGCTTCAATGGCGGGGCTTTGTCGCACTTTTACGGTCATGACGTCCGCTGTCATGCGCCGCCAAGTGACAGGCGCGCCCAATCACAGGATAATGCGCGCACTTTTAGATGGAGGTTCGCTTGAGGCGAACCGGCATAGGTCTTGGCTTTACTCAGTCATTGTCTGGCAATCCGCCCCTGACAACCCAGGAGTGTCTGGTTTGATCGTCTTTCGTTATCTGTCCCGCGAGGTCCTGGTGACCTTGAGCGCCGTCAGCGCAGTGCTGTTGGTGATCATCATGAGCGGGCGCTTCATCAAATACCTGGCCCAGGCGGCCCAGGGTGCGCTCGACCCGGGCGTGCTGTTCCTGATCATGGGCTTCCGCCTGCCGGGCTTCCTGCAACTGATCCTGCCGCTGGGCCTGTTCCTCGGCATCCTGCTGGCCTACGGGCGGCTGTATCTCGAAAGCGAGATGACCGTGCTCTCGGCCACCGGCATGAGTCAGCAGCGTCTGCTGACGCTGACGCTGGCGCCGGCTGCGCTGGTTGCGCTGGTGGTTGCCTGGCTGAGCTTGAGCCTGGCCCCCCAAGGTGTGGCCCAGGTGCAGAAGATCATCGCCCAGCAGGATGCCCTGACCGAGTTCGATACGCTCGTGCCGGGTCGTTTCCAGACCCTGCGTGACGGCACGCGTGTCACCTACACCGAGCGGATGTCCGACGACCGCGTCAACCTGGGCGGGGTGTTCATTTCCGAGAAGCGCTTCAACCAGGACAAGACCAAGGACCGCGCACCGTCGGTGCTGGTGGCGGAAAAAGGCCATCAGGAGGTGCAGCCTGATGGCAACCGCTACCTGATCCTGGAAAACGGTTACCGTTACGACGGCAACCCCGGCCAGGCCGACTATCGGGCGATCAAGTACGACACCTACGGTGTGCTGCTGCCCAAGCCTGAGGTCAGCGAGGAAGTCACCGAGCGTGAAGCCATCCCGACCACCGACCTGTTCGGGCATGACGGCCTGCGTGAGCGCGCCGAACTGCAATGGCGCCTGTCGCTGCCGCTGCTGGTATTCATCGTGACCCTGCTGGCCGTGCCGCTGGCCAAGGTCAACCCGCGCCAGGGCCGCTTCCTCAAGTTGCTGCCGGCGATCCTCCTGTACATGGCCTACCTGACGATGCTGATTTCCGTTCGCGGCGCCCTCGAGAAGGGCAAGTTGCCGATCTCCCTGGGCATCTGGTGGGTGCACGCGTTGTTCCTGCTCATCGGCCTGGCGCTGATGTACTGGGAGCCGCTGCGCCTGAAGATGGCCGCGCGCCGTGCGGGGGTGGCCCATGGTTAAGATCGACCGCTATATCGGCCAGAGCGTACTGCTGGCCATCCTGGCCGTGCTGGGGATCATCCTCGGCCTGGCCTCGCTGTTCGCCTTCATCGACGAGATGGGCGATTTGAGCGATACCTATACCCTGCTCGACGCCGGCAGCTACGTGCTGCTCACCGCGCCGCGTCGGCTGTATGACATGCTGCCGATGGCTGCGCTGATCGGCTGCCTGATCGGCCTGGGCAGCCTGGCCAGCAGCAGCGAGCTGACCATCATGCGTGCTGCGGGCGTGTCCATCGGTCGCATCGTCTGGGCAGTGATGAAGCCGATGCTGGTGCTGATGCTGGTCGGTCTGCTGATTGGCGAATACGTTGCACCGGTCACCGAGAACAAGGCCCAGGCCGAGCGCTCGCTGGCGCAGGGCGGTGGTGAGGCGCAAAGCTCCAAGCGCGGCATGTGGCACCGCCAGGGCGAAGAGTTCGTGCACATCAACTCGGTACAGCCCAACGGCTTGCTGCTCGGTGTGACCCGCTACCGTTTCGACGAACAACGCAAGATCGTCGCTTCCAGCTTCGCCCGCCGCGCGCTGTACCAGGATCAGCGCTGGGTGCTGCACGACGTCAGCACCACGTTCTTCCGTGGCGACCACACCGAAGTGGTGCAGGCACCGGAAGAAATCTGGGACGTGTCGGTGACGCCGGAATTGCTCAATACCGTGGTGCTGCCTCCCGAGTCGTTGTCGATCACCGGGTTGTGGGAATACATCCACTACCTGGCCGACCAGGGTTTGAACAACGCCCGTTACTGGCTGGCGTTCTGGACCAAGATCCTGCAACCCGCGGTGACCGCTGCACTGGTACTGATGGCGATTTCCTTCATCTTCGGTCCGCTGCGCTCGGTGACCCTGGGTCAGCGCGTGTTTACCGGCGTGCTGGTGGGCTTCGTGTTCCGCATCGCCCAGGACCTGCTGGGGCCGTCGAGCCAGGTGTTCGGTTTCCCGCCGCTGTTGGCGGTGGTGATTCCAGCCGGGATCTGCGCACTGGCCGGTGTGTGGTTGTTGCGTCGGGCAGGGTGATGAGCCAGGCGTGAATGAGAAAGCCGACCCCAGGGTCGGCTTTTTTGTGGCTCGAAGTTGGCTTTATCGCAGCCCAGGATCATTTCTTCTGCTTCGGAATCCGCACCAACTGGGTTTCCGAGTAGATGTCATGCCAGCTGCGCTTGCGCTTGTCGATCAACGACCAGATGAACCCCAGCCCCAGGCACAACCACGAAGCAATAGACACCACGAAGCGCAACAGCGCCTGCCACAAACTGATCGCGCTGCCGTCGGCATTCTGTACACGCACGCCCCACACCTGCATGCCCAGGGTCTGGCCGCCGTGGGTCCAGAACTTGGCGAAGAAGCCGAACAGGGCAAACAACAGGACGGTGGACAACAGCGGATCGCCATCGAGCGCGCCGGCGTCGGTCAGCTCACGCATGCGGGCTTCGCCGATGATCGACATCTGCACTAACTTGTAGACACCTGCCGTGACGATCAGCAGGGCGGTGCACAGGAGGAAATCATAGAACATTGCCGCCAGACGGCGCCCCAGGCCTGCGGGCGGGAAATCGCCCTGGGGGGTGAGAGAACGCTTGGACATGCAGGAGGGCTCCGGGTGGAAAGTCCTCATTCTATGAAATTGCAGGCACAAAAAAGCCCCTGCGCGTCAACGCAGGGGCTTTTTCACAGAAATCAGCCTTCTGCTTGTACTTCGTCAGCCTGCATGCCTTTCTGGCCCTGCACTGCAACGAAGGTGACTTTCTGGCCTTCTTTCAGGCTCTTGAAGCCGTTGCCTTGGATGGCGCGGAAGTGAACGAACAGATCCGGACCGCTCTCTGGGGTGATGAAGCCGTAACCTTTCTCGTCATTGAACCACTTGACGGTACCGTTCTGACGCTCAGCCATTTTCTTATTTCCTATGAATCTTTAGATAGTGATTTCAGTTTCTTTCGCATCACACGGCGAAAGAGTACTGGGCTGGGTTGCAGGAAAGTAAGAGACGTCGAACGGGTTGTAGCAAATTGCGGCTACTGGCCCAGGTCACGAACTGTTGCGACCCATGCAAACACAGTGAGAAGACTCTACGCCAACTCCAGCGACAAAAACAAGCCCCGCACGGCGCAGGGATCAAGGCTTTTGCCGATTACCGACAAAATTGTCGGAAACGGCATGGCGCCTGGCCTGGCGCCATGTTCAAAAGTTATTGCGCAGGTTCGTAATCGAATAAGCGCGCTGTTGTGAGATTGCTTTCAACCTCGGTAGTAACGTTGCGCCACGAAAGGCATTTTGCTGACTTTCAGGGCAACTTGTTTGCCGCGCACGACCGCAAACAACGGCGTTTCCAGCGCGGCATGTTCGTTATCGACATACCCCATTGCCACGGGTGTACCCAGGGTCGGGCCGAAACCACCGCTGCACACCTTGCCGACCGGCGTGCCGTGCGCATCGACAATCTCGGCGCCCTCACGAACCGGCGTGCGCTCCTGTGGCAGCAGGCCCACACGTTTGCGGCTCACGCCCTGCTGCTGTTGGGCAAATACGCGGGTGGCGCCCGGGAAACCACCGGCCCGTGCTCCGTCGGCGCGACGAACCTTGGAGATCGCCCACAACAGGCTGGCCTCGATCGGCGTAGTCTCGGTGTCCATGTCGTGGCCGTACAGGCACAGGCCGGCTTCCAGGCGCAGCGAGTCGCGTGCGCCCAGGCCGATCGGCTGCACCTCAGGCTCGGCCAGCAGGCGTCGAGCCAGGGCTTCGGCAGCAGTGGCCGGTACCGAGATTTCGTAGCCGTCCTCGCCGGTGTAGCCCGAGCGGCTGACGAAGCAGTCCTCACCCAGCAACTGCAACGGGCGGAACTGCATGAAGGTCATGCCGGCCACTTCCGGCGCCAGGCGCTCCAGCACCTTGACCGCAGCCGGGCCCTGCAAGGCGAGCAGGGCGCGCTCCTCGAACAAAGGCTGGATCTCGCAGCGCTGGCCGATGTGCTTTTGCAGGTGAGCCAGGTCCTGATCCTTACAGGCGGCATTGACCACCAGGAACAGTGTATCGTCGCCCAGGTTGGCCACCATCAGGTCGTCGAGGATGCCTCCTTGCTCATTGGTGAACATGGCGTAGCGCTGCATGCCCACCGGCAGGTCGATGATGTCTACTGGCACCAGGCTTTCCAAAGCCTTGGCCGCGTCGCTGCCACGCAGCACGATCTGGCCCATGTGCGACACATCGAACAGACCGGCCTGCTCGCGGGTATGCAGGTGTTCCTTGAGCACCCCCAACGGATACTGCACGGGCATGTCGAAGCCTGCGAACGGCACCATGCGCGCGCCCAGCTCCAGGTGAAGGGCGTGCAGCGGGGTCTTGAGCAACGTATCGGACATCGGTAACTCCTTGGTTTTTGTTCGGGTCAACATTCGATGATGTTGACGGCCAGACCGCCGCGGGCGGTCTCCTTGTACTTGCTTTTCATGTCGGCGCCGGTCTGGCGCATGGTGCGGATGACCTTGTCGAGCGAGACGAAGTGCTGCCCGTCGCCGCGCAGGGCCATGCGCACGGCGTTGATCGCCTTGACCGAGCCCATGGCGTTGCGCTCGATGCCGGGCACCTGGACCAGCCCACCGATCGGGTCGCAGGTCAGGCCCAGGTTGTGTTCCATGCCGATCTCGGCGGCGTTCTCCACCTGTTGCGAGGTACCGCCCATGACTTCGCAGAGGGCGCCCGCCGCCATCGAGCAGGCCACCCCCACTTCGCCCTGGCAGCCAACCTCGGCGCCGGAAATCGAGGCGTTCTCCTTGTAGAGGATGCCGATGGCGGCCGCGGTGAGCAGAAAACGCACCACGCCGTCTTCGCTGGCGCCGGGAACGAAACGCATGTAGTAGTGCAGCACCGCCGGGACGATACCCGCCGCGCCGTTGGTCGGTGCGGTGACGACGCGTCCGCCATAGGCGTTTTCCTCGTTGACCGCCAGGGCGTAGAGGTTGACCCAATCGAGTACCGACAGCGCATCGCGCAGGCTGGCTTCCGGGTGTCGGCTGAGCTGGCGGTGCAAGGCAGGGGCGCGGCGCTTGACCTTGAGGCCGCCCGGCAGGATGCCCTCGTGGCGACAGCCCGCTTCGACGCAATCCTGCATGACCTGCCAGATGCGCAGCAGGCCGGCTCGGGTTTCCTGTTCGGGGCGCCAGGCCGCTTCGTTGGCGAGCATCACCTGGCTGAACGACAGGTGCTGCTCGACGCAATGGCCGAGCAGTTGCCTGGCCGTCGTGAAGGGGTAAGGCAGGGCGGTGTTGTCTTCGACGATGCGGTCCTGGCCGGCTGCGTCCTGGTCGACGACGAAGCCGCCGCCCACCGAGTAGTACTCGCGGCTGCGGATCTGCAGCCCGGCAGCATCGAAGGCACGGAAGATCATGCCATTGGGGTGGTAGTCCAGTGGCTTGCGGATCATAGCCAGGTGCTGTTTCTCGACGAAATCGATCCTGTGTTCGCCAAGCAGGTGCAGGTGACCGCTGGCGCGGATTGCCTGCAGGCGTTCGGGGATGGATTCGGTGTCGACGGTGTCGGGGTGTTCCCCCTCGAGCCCCAGGAGCACAGCCTTGTCGCTGCCGTGACCCTTGCCGGTCGCACCGAGCGAGCCGTAGAGCTCGGCCTTGACGCTGGCCGTGCTGGCCAGCAGGCCATCGCGCCGCAGGCCCTCGGCGAAGCGCGCGGCGGCGCGCATCGGGCCGACCGTGTGCGAACTGGAGGGGCCGATGCCGATCTTGAACAGGTCGAAGACGCTCAAAGACATGATGACCTCCTGCCAGGTGGGTTGGGCAGATGCTGAACCCTGTGGGAGCGGGCTTGCCCGCGAATGCGTCGGCGTGGCCAACATCGCATTCGCGGGCAAGCCCGCTCCCACAGAGGAACACACCTCTATCAGAGGGCGGGCCGAGGTCTATCAGACGTCCTGATAGCTCTCGATCGACGGGCAGGCGCAGACCAGGTTGCGGTCGCCATACACGTTGTCGACCCGGCCGACCGGTGGCCAGTACTTGCTCTCGACCAGGCTCGGCAGCGGATAAACCGCCTGCTCGCGGCTGTAGCCGTGGGACCATTCGCCGACCAGTTCCGCCGCGGTGTGCGGGGCGTTCTTGAGCGGGTTGTCGTCCTTGTCCAGGCTGCCGTTCTCCACGGCGCGAATCTCTTCGCGGATCTGGATCATCGCATCGCAGAAACGGTCCAGTTCTTCCTTGGACTCGCTTTCGGTCGGTTCGATCATCAGCGTGCCCGCCACCGGGAACGACATGGTCGGAGCATGGAAGCCGAAGTCGATCAAACGCTTGGCCACGTCATCGACGCTGATGCCGCTGGTGTCCTTGAGCGGACGCAGGTCGAGGATGCATTCGTGGGCGACCAGGCCGTTGCCACCGGTGTACAGCACAGGATAGTGCTCTTCCAGGCGACGGGCGATGTAGTTGGCGTTGAGGATCGCCATCTGCGACGCACGCTTGAGGCCTGCGCCACCCATCATGCGAATGTACATCCAGGTGATCGGCAGGATGCTGGCGCTGCCGAACGGTGCAGCGCAGACCGCACCGGCAGTGTTTTCCAGCGCGGCATGGCCGGGCAGGAACGGCGCCAGGTGCGACTTGACGCCGATCGGGCCGACGCCCGGGCCGCCACCGCCGTGGGGGATGCAGAAGGTCTTGTGCAGGTTGAGGTGCGACACGTCGCCACCGAACTTGCCCGGAGCGCACAGGCCGACCATGGCGTTCATGTTGGCGCCATCGATGTACACCTGGCCGCCGTTGTCGTGAATGATCGCGCAGATCTCGCCGATCGCCTCCTCGAACACACCGTGGGTCGAGGGGTAGGTGATCATGATCGCGGCCAGGCGCTCGCGGTGTTCGAGTGCCTTGGCGCGCAGGTCGTCGATATCGACGTTGCCCCGGGCGTCGCAGGCGGTGACCACCACGCGCATGCCGGCCATGTGTGCGGTGGCCGGGTTGGTACCGTGTGCCGACGACGGGATCAGGCAGATGTCGCGGTGGCTTTCGCCGCGGCTGCGGTGGTAGGCGCGGATCGCCAGCAGGCCTGCGTACTCGCCCTGGGAACCGGCGTTGGGCTGCAGCGACACGGCATCGTAGCCGGTGGCGGCGCAGAGCATGGCTTCAAGCTCGGTGGTCATCTGCAGGTAGCCCTGGCTCTGGGCGGCCGGGGCGAAGGGGTGCAGGTTGCCGAACTCGGCCCAGGTGACCGGAATCATTTCGCTGGCAGCATTGAGCTTCATGGTGCACGAGCCCAACGGGATCATGCTGCGATCCAGCGCCAAGTCCTTGTCGGCCAGGCGGCGCAGGTAGCGCATCAGTTCGGTTTCGCTGTGGTAGCGGTTGAACACCGGGTGCTCGAGGATCGCCGATTGGCGCATCAGTGCAGCTGGCAGGCGCGGGCTGTGGTTGGCGGCGAGGGTAGCGAAGTCCGGCAGCGCCTGGCCATTGGCGAACAATGCCCAGAGCGCCTCGACATCTGCCTGGGTGCTGGTTTCGTCCAGCGACAGCCCCAGGTGGGCGGTGTCGACCTGGCGCAGGTTCAAGCCCTTGGCGCGCGCTTGCTCGTGCAGGTTGGCGGTGGCGGCACCGGTGGCCAGGGTCAGGGTGTCGAAGAATTCACCGGTAACGACCTTGGCGCCGAGCTTGGCCAGACCCGCAGCGAGAATCGCGGTGAGGGCGTGGGTACGTTCAGCGATGCGCTTGAGGCCGGCCGGGCCGTGGTAGACGGCGTACATACTGGCGATGTTGGCCAGCAGGACCTGTGCGGTGCAGATGTTGCTGGTGGCCTTTTCGCGGCGGATGTGTTGCTCGCGGGTTTGCATGGCCAGGCGCAGTGCGGTCTTGCCGAAACGGTCGATCGAAACGCCGACCAGGCGGCCCGGCATGTCACGTTTGAAGGCATCGCGGGTGGCGAAGTAGGCCGCGTGCGGGCCGCCGAAGCCCAGCGGTACGCCGAAGCGCTGGGCACTGCCGATGGCCACGTCGGCGTCGAATTCGCCCGGAGGAGTCAGCAAGGTCAGGGCCAGCAGGTCGGCGGCCACGGCCACCAGGGCACCGGCGCCGTGCAGGCGCTGCACCAGCTCGCGGTAGTCGAACACATCACCGTTGCTTGCCGGGTATTGCAGCAGGGCGCCGAAGAAGGCGCTGACATCGCCCAGTTCACGCTCGTCACCGACCACGACCTCGATGCCCAGCGGCTCGGCACGGGTACGCAGCACGTCAAGGGTTTGCGGGTGGCAATGCACGGAGGCGAAGAAGGCATGGCTGCCCTTGTTCTTCGACAGGCGTTTGCAGAAGGTCATGGCCTCGGCAGCGGCGGTGGCTTCGTCGAGCAGCGAGGCGTTGGCGATCGGCAGGCCGGTGAGGTCGCTGATCAGGGTCTGGAAGTTCAGCAGCGCTTCCAGGCGACCCTGGGAGATTTCCGGCTGGTAAGGGGTGTAGGCGGTGTACCACGCCGGGTTTTCCAGAAGGTTGCGCAGGATCGGCGCTGGCGTGTGGGTGTTGTAGTAGCCCTGGCCGATGAAGCTCTTGAACAGCTGGTTCTTGCCGGCGATCGCCTTGAGGGCGGCGAGGGCATCGGCCTCGCTCTGGCCGTCGGCGTCACCGAGCACGCTGGTGCCCTTGATGCTGTCGGGAATGACGGCGGCGGTCATGGCGTCGAGAGAGTCGAAGCCCAGGGTGGTCAGCATGGCCTGTTCGTCGGCGCTGCGTGGGCCGATGTGACGGGCGATGAATTCGTTGGCGGTGCCGAGGTTGATGGTCATGGTCGTGGTCCTCAGGCGTCGTCGTTGGCTTTGAGCAGGCGGTCGTAGGCATCCTGGTCGAGCAGGGCGGTCACCTCGCTCATGTCTGCAGGAACGAAGCGGAAGAACCAGCCTTCGCCCAGCGGGTCTTCGTTGACCTGCTCGGGGTTGTCGTTGAGACCTTCGTTGACCGCGACCACTTCACCGGTCAGCGGCATGTACACGCCGCTGGCAGCCTTGACCGACTCGACGGTTGAGGCTTCGGCGCCTTTTTCATACTGCTGCAGGTCCGGCAGTTGCACGAAGACCACATCGCCAAGGGCGTTCTGGGCATAGGCGGTGATACCTACGGTGACGCTGCCGTCAGCTTCGACGCGCAGCCATTCGTGATCTTCGGTGAAACGCAACTCGCTCATGGGAAATCCTCGGGAAGCAGGGCGTTGGGCGCGGTGGGTCCGCGCTCTTGGGTGGATTTCCCTAAGCAATAATGCGGCCATGAGAATAAATTTCTTATAAATCAGCTATTTAACTGATTTTTACAGACGGACCAATCCTACTGTGTAATGAAATCGATACAGCGTAGGGTGTAAACGAAAGCGTCGAGGGATCAAACCCTTGGATAACTGCACTCAAGTCTGCCTGTATCGAAATCATTACGATGTAATGATTTCGATACGTTTGGGTGCAGGTGTACCTTGTGTCAGTCAAACCTTGGCTGGAATCCCGTATTTGCGCAGCCGCTGCGCAATCGCGGTATGCGACGTCTGCAGCCTTCCCGCCAGCTGCCGAGTCGAAGGGTAGCTCGCATACAGGCGCTGCAGCAGCTCGCGCTCGAAGTCGCCCACGGCCTGCTCCAGGCTGCTCACCTCGCCATCCTGGCCACGTGCTACCGAGGTACCGGCGATATCCAGGTCACCGATATCTACCAGGTTGCTCTCGCAGATTGCCGCCGCGCGGAAGATCACGTTCTGCAACTGGCGCACGTTGCCTGGCCAGGGGTTGGCCAGCAGTGCCGGATGGGTGGCTGGGGTCAGGCGGCACGGAGGGCGCTGGATCTGCGTGCAGGCCTGCTGCATGAAGAAGTGCGCCAGCGACAGGATGTCCTGGCCGCGTTCGCGCAGCGGCGGGACCTGCAGGTTGAGCACGTTCAGGCGGTAGAACAGGTCTTCGCGGAAGGTGCCTTCGGCGACCATGCGTTCGAGATCGCGGTGGGTCGCGCTGATGATACGCACGTCCACCTTCACCTCACGGTCGCCACCGACCCGGCGAAAGCTGCCGTCGCTGAGAAAGCGCAGTAGCTTGGCCTGCAGGTAGGGCGACATCTCGCCGATCTCGTCGAGAAATACCGTGCCCTGGTTGGCCAGCTCCATCAGCCCTGGCTTGCCGCCACGTTGTGCGCCGGTGAAGGCGCCCGGGGCATAGCCGAACAGTTCGCTCTCGGCCAGGCTTTCGGGTAGCGCGGCGCAGTTCAATGCGAGGAAAGGTGCTGCGTGACGACTGCTGATGGTGTGGCAGGCGCGGGCTACCAGCTCCTTGCCGGTGCCGGTCTCGCCGTGCACCAGCAAGGGCGCATCGAGTGTGGCGACGCGCAGGGCGCGGGCCTTGAGGGTGCGGATCGCCGGGGAGTCGCCGAGCAGGGCATCGAAGCCTTCGGCGTGATCATGGTGCAGCGCCGAGAGACGTTCGCCCATGCGATTGGGCGGATACAGGGTGAGCAAGCCACCGGCGTTGGTGATCGGCGTCGCATCCAGTAGCAGGCTCTGGCCATTGAGCTGCATCTCGCGCATCGGCAGGTGGAAGTTGTTGTCCAGCAGAGCCTGGAGCAGGTCGCTGTCACCAAACAGCTCGCCCACCGAGCGACCGGCCGATTCGCGTCCGCACAGGGCGATCAGCGCCGGGTTGGCCAGCAGCACCTTGCCAGCGCTGTCCACCGCCAGCACCGGGTCGCTCATGGCCGCGAGCAGGGCGTCGAGTTGCAGGTGTCGGCGCTGGCCGGGGAGGATATCGACCACTTCCACCGACTGCACGCCGCGCACCTCGAACAGCGCATCGTGCAACTCTTCGAGTACGGCTGGGCTGAGCGTGGGAGCGTCGATGTAGACGTTCGGTGGCACCATTTCCACGGCATCGAGGTTGAGGTTGCGGGCACCGAGCAGGGCCAGGACTTCCTGGGTGATGCCAACGCGGTCGATAAAGCTGACGTGGATGCGCATGGGGGCAACGGGCGTAGGGGGAAAGGGCGCCAGTATGCCATTGGCGAGGGGGAAGGCCCAATCACGGGACAAGTCGGGGCGCCGAACCGCCGCTTGCACAGGTATTCCAGCGTGCCTGTGCGAGCGGGCCTGCCCGGCGATGGCAGTATCAGGTATTACCCAGGTGTTCAGGCTTGATCGGATCCCCGGACTTCACATCCAGCTTCTGGCGGATGTCCTCGAACATATGGTCGTAGAGCTTGTGCGGCGAGCCCAGGTTTTCGAATTTCTTCGGCGCCGGCAGGTACGACTGGGCCTTGCGGCTCAACTGCATGAGGAAGCTCGGCAGTACCTGGTCCTTGGCCAGGAAAAACTTCTCGTCGACAGACTTGCCTTCGATGCTGCCATGCATGCGGAACTGGATACCGCGGCCTTCCGTGGGATCCTGGGTGGCTTCGTACTCGATGTTGAGGTCGTAGCTGTGGTCATTCTTGTTCAGCGCCGTGCGCTCGATATGAACATGACCAGGATGGTACTGGGCCATGATGGCGTCCTCCGGAAGGTTGAAAATGGCCGGCGCCGTGCACCGGCCAACTGCACTCAACGGTAGCTGATACCTGGCTTGGCGGTCGACACCCGCGTACCGGCAGTGCCCTTGACGATCTCTTCGATGTTTTCCAGCGAGCTGATCACCGCGACCTTGCCCGTGTTGCGGGCGAAATCGCAGGCGGCCTGCACCTTCGGCCCCATCGAGCCCGCTGCGAAGCCGAGTTTTTCCAGCTCGTCAGGATGCGCCTGGGCAATGGCTTTTTGCGTCGGCTTGCCGAAATCGATGTAGGCAGCATCGACATCGGTGGCGATGATCAGCAGGTCGGCGTCCAGTTGCTCGGCCAGCAGCGCCGAGCACAGGTCCTTGTCGATCACCGCCTCGATGCCTTTGAGCTTGCGGTTTTCGTCGTACATCGTGGGGATGCCGCCGCCGCCGGCGCAGATGACGATGCTGCTTTTTTCCAGCAGCCACTTGATCGGGCGGATCTCGAAGATGCGCTTGGGTTTGGGGCTGGCGACCACGCGGCGGTACTTGTCGCCGTCGGCCTTGACCACCCAGCCTTTCTCCCTGGCCAGGCGCTCGGCCTCGTCCTTGGCGTAGACCGGGCCGATGAACTTGGTCGGATCCTTGAAGGCCGGGTCGTTGGCGTCGACCTCGACTTGTGTCAGCAGGGTGGCGAAGGGCACCTCGAAGTCGAGCAGGTTGCCCAGCTCCTGTTCGATCATGTACCCGATCATGCCTTCGGTCTCGGCACCGAGCACGTCCAGCGGGTAGGCTTCGTCGGGCTTGTAGGCCTGGCCCTGGAGCGACAGCAAGCCGACCTGCGGGCCATTGCCGTGGGCGATGACCAGTTCGTTGCCGGGGTGGATCTTGGCGATCTGCTCGGTGGCAGTGCGGATATTGGTGCGCTGGTTGTCGGCGGTCATTGGCTCGCCGCGGCGCAGGAGGGCGTTGCCGCCCAGTGCAACAACGATACGCATGGGGAAATGTCCTTCAGAAAATGTTCAAGGGTCGGGCAAGGCCTGTGGGAGCGGGTTTACCCGCGAAGCCAGCGACGCGGTGCATGGCACCGGCTATGCCGGTGTTCGCGGGTAAACCCGCTCCCACAAAAGCCCGCCCCTGCAGGGGGTGCCGTCAGAGATCAGCCAGGGTCGATACCAGGATCGCCTTGATCGTGTGCATGCGGTTCTCCGCTTGCTCGAAGGCGATGCACGCTGGTGACTCGAACACGTCATCGGTCACTTCGATGCCGTTGGCCAGGTGCGGGTATTTCTCGGCGATCTGCTTGCCGACCTTGGTCTCGGAGTTGTGGAACGCCGGCAGGCAGTGCATGAACTTGCTGCGCGGGTTACCGGTGGCTTTCATCAGTTCCTTGTTCACCTGATAGGGCAGCAGTTGTTCGATGCGCTCGCCCCAGGCATCCACAGGTTCTCCCATCGACACCCAGACGTCGGTATGGACGAAATCGACGCCCTTGACCGCCGCCTTCGGGTCTTCGGTCAGGGTGATGCGCGCGCCGCTTTCCTCGGCGTACTGCTTGCAGCGCTGCACCAGATCGTCATGCGGCCACAGCGCCTTGGGCGCGGCGATACGCACGTCCATGCCGAGCTTGGCGCCGATCAGCAACAGCGAGTTGCCCATGTTGTTGCGCGCATCGCCCAGGTAGGCGTAGCTGATGTCGTGCAGCGGCTTGTCGCTGTGTTCGCGCATGGTCAGCACGTCGGCGATCATCTGGGTTGGGTGGTATTCGTCGGTCAGGCCGTTGAACACCGGCACGCCGGCGAACTTGGCCAGTTCTTCGACGATCTCCTGCTTGAAGCCGCGGTACTCGATGGCGTCGTACATGCGCCCGAGCACGCGGGCGGTGTCCTTCATGCTCTCCTTGTGGCCGATCTGCGAGGAGTTGGGGTCGATGTAGGTGACGTTGGCGCCCTGGTCGTAGGCGGCGACTTCGAAGGCGCAGCGGGTGCGGGTCGAGGTCTTCTCGAAGATCAGCGCAATGTTGTTGCCCTTCAGGTGCTGCTGCTCGGTGCCGGTGTACTTGGCGCGCTTGAGATCGCGGGAGAGGTCCAGCAGGTAGCGCAGCTCACGGGTGGTGTGGTGCTCGAGGCTGAGCAGGTTGCGGTTGTGGATGTTGAACGCCATGACAGTATCTCCTTGAATGCGGTGAGTGCCCGGCCCACGCCTCGTAAGCGTGGGTCGGATAGAGGGCGTTAGTAGTCGATAGGGTCGCGCACGATCGGGCAGGTCATGCAGTGGCCGCCGCCGCGGCCTCGGCCCAGTTCACCGGCGCTGATGGTGATGACCTCGATCCCGGCCTTGCGCAGCAATGTGTTGGTGTAGGTGTTGCGGTCGTAGCCGATGACCACGCCTGGCTCCAGGGCCACCACGTTGTTGCCGTCATCCCATTGCTCGCGTTCGGCGGCGAAGCTGTTGCCGCCGGTCTCGACCACGCGCAGCTTCACCCCGAGCTGCTCGCCGACCACCTCGATGAACGACTTGTTTTCACGGCGCACATCCATGCCGTAGGGCTTGCTTTCGTCGGGACGGATGATGAACGGCACGATCTCGCGCACCACTTCCGGGAAGACCGTGACCAGGTCGCGGTCGCAGAAGCTGAACACGGTGTCCAGGTGCATCGCGGCACGGGACTTGGGCAGGCCGGCGACGATGACCTTTTCCACTGCGCCCTTGGCGAAAAGGTTCTGCGCCAGTTGGCCGATGGCCTGGCGCGAGGTGCGCTCGCCCATGCCGATGAGCACGATGCCCTTGGCGATCGGCATGACGTCGCCGCCTTCCAGGGTGGCGCTGCCGTGCTCCTTGTCAGGGTCGCCGTACCAGACCTTGAAGTCGGCGCCGGTGAATTCCTTGTGGAACTTGTACACGGCAGTGGTCAGCAAGGTTTCCTGGCGTCGTGCCGGCCAGTACATCGGGTTCAGCGTGACGCCGCCGTAGATCCAGCAGGTGGTGTCGCGGGTGAACTGGGTGTTGGGCAGGGGCGGCAGGATGAAGCTGGAGTGGCCGAGGTAGTCGTTGTACATCTTCACCACATCGGCGCCTTCGCTCTGCGGCAGGTCCTGGCCGGCCACGCCGCCGATCAGGAACTCGGCCAGGTGGCGCGGATCGAGGCCTTCGAGCCAGCTGCGCACTTCATTGGTCAGGCCAACGCCGACGGTATTGGGGGTGATCTTGCGATCGAGAATCCACGCCAGGGCCTCCTTGTTCTGCACGATGTCGGTCAGCAGGTTGTGCATTTCCAGCACATCGACGCCGCGCTCGCGCATCTTGGTGACGAAGTCGAAATGGTCACGCTTGGCCTGGTCGACCCAGATCACGTCGTCGAAGAGCAGTTCATCGCAGTTGCTGGGGGTCAGTCGCTTGTGCGCCAGTCCCGGGGCGCAGACCATCACCTTGCGTAGCTTGCCGGCTTCGGAGTGCACGCCGTATTTCTGTTTTTCCGTGGACATGATGATTCCTCCAATCATACAAAGACGTGGTCAAAGGGTCAGGAAGCCGTCGTACAGCCCGTAGGCCGCCACCAGCGCGCCGACGATCACAGCGGCGAAGATCAGTTTTTCCACGTTGGTGAAAATCGGTTGGCCGACCTCGCGCTTGGCCTTGGCGAACAGGATCGCGCCAGGGGCGTAGAGCAGGGCCGACAGCAGCAGGTACTTCACGCCTCCGGCATACAGCAGCCAGATCGCGTACAACAGGGCGATACCGCCGATGATCAGGTCCTTCTTGCGTTCGGCGAGGGCCTGTTCGTAGGTTTCGCTGCGCACCGCCAGCAGTACTGCGTAGGCCGCCGACCACAGGTAGGGCACCAGGATCATCGAGGTGGCGAGGTAGATCAGCGACAGGTAGGTGCTGTTGGAGAACAGGGTGATGACCAGGAAGATCTGCACCATGGCATTGGTCAGCCACAGGGCGTTGGCCGGCACCTGGTTGGCGTTCTCGCGGCGCAGGAACTCGGGCATGGTGTGGTCCTTGGCGGCGGCGAACATGATCTCCGCGCACAGCAGCACCCATGACAGCAGTGCCCCCAGCAGCGAGATGATCAGGCCGACGCTGATCAGCACCGCACCCCAGTGACCGACCACATGCTCCAGCACCGCGGCCATCGAAGGGTTCTGCAGCTTGGCCAGCTCCGGCTGGGTCATCACGCCCATCGACAGCACGTTGACCAGCACCAGGAACAGCAGCACGGTGATGAAACCGATGACCGTGGCCTTGCCCACGTCGGAGCGTTTTTCCGCCCGCGAGGAGAAGATGCTTGCGCCCTCGATGCCGATGAACACCCACACGGTGACGAGCATCATGTTGCGCACCTGATCCATCACGCTGCCGAGGTCGGGCGAGCCCAGGCCCCAGATGTCGGCGGTGAACACATCGAGCTTGAAGGCGAACAGGCAGATCAGCGCGAACAGCGCCAGTGGCACGACTTTGGCCACGGTGGTGACCAGGTTGATGAACGCCGCCTCCTTGATGCCGCGCAGGACCAGGAAGTGCACACCCCACAGCAGCAGCGATGCGCCGATCACTGCCGCCGGGGTATTGCCTTCACCGAAGACCGGGAAGAAGTACCCCAGGGTGCTGAACAGCAGGACGAAGTAGCCGACGTTGCCCAGCCAGGCACTGATCCAGTAGCCCCAGGCTGACGAGAAGCCCATGTAGTCGCCAAAGCCGGCCTTGGCATAGGCGTATACGCCACCATCGAGGTCGGGTTTGCGGTTGGCCAGGGTCTGGAACACGAAGGCCAGGGTGAGCATGCCGACGGCGGTGATGGCCCAGCCGATCAGCACGGCACCGACGCCTGCGCTGGCGGCCATGTTTTGCGGCAGGGAGAAGATCCCGCCACCAATCATCGAGCCCACGACAAGTGCAACTAATGCGCCGAGTTTAAGTTTTCCGGGAGAATCAGACATTTAACAACTCCATGCCAGGAGAAAGTTGACGACAGAATAAATCCGGCGCTGTAGTCATTCGCTGATGTGGATCAGTTCATGGCGCAACAGCGTGAGAAAATTCTTGCTCGGGTCTCCTGGAGAGTGCCGACGGCTTTGCTGCAAGCCTTGTGCGCTGGCACCTCCATGTACTTCTAGAGCAAACGCTCTGTTTGGCTTGCGAAATCTGAAAGCTAGTCGTTTCTAGCGGTTTCGCAAATTTTTCACGTGTCATTCGACAGGGCGTCGCGAATTTGCGAGTTGCTCGACAATGTGAATATTGGCGGCCGTCGGCATATAGACAAATGCGTTATGAGTGCTATAGCTTTAATGGCGTTGATTAATAAACAAGCTGTAACATTTATATGTAGTGGCCGTTATATTTCAGACAGGCGACAGGCGTGAGGGAGCTGCAGATGGGCGAACCGGGACATAAGCTTCGCCTGGGGGCGCTGATCGCCCTGGTGGTCGGTTCGATGATCGGCGGCGGGATCTTTTCATTGCCGCAGAACACGGCCGCCCGTGCCGATGTTGGCGCGGTCCTGATCGGCTGGAGCATCACTGCGGTCGGCATGCTGGCGCTGGCCTTCGTGTTCCAGACCCTGGCCAACCGCAAGCCCGACCTGGATTCGGGCGTCTACGCCTATGCCAAGGCCGGCTTTGGCGACTACATGGGCTTCTCGTCGGCCTGGGGTTACTGGATCAGTGCCTGGCTGGGCAACGTCGGCTACTTCGTCCTGCTGTTCAGCACCCTGGGTTTCTACTTTCCCGTATTCGGTGAGGGCAATACGCCGATAGCCATCGGCTGCGCTTCGCTGTTGCTGTGGGCGGTGCATTTCCTGGTACTGCGTGGCATCAAGGAAGCGACCTTCATCAACCAGGTCACCACGGTGGCCAAGGTCGTACCGCTGCTGATCTTCATCGTCATCGCGGCCTTCGCCTTCCGCGCGGATATCTTCACCCGCGATATCTGGGGGCTGGGCAACCCGAAGTTCGGCAGCGTCCTGGAGCAGGTGCGCAACATGATGCTGGTGACGGTGTTCGTGTTCATCGGCATCGAGGGCGCCAGTGTCTATTCCGGGCGTGCGCTACACCGTTCGGATGTCGGCAAGGCCACGGTGATCGGCTTTCTCGGGGTGCTGGCGCTACTGGTGCTGGTCAACGTGCTGTCGCTGGGGGTGATGACCCAGCCTGAACTGGCGGGGTTGCAGAACCCGTCGCTGGCGTCGGTGCTGGAACATATCGTCGGGCCCTGGGGGGCGATGCTGATCAGTATCGGGTTGGCGGTTTCGTTGCTTGGGGCGCTGCTGTCATGGGCGTTGCTGTGTGCCGAGATTCTCTTCGCCACCGCTCGCGACAAGACCATGCCGCGTTTTCTGGCCAGGGAAAATGCCAATCATGTACCGGCCAATGCACTGTGGCTGACCAACAGCATGATCCAGGGGTTCCTGCTGATCACCCTGTTCTCGGCTGGCACCTATACCAGCCTGATCTACCTGGCGTCGTCGATGATCCTGGTGCCGTACTTCTGGTCGGCGGCCTATGCCGTGCTGCTGGCCTGGCGGGGCGAGAGCTATGCCGGGCAGGCGGGGCTGCGGCGCAAGGATCTGGCCGTGGCGCTGCTGGCGCTGTTGTATGCGGTGTGGCTGCTGTATGCCGGGGGGCTCAAGTACCTGTTGCTGTCGGCCCTGCTCTATGCCCCGGGAGTGATCCTGTTCGCCCGGGCCAGGCACGAGCAGGGGCAGGCATTGTTCAGCCATTGGGAGAAGCTGATATTCGCGGCGGTACTGGTGGGCGCAGGGGTAGCGGCTTATGCGCTGTACTCGGGGGCGCTGAGTTTGTAAGTGGGTGGCGGTTGTTGCGGCCTCATCGCGGGACAAGTCGCAGCGGCGCACCGCTCCCGCGCATGCTCACAAACTCGATGGGTCAGCCCCATTTGTGGGAGCGGGCTGGTCCCGCGATGAGGCCATAAATCGTCACCAACGCGCTTGAGCCGAACCCAGCTCGCAAGCCCCACGTGCCCAGTGCATCGACGCCTGCCCCACCTTCAACGGCCCCTTGATCCTTTGCGCGGGCCCCCAGGGTGTCTGCTCCAGATGCGGGTCGAGATCCTCGGGCGTTTCTGCGGCCAGGGGCAAGTCATCCGCCATCGTTCCATGCTCCACCAACAGCTTGGCGGTGCGAGCCAAGGACAGCCGTGCCCGGTAACCGGCGCCACGAGCCAGGCGCTGTTCCAGCCCGCGGATCGCCTCGGCTGCCATCAGGTACCCGGTTGCATGGTCCAGCGCCTGCACCGGCAAAGGCACAGGTCTGTCCGTTTGTTGCCAGCGCATGCCTTCGCGGGCGATGCCGCTGCTCATCTGCACCAGGCTGTCGAAGCCGCGGCGTGCTTGCCAGGGGCCGCTCCAGCCGTAGGCGTTGAGGCTTACATCGATCAGGCCTGGGTTGAGCTGGCGCCTGTGCTGCGCGCCAAAACCCAGATGCTCCAGTGCATCGGCGCGATAGCCATGCAGGAGAATGTCGGCCTCCCCCAGCAGCCGTTCGAACACCTCGCGGTCAGGCGTCGCACGCAGATCCAGGCGCGCACAGCGCTTGCCCAGGGTGACTTCGGCGACCACCGCCGGCTCATCCCAACCGAATGGGTCGATGCGCAGCACTTCGGCGCCGAAGCCGGCCAGCAAGCGGCTGGCGGTGGGGCCGGCGAGGATGCGCGTCAGATCCAGCACCTTGATACCGGCCAGCGGACGTGTTTCACAGCCTTGCCAGGCCAATGGCGCTGCCGCGTCGAATTGCTCACGCAGCACCAAGGGCTCCTTGTTCACGGCCTGCCCCTGCGGGTGTTCGCACCATTGGGCCCAACTGCGCATCTTCGCCGCACAGCCTCCGGCTTCGACCACGGCGCTTTCCAGCGCCTCACCGTCCCAGCGCAGGACCTGCGCCGCGACCGCCTGGCGATCGGCGGGGGCGCCCAGCACGCCGAGTGCGGCCTGACGATGATGGGGGGCGTTGGTGTGCAGGCGAATCCAGCCATCGCGGGTGGGATAGTCACCGGCGACGGCGTCCCACAGGGGAGGGGTCTGCCAGCCATGTGGGCGCAGGCTGGTGGCAAACCAGAACGAGGCCAGGCGCCGATCGACGCTGACCAACGGGCAGTTGTTGGTCTGGCGCTGTAGCAGGCTGGCCAGTGCCAGCCCGGCAGCGGCCATGCTCGCGGCGGCCAGGTCGGTGACGGCAAACGTCGAGGGCAGCCCACCAACGCCGTGCCAGCGCAGGGCGGCGTGGTCGAGGTCAAGTTCACGGACGATGGTGTCGAGCAACTGGGGCATGCAGGATCCTCCTTGGTGGATCCCATTGCAGTACATCCCGCGCGGAGATGCAAATGCTCAGCGTTGCAGTTGGGCGGGCAGTGGTGCGGTGGGTTGTTCGGGGCGCGACCAGATCCACAGGTTGCCCAGGGTCATGCCGGCGATGGCAAGGAACACTGGCCAGTGGTGCTCGAGCATGGTGAGCATCAGCCCTGCGCACAGCAGCATGCTGATGGTCGCGCTGACCTTGGCGCGGCGCTGGATCACCTTGCCGTTGCGCCAGTTCCACAGGATTGGTCCGAACAGACGGTGGTTCTCCAGCCAGGCGGACAGGCGCGGTGAGCTGCGGGTCGCTGCCCAGGCGGCCAGGAGGATGAACTCGGTGGTGGGCAGGCCGGGAATGACGATGGCGACCAGACCTATCCCGAGGCTGACATAAGCCAGGATCGCATACAGCAGGCGGGACAGTCGGGAGCGGGCAAGTCGGGTCATGGTCTCACTGCAAAGCGGTCCGGCCACCCGAATGGTGGCCGGCAGGTGCGTCTCAGGCCAGCGCCGCATCCGTGGCGTAGGCGTGCTTGAGCAGCTCGGTGAAGCGCTCGAAGGCCGCGACTGCGCCACGCTCGGCGGCAGCGTCCTCTTCGGCCGACAGTTCCAGGCTGTCGAGGATGCGGGTGAACTGTTTCCAGCCCTCTGCACGACCACCGGCGGGCTCGCCCAGGTGACGGGCGCCAAAGCTGTCGGACAGGTCCAGGGCCACGGCACGCTTGATCAGGAACGCAGCGCCCAGTTTGGAGCCTTCGGAGACGAAGATCCAGCCCAGGGCTTCGCCCAGGCTTGGTTTGACCAGGGCGCCTGCGACCGGGGCCGGTACTTCGGTGTTCAGGTCGGCCAGGTCCAGGCGCGCCTGTTCGGCCCGGCAACGCTCGGCCAGGTCAGGGACGATGGCGATCAGTGCCGGGTCGGTGTACAGCGCCTGCAGTTCGGACTGGAACAGGTACTGGGCGACGACGAAGCGGGCGAAGCTCTCGCGGCTGTCGAACGGCGCGTGCGACTTGACCAGAGCGTCCAGCTCGGTGTGCGGTGCGTGGGTGACCTGGTTCAGGCGTTGCGAGCGCAGGGCGGCGCGCTCGGAGGTGTGGCGGGTCATGGGGGCATCCTTGGGAAATGGGGCTGTCTAGGTACAAGACGAAAGAGAAGACGCAGGACAGTAAAAAAACCTCACCTGGGAGTGGGAGGCATTTGTGTTCGGGAGGGGGTTGCGGGAGCGGCACAAGGCCGCCCCCGCGGGTGCCGGGATCAGATATCCCAGACCACATTGATGGCGAAGTTGCGTCCCGGCATGGTCAGGCGGTCGAGGTTGGCCGGCTGGGTCACCGCCGCCTCGCCAAGGCCGTCGTAGCCGCGCACGTCATCCCACTGCCAGTATTTCTTGTCGGTGAGGTTGTAGAGACCTGCGTTGACGGTCACATCCTCGGTCACCTTGTAGAACCCGGTCAGGTCGAGCACCCCGTAGCCCGGCGTGCGGAACTGCGAGCTGGCGCCATCCGGGGCGAAGAAGGTGCTGTCGTCGACGCGGGTCTTGCGCTTGACCAGTGTCCAACTGAGCAGGCCGCCGTAGTTCTGCTGCTCGTAGCCCAGGCCCATCACCGCGGTTAGCGGATTGACGCTGTTCAGCGGCTGGCCATTGTCGTCGTTGCGGCCATGGGCATAGGCCAGCGAGCCTTGGGTATAGAGGCCTTGCGGCGCGCCGAAGTGATCGAGGTTCAGGCGGCCCTTGAACTCGGCGCCCTTGATGGTCGCGTGCTTGATGTTGTTGGCCTGGAAGGTCGAGCCCAGGTTGGCCGACTGCACGGCGTCTTCGTTGATGAAGTCGCGGTACTTGTTGTAGAACACCGCCACGTCGAAGTTGCCGGCCTCGAAGTTGCCGCGCACGCCCGTCTCGTAGCTCTTGCTCTTTTCAGGCTCGAGGTTGGGGTTGGGTTCGACGCTGTAGCCCAGGGTCGGGTTGTCGAAGCGGCCGTACATGGCCTTTGCGGTCGGGGTACGGAAACCCTCGGCGTACTGGCCGTACCAGGTGTAGTTGTCGTTGAAGGCATAGGTGACGCCGAACTTGGGCGAGACGCGGTGCCATTTCTTGTCGCCGTCGTCGACGCTGGACGGCGCTGCGCCGGTGCCCTGGATGCCGCGCAGGAATTCTGCGGTCATCTTCGGTTCCATGCGGGTGTAGTCGTAACGCGCACCCGGCAGGAAGGTCCAGTTGTTCCAGCGGATCTCGTCCTGGGCGAACAGGCTGTAGGTGTTGATGGTCGGATCCGGGAAGTCGCTGACCAGCGCCTGGCTATCGCTCACGCTGTTCTGGCCGATGGCGCGGCAGGTGCCACCGATGTTCAGGCAGGTGCCGGTGCCGCTGCGCGAGCCGGTGACCTTCTCGTGCTTGAGGGTGGTGCCGTAGGTGAGCAGGTGATCGGTCTCACCGATGCTGAAGGCCTTGTCGAACTGACCATCGAACACCCATTGGCGATCCTTGTAGGTGGTCTGGCGATCACGGAACACCTGGCGACCGGAGGCGAAATAGAGTTCGTCGGTGCGCTGGTCGGTCTTGGCGATCTGGTAGTTGAGGCTCCACTTCACGTGGTCTGCGACCAGGCTGTCGAGGCCGAATTCGTGGTTGATGCCGAAGCGCTCGCGGGTGACGGTGTCGTTGCCCTGGCGCATGCGATAGGAGTTCATGGCGCCGAAGCCAGGGATGAACGGGCCGCCCACCGCGCTGAGGATGTTCTGGTCGCGGTCGTCCTTGTAGTGCTCGTAGGTGAAGCCCAGGCGCGCGTCGTCGGCGTAGTTCCAGCCCAGCTTGGCCAGTACGTTGGTGGTGCGCACGTCTTCCGGGTTGGCTTCGGTGCGGCCAAGGCCGGTGCCGCCGTGGCCACCGTAGGATTCGGTCTCGTGGCCGTTGCGCTGGCTCAGGTGCAGCAGGCCGTCGAAGTCGCCCTGGCGGCCAGCGACGGTGGCGGAGGTCAGCCAGCTTTCGTCGGCCGAGCTGTAGCCGGTCTTCAGGCGCGCGCCCACGTCCTTGCCAGGCTTGATGATGTCGTCCGGGTCGAGGGTGTAGTAGCTCACCGCGCCGCCGATGGCGTTGCTGCCGTACAGCACCGAGGCCGGACCACGCAGGATCTCGACGCGCTTGACGATTTCGGGGTCGACGTAGTTGCGCTGGGTCTGGGCGTAGGGGCCGTAGAAGAAGCTGTCGGGGATCGATACGCCATCGACCTGGGTGAGGATTCGCTCTCCGTCGATGCCACGGATGTTGTAGCCGTTCAGGCCGCTGCGCTGGCCGACACCGCCAACCGAGACACCCGGCTCGTAGCGCACCAGTTGCTTGATGTCGTTGACGTTCTGGCGGTCCAGTTGCTCGCGGGTCTGCACACTGACGGTGCTCGGTACCTGACTCACGTCCTGGGCGCTGCGGGTGGCGCTGACGGTCAGCTGTTGCAGGGCAATGGCGTTGCCTGCGGTCTGGCGCTCGAGCACGACGTTGCCGTTGCCGATCTTGCGAAAGCCCAGGCCTGTGCCGTGCAGCAGTTTCTGCAGTGCCGCTTCCGGCGCCAGTGCCCCTTGCACGCCCGGCGAAGCCACGCCCTCGGCCAGATCGGCGGAGAAGCCGACCTGCCAGCCGGTGACTTCACTGAACGCGTTGATCGCCGATACCAGTGGCTGCTGGGCGATGGCGAAGCGATAGTCGCCCATCCGCGGGCTGGCGGCCTGGGCCGGCTCTGCGGCCAGCGCCGGCAGGCTGCAGGCGCCGCTGGCCAGCAGGGCCAGGGTCAGCAGGGACAGTTGTCCCATGCGTCGGGAAGAGGGGGATGGGCGGGTTGGACCTGAGGACATCGGAAGCGCTCCCTGTCGCGCGAACTGTTATAGGTGAGTGCAGTTCTTGTTTTCGAACAAGAATCAATTGCATTGGCTATAACGAGACGGGCTTGGGATGGGAGTCGCGTAAAAATAATTGGTGGGAGCAACTGTCTTGCTCAAAAATCACAGGCCTGCCCACCCCCTTTGGGAGCGGCGTCACTCAGTTGAGAATCACCACCGCCGGGTATTCGTGCAACTGCGCCGAGGTGATATGGGCCAGGGCTCGCAGGGTCTCCAGAGGCTGGTCCAGGCGGTAGTTGCCGGTAACGGCCACCTGTTCCAGATGGTCGTTGCGGTTGATGATCCAGCCCGGGTAGTAGCGGCGCAGTTCGGCGAGTACTTGGCTCAACGGGCAGTTCTCGAACACCAGGCGGCCATCGATCCAGGCCAGTTCCTTGTGCAGGTCGGCGCGCTGGCGCTGACCGAAACCGTCTGGCCCGACGCTGATGCTGTCTCCGGCGCTCAGGCGGATGCGCTGGTCGCTGGCGGCCTGCAGGTCGACGTCGCCGCGCTGCACACGTACCTGCGCCTGGCCATCGAGGTAGCGTACGGCGAAGTTGGTGTCGCGCACCTGCGCACGCAAGGGGCCGGCCTGGACTTCAAGCGGTGGCTGGTTGCCGCCGGGCACTTCGAAATAGGCCTCGCCCTGCAACAGCCGTGCAACCTGGCGCCCGTCGCGCTGGTCGCTGGCAAAGGCCGAGTTGGTGTTGAGCAGCACCTTGGCGCCATCGTCCAGTTGCAGGCGCTGGCGTTCGCCGACCACGGTCAGGTGATCGGCCTGCAGGCGCACCGGCAGGTTGCCGAAGGTGAACAGCCCGACCAGCAGCACGGCTGCGGTGGCCAGGGGTTTCCAGTGGCGGCGCAGGCGTCCGCGCAGCGAGGTGCGGCGCTGTTGGTGCAGATCGCCCGCCAGATGGCGCAGGGCGGCGCCATTCCACAGCGCCTCGGCTTCGACATAGGCTTCGGCGTTCTGCTCGGCAGCGCCCAGCCAGGCTTCGAAGTCCTGGGTGTCCTGCTCGGTGGGGCATTGCAGGCGGATCAACCAGTCCTGCGCTTCGTCCATGGCACGGGCGCGGGCATCTGGCTCGGCGGGCGATGGGCGAGGGGCAGGGTTGCTCACGGGGGATCCTTGCATGGCGTTTTTTGCAGATGATCGGCGCTGTGGACAGGCATGGCAAGAGCCAGCACCTGCCCAGGTGGCGAGCGGTCGCTCACTTGAGGCGGTCGGCTACACCCATGCAGATCGCCATGATCAGCTTCAGTTCTTTCTGTACGGTGCTGGCCGAGACTTGCAACTGCTCGGCGATTTCCAGGTAGCTGGCACCGTGCAGGCGGCTGAGGATGAAGATGCGCTGCTGGCGTGCGGTGAGCTGGCCGAGGCTGACGCTCAGGCGCTTGAGCAGTTGCTCGGCATGCACCGCATCCTCGCTGTTGCCCAGCGGCGCGGCGACATTGTGCAGCACTTGCTCGGGCACGTCGTCGACCAGTGTGCGTGACTGCACGCGGCGCGCGCGCAAGTGGTCGAGGGCAAGGTTGCGGGCGGTCTGGAACACGAAGGGTTCGAGGTGTTCGATAGGGCGCTCGCCCAGCGCACGGGTAACCCGCAGGTAGGTTTCCTGCAGCAGGTCTTCCGCCGTGCTGGGGTTGCCGACCATGCGCTGCAAGGTGCGCAGCAGGGTGAGGCGTTGGGTGAGGAAGACTGAGTTGAACCGGGACTGACTCACGGGGAAACCTGGCCGATGAGGGGTGAATGATAATGCTTATCATCCGTGCATCAGGTCAAGCAGAGAAATGTCATGAAGGGGTAAAGGTGGGGCCGCCAGGCAGCCCCAAGGACTTTTTCATTGTGCCCGGAACAGCGCCAGGCAGTTGTCCAGCATGCGGTTGGAGAAGCCCCACTCGTTGTCGTACCAGGCCAGCACCTTGAGCATGCGGCCGTTGGCGCGGGTGTGGTTGGCGTCGAAGATCGACGACAGCGGGTTGTGGTTGAAGTCGCATGACACCAGCGGCAGGCTGTTGTAGCCGAGCACGCGGGAATGGCGGCTGGCTTCGAGGAACAAGCGGTTGACCTCGTCGGCACTGGCTTCGCGCTTGAGGTTGACGGTCAGGTCGACCAGCGACACGTTGATCACCGGCACCCGTACCGCCATGCCGGTGAGCTTGCCGGCCAGTTCCGGCAGCACCAGGCCCACGGCTTCGGCGGCGCCAGTCTTGCTCGGGATCATCGATTGAGTGGCCGAGCGGGCCCGGTAGGGGTCGCTGTGGTAGACGTCGGTCAGCACCTGGTCGTTGGTGTAGGCGTGGATGGTGGTCATCAGCCCCTGCTCGATGCCGAACTCACGCTGCAGCACCTGGGCGATCGGCGCCAGGCAGTTGGTGGTGCACGAGGCGTTGGAGATGACTTGGTGCGAGGCGCGCAGCACGTCGTGGTTGACGCCATACACCACGGTAGCATCGGCGCCCTTGGCCGGCGCCGAGATGATCACCTTGCCGGCGCCAGCCGTGATGTGGGCCGCGGCCTTGGCGCGGTCGGTGAACAGCCCGGTGCATTCGAACACCACATCGATGGCTTCGGCTTTCCAGGGCAGTTCGGCGGGGTTGCGGATGGCGCTGACGGCGATGCGATCGCCGTTGACCGTCAGGCTTTCATGATCGGCCTCGACGGTGGCATCGAAGGTGCCATGTACGCTGTCGTACTTGAGCAGGTGGGCATTCATCGCGCTGTCGCCCAGGTCGTTGATGGCGACGACCTGCAGGTCCTGGCGGTAGCCTTGGGTATAGAGTGCGCGCAGGACGTTGCGTCCGATGCGGCCGAATCCGTTGATCGCGATGCGAAGGGTCATTGGCATTACCTCTGGCAGTTCGGGTGAAGCCTGTGGCACAAAATGGGATGAGGCTTCACTGAAACGGTTTTGTTATTGGAATTACAAGATTATTCACTCCAAGATAGAAAACAAGCATTTTTAGTGGCAATATTTTGGTAAACCTACAACGAGTGATCGAGCCTTCCACGCCAACGACCTTTCCGGCCCCTGCCTTGAGCCTAGGTCGCAATCGTTTGGAGTGGAAATGCCGGTTCAGGTCGCCCTTACACATAGCCTGGAGTCCAGTACATGCATCCGCGCATCCTTGAGGTCACCGCAAGGCTGACCGAACGCAGCCGTGCCACCCGTGAACGCTACCTTGAGCTCATTCGCGGCGCGGCCAGCGACGGCCCGATGCGCGCCAGCCTGCAGTGCGCCAACTTCGCCCACGGCGTGGCCGGTTGCGGCAGCCAGGACAAGCACAGCCTGCGGATGATGAACGCTGCCAACGTGGCCATCGTCTCTGCCTACAACGACATGCTCTCGGCGCACCAGCCGTACCAGCACTTCCCCGAACAGATCAAACAGGCGCTGCGCGATATCGGCTCGGTCGGCCAGTTCGCCGGTGGCGTACCGGCCATGTGCGATGGCGTGACCCAGGGTGAACCTGGCATGGAGCTGGCGATCGCCAGCCGCGAAGTGATCGCCATGTCCACGGCCATCGCCCTGTCGCACAACATGTTCGATGCCGCGCTGATGCTGGGCATCTGCGACAAGATCGTGCCCGGCCTGATGATGGGTGCGTTGCGTTTCGGCCACCTGCCGACCATCTTCGTGCCTGGCGGGCCGATGCCTTCGGGCATCTCCAACAAGGAAAAGGCCGACGTGCGCCAGCGCTACGCCGAGGGCAAGGCCAGCCGCGAGGAGTTGCTGGAGTCGGAGATGAAGTCCTACCACAGCCCCGGCACCTGCACCTTCTATGGGACAGCCAACACCAACCAGCTGGTGATGGAAGTCATGGGCCTGCACCTGCCGGGCGCCTCGTTCGTCAACCCCTACACTCCATTGCGCGATGCGCTGACCGCCGAGGCGGCGCAGCAGGTCACGCGCATGACCAAGGCCAGCGGCAGCTTCATGCCGTTGGGCGAGATCGTCGACGAGAAGGCGCTGGTCAATTCCATCGTCGCTCTGCACGCCACCGGCGGCTCGACCAACCACACCCTGCATATCCCGGCGATTGCCCAGGCTGCCGGGATCCAGCTGACCTGGCAGGACATGGCCGACCTCTCCGAGGTGGTGCCGACGCTGTCTCACGTCTATCCCAACGGCAAGGCCGACATCAACCACTTCCAGGCCGCAGGCGGCATGAGCTTCCTGATCCGCGAACTGCTCGACGCCGGGCTGCTGCACGAGGACGTCAATACCGTGGCCGGCCATGGTCTGCGTCGCTACACCCAAGAACCGTTCCTCGACGACGGCAAGCTGGTGTGGCGCGAGGGGCCGCAGCACAGCCTGGACGAAAGCATCCTGCGCCCGGTCGCCCGGCCATTCTCGGCCGAGGGCGGGTTGCGGGTGATGGAAGGCAACCTGGGGCGCGGGGTGATGAAAGTCTCTGCCGTGGCGCCGGAACACCAGGTGGTCGAGGCTCCGGCGCGAGTGTTCCACGATCAGCAGTCGCTGGCCGATGCCTTCAAGGCTGGCGAATTGGAGCGCGATTTCGTCGCCGTGGTGCGCTTCCAGGGCCCACGCTGCAACGGCATGCCCGAGCTGCACAAGCTCACGCCGTTCCTCGGTGTGCTGCAGGACCGCGGCTACAAGGTCGCGCTGGTCACCGACGGACGCATGTCCGGTGCTTCGGGCAAGATCCCGGCGGCGATCCACGTGTGCCCCGAAGCCTATGACGGTGGCCCGCTGGCACGGGTGCGCGATGGTGATATCGTGCGCGTCGACGGTGTCGAAGGCACGCTGCAACTGATGGTGTCGGCCGAGGAACTGGCCAGTCGCGATCAGCCTGATGCACCCCAGGGTAATGACCTGGGGTGCGGGCGCGAGCTGTTCGGCTTCATGCGCGTCGCGTTCAGCCCGGCAGAGCAGGGCGCCAGCGCCTTTACCTCTGCCCTGGAGCGTTTCAAATGAAGGCCTCGCTGGTCGGTGACATCGGCGGTACCAACGCCCGCTTTGCCCTGTGGCGTGACAATGACCTGCACGCGGTGCAGGTGCTGGCGACGGCGGACTATTCCAGCCCCGAGCAGGCTATCGAGGCCTACCTCAAGGACCAGGGCCTCGAACGTGGCGACGTCTCGGACGTGTGCCTGTCGGTGGCCGGCCCTGTCGATGGTGACGAATTTCGCTTCACCAACAATCACTGGCGCCTGAGCCGCTCGGCCTTCTGCAAGGTGCTGCAGGTCGAGCGCCTGTCGCTGATCAACGACTTTTCCGCCATGGCGCTGGGCATGACCCGCCTCAAGCCTGGCGAGTTCGTCGAGGTGTGCCCCGGTCAGGCGTACGCCGCGCGCCCGGCGCTGGTCATCGGTGCGGGTACCGGCCTTGGCGTCGGCACCTTGCTCAGCCTCGGTGAGCAGCACTGGATGGCGCTGCCGGGCGAGGGCGGGCATGTCGACCTGCCGGTGGGCAATGCCCGTGAGGCGGCGATCCACCAGCAGATCCACAGCCAGATCGGCCATGTCAGCGCCGAGACCGTGCTCAGTGGTGGTGGGCTGGTGCGGCTGTACCAGGCGATCTGTGCGCTGGACGGCGCTACACCCCGTCACAAGACCCCTGCCCAGATCACCGATGCTGCGCTGGGCGGCGAACCGCAGGCCCTGGCGGTGATCGAACAGTTTTCACGCTTTCTCGGGCGTGTAGCGGGTAACAATGTGCTGACCCTGGGCGCGCGCGGTGGGGTCTATATTGTTGGCGGCGTGGTGCCGCGCTTCGCCGAGCTGTTCCTGCGCAGCGGGTTCGCGGCAAGCTTTGCCGACAAGGGCTGCATGAGCGGCTACTTCCCGGGTGTGCCGGTGTGGCTTGTGACGGCGGAGTTTTCCGGGTTGCTCGGAGCCGGTGTGGCCTTGCAGCAGATGCTGGACCACTGAAGGTCGGTTGTGCTGCCATTCGCGGACAAGCCCGTTTCCACAAGGCGCTGTGGGAGCGGGCTTGCCCGCGAATGGCCTCGACACCGATAGAATGTCGCCACAACAGGCATCAAGACCTGTAACGACCAAAGGGAATTCATTGTGAGCACTGCCGGTAAAACCATCCTGATGGTCGACGACGATCAGGACATTCGCGAGTTGCTGCAGACCTACCTCAGCCGCTCCGGCCTCCAGGTCCATGCCGAACCCGACGGCCAGGGCTTTCGCCGCGCGCTGGATGCCGGCAACTACGACCTGGTGATCCTCGACGTGATGCTGCCCGACGAGGACGGCTTCAGCCTGTGCCGCTGGGTGCGCCAGCACCCGCGCCAGTCGCGGGTGCCGATCATCATGCTCACCGCCAGCTCCGATGAAGCCGACCGTGTCATCGGCCTGGAACTGGGCGCCGACGATTACCTGGGCAAACCCTTCAGCCCGCGCGAACTCCAGGCGCGAATCAAGGCCCTGCTGCGTCGCTGCGACTTCACCACAGCCACCCCTGCCAGCGCGGTGCTTACCTTCGAAGACTGGCGCCTGGATACGGTCAGCCATCGTCTGTTCCACCGCGATGGCGAAGAAGTGATTCTCTCCGGTGCCGACTTCGCCCTGCTCAAGCTGTTTCTCGACCATCCCCAGCAGATCCTCGACCGCGACACCATTGGCAATGCCACCCGCGGGCGTGAGCCGATGCCGCTGGACCGCATCGTCGACATGGCGGTGAGCCGCCTGCGCCAGCGCCTGCGTGACACCGACAAGCCGCCCCGGCTGATCCGCACCGTGCGCGGCAGCGGCTACCTGCTTGCCGCGAATGTCAGCTGTGCCGGCTGAGCAGGCTGCCGAGCGCCGCTGGCGCCTGCTGCCGCGCTCGTTGCTCGGGCGCATGCTGCTGCTCACCTTGCTGGTGGTGCTGATCGCCCAGGGGCTGTCGAGCGTGATCTGGGTCGCCCAGCTGCGGGCCAGCCAGTTGCAGGGCCTGCGCGCCAGCGCCAGCAGCCTTGCGCACTCGATGAGCGCCAGCGTCAGCTACTTCCGCTCCCTGCCGGTGGCCTACCGGCCGATGGTGCTCGATCAGCTGCGCAGCATGGGCGGTACGCGCTTTTTCGTCTCGCTCAACGAAAAGCCGCTGGACATGCCGGTGCTGCCCATCACCCCGCGCAAGCAAGCGGTGATCGAGGTGTTCCAGCAGGTGCTGCACGAACGCCTGGGTCAGCAGATGGAAATCTCCGTCGAGTTCGTCAGCCCCGACGACCTGCGCATCTTCAACAGCGGCCTGAAGCTCGACGAGCTGCCGCGCTCCTGGGCCCACTACGCGTTGACCCTCGAACCGCTCAATCCGCCGGTGCTGGTCACCCAGATCCGCCTGGACGAAGGCGAGTGGCTGTACATCGCCTCGCTGTTGCCCGAGCCCTATACCGGTCTTGAACCCGAGCGTCTGCCGCGCCAGCAGATCGGCTTCATCGCCCTGACCACCCTGTTGCTGCTGTTGTTCATCGGCTTGCTGGTGCACTGGCAGAGCTGGCCGCTCAAGCGCCTGGCGCGGGCAGCGCGGGAGATGTCACTGGGGGCGGACGTGCCGCCGGTGGCCGAAGGTGGCGGCAGCGAGGTGGTCGAGGTAGGGCGCGCGTTCAATGCCATGCGTGAGCGTATCAGCCGCTACCTGACCGAACGCTCGCAGCTGTTCAGCGCCATCTCCCACGACCTGCGCACGCCGATCACCCGCCTGCGCCTGCGGGTGGAACTGCTCGAAGACGAGCACCTGCAAGCCAAGTTCAGCCGCGATCTCGACGAGCTGGAGCTGCTGGTCAAGGGCGCTTTGCAGTGCGTGAAAGATACCGACATCCACGAGAACATCGAACCGATCGACCTCAACCAGGTGCTGGAAATCCTCGCCGAACCCTACCTGCGTGATGGTCGAATCACGGTCGAAGGACGTGTGCTGGCGCCTTATCCGGGCAAGCCACTGGCCTTGCGGCGCTGCATCGGCAACCTGATCGACAACGCCATCAAGTACGGCGAGCGTGCGCACCTGCGCATCATCGACAACGCCGAGGCCTTCGTGCTGCAGGTCGACGACCAGGGCCCCGGCGTGCCGGAGCAGCGTCTGGAGCAGGTGTTCGAGCCGCATTTCCGCCTGGCGGGGCAGCAGCAGGGGTATGGGCTGGGGCTGGGAATTGCGCGTAACATCGCCCACAGCCATGGCGGGGAGGTGAGTTTGTTGAACCTGCGTGAGGGTGGGTTAAGAGTGACCTTGTTCCTGCCCCGGAATATCGATTGATAGGGCCGGCCCTATCGCGGGACAAGCCCGCTCCCACAGGTACCTGTAGGAGCGGGCTTGTCCCGCGATGAGGCCACTGAAATTGTCACGGGACGGTGACATTCACACAGGCCTTCGTGACATGCCCGCCGGGACGGCTGGCTAGAATTCGCTGACGACAGGCACCCGGCCTGTCCCTGGCAAGGATTGAGCAGGTGATGGACAGCGTCGATTTCCCTTTCTGCAGTTGGCTCGACTCCCCGGTTCACAACGCCTGGCTGGTCGCCGAGGGCCAGCGCCTGGTGACCTTCGCCAAGGCCTCGCGCCTGCCTGGCGGTTTTGGCAGCCTCGATGCCCAGGGCCGACTGCCCGACGGCGCAATCGCCGAAACCCTGCACACTGCGCGCATGACCCATTGCTTCGCCATGGCGCATGTGCAGGGCATCCCTGGCTGCCTGCCGCTGGTGGAGCACGGTGTCGCGGCACTGCTCGCAGGGCCGCTGCGCGATGCGCGGGATGATGGCTGGTTCGCCCGCGCCGATGGCGAGGGCGATACCGGCAAGACCGCCTACCTGCATGCCTTCGTCGCCTTGGCCGCCAGTTCCGCGGTGGTCGCCGGCGCACCTGGCGCCGAGCAATTGCTCGGGGCGGCCGTCGCGGTCATCGAGACGCGTTTCTGGAGCGAGGAAGAGGGCGCCCTGCGCGAGTCCTTCGCCCATGACTGGACGCAGCCGGAAGCCTACCGTGGCGCCAATAGCAACATGCACGCGACCGAGGCCTTCCTCGCCCTGGCCGATGTCACCGGCCACACGCACTGGCTCGACCGCGCCCTGCGCATCGTCGAGCGGATCATCCATACCCATGCCGCGGCTAACGGCTTCGGTGTCATCGAGCATTTCGACGTGCAGTGGCAGGCACTGCACGACTACAACCACGACAACCCCACCGACGGCTTTCGCCCCTACGGCACCACACCCGGTCATGCCTTCGAGTGGGCACGCCTGGTTCTGCACCTGGAGGCCGCGCGCCAGCGTGCCGGCCTGCCCGCCCCGCAGTGGCTGCTGGACCATGCGCGCGGGCTGTTCGCCAATGCCTGTCGTCACGCCTGGCACGCCGATGGTGCGCCGGGCATCGTCTACACCCTCGATTGGCAGAACCGGCCAGTAGTGCGGGCGCGTTTGCACTGGACCCACGCCGAAGCCTGTGCGACGGCTGCAGCGTTGTTGCGTCGTACCGGGGAAGGTGAATACGAGCAGTGGTACCGGCGTTTCTGGGACTTCATCGACAGCCATTTCATCGATCGCGTCCACGGCAGCTGGCACCATGAGCTGGACCCGCAGAACCGCCCTGGCGCAAGCATCTGGGGCGGCAAGCCCGATCTTTACCACGCCTACCAGGCGGTGCTCCTGCCGCGCCTGCCGTTGGCACCCAGCCTGGCCACTGCGCTGGCCCTGGGCAATGTAACCAAGTGATGACATTCGCGCATCGCTTCGTTACCTGCCCTGGTCTGCGCGCTCATTAGACTCCATGCAACGCAAGCGAACGACTTGCACCGCATAACAACAAGAAAGGTATACCGATGAATTCCACTCTGCGCCTCGCCGCCGCTATTTCCCTCGCCTCGCTCATGCCCCTCAGCGCCTTCGCCGCCGAATCCAAAGGCAGCGTCGAGGTGGTGCACTGGTGGACCTCCGGCGGCGAGAAAGCTGCCGTCGACGTCCTCAAGGCCCAGGTCGAGAAAGACGGCTTCACCTGGAAGGACGGCGCTGTGGCCGGTGGCGGTGGTTCCACCGCGATGACCGTGCTCAAGAGCCGCGCCGTCGCCGGCAACCCGCCAGGCGTCGCCCAGATCAAGGGCCCCGATATCCAGGACTGGGCCGCCACCGGCCTGCTCGACAGCGATGTGCTCAAGGACGTCGCCAAGCAGGAGAAGTGGGACAGCCTGCTCGACAAGAAAGTCGCCGACACCGTCAAGTACGAAGGTGACTACGTCGCCGTGCCGGTGAACATCCACCGCATCAACTGGCTGTGGATCAACCCCGAGGTGTTCAAGAAGGCCGGCATCGACAAGGCGCCGACCACCCTCGACGAATTCTACGCCGCAGCCGACAAGCTCAAGGCCGCAGGCTTCATTCCCCTGGCCCACGGTGGCCAGCCATGGCAGGACAGCACCGTGTTCGAGAACGTGGTGCTCGCGGTGATGGGGGTGGAGGGCTACAAGAAGGCCCTGGTCGACCTCGACGAAAAAGCCCTGACCGGCCCGGAGATGGTCAAGGCGCTGACCGAGCTGAAGAAGGTCGCCACCTACATGGACCCTGACGGCAAGGGCCAGGACTGGAACCTTGAGGCCGCGAAGGTCATCAACGGCAAGGCCGGCATGCAGATCATGGGCGACTGGGCCAAGAGCGAGTGGACCCTGGCCAAGAAGACCGCGGGCAAGGACTACCAGTGCGTACCCTTCCCCGGCACCGAAAAGGGCTTCTTGTACAACATCGACTCGCTGGCGGTGTTCAAGCAGAAGAACGAAGGCACCACTGCAGGTCAGCAGGACATCGCCAAGCGTGTGCTGGGTGAAGACTTCCAGAAGACCTTCAGCATCAACAAGGGCTCGATCCCGGTGCGCAACGACATGCTGGCCGACATGAGCAAGTATGGCTTCGACAGTTGCGCCCAGACCGCTGCCAAGGACTTCCTGGCCGACGCCAAGTCGGGTGGACTGCAACCGAGCATGGCGCACAACATGGCGACCACGCTCGCCGTGCAGGGGGCGTTCTTCGATGTGGTGACCAACTACATCAACGATCCGAAGGCCGATCCGGCCGATGCGGCGAAGAAGCTCAACGCAGCGGTCAAGGCTGCCCAATAACGGCCCAATCGCGGGACAAGCCCGCTCCCACAGGTTTGGCGCCATGCGCCGAACCTGTGGGTGGGCCAGGTCTTTGTGGGAGCGGGCTTGTCCCGCGATGCGGTGCGCAGCACCGCCCTCGTTCCGGTATCTGAAATCATGACTACGACCACCGCCCAACTGCGGGCCTCACCCCTGGACGCGCTCCAGCGCTGGCTACCGAAACTGGTACTGGCGCCGAGCATGTTCATCGTGCTGGTGGGCTTCTACGGCTATATCCTCTGGACCTTCGTCCTGTCGTTCACCACCTCGACCTTCCTGCCCACCTACAAATGGGCGGGCCTGGCCCAGTACGCGCGGCTGTTCGACAACGATCGCTGGTGGGTGGCGAGCAAGAACCTGCTGGTCTTTGGCGGGATGTTCATCGGCATCACCCTGGTGATCGGCGTGCTGCTGGCGGTGTTCCTCGACCAGCGCATCCGCCGCGAAGGGGTGATCCGCACCATCTACCTGTACCCCATGGCACTGTCGATGATCGTGACCGGTACCGCCTGGAAGTGGCTGCTCAACCCCGGCATGGGCCTGGACAAGCTGCTGCGCGACTGGGGCTGGGAGGGTTTTCGTCTCGACTGGCTGATCGATCCGGACCGGGTCGTCTACTGCCTGGTGATCGCCGCCGTGTGGCAGGCCTCGGGCTTCATCATGGCGATGTTCCTTGCCGGGCTGCGCGGTGTCGACCAGTCGATCATCCGTGCTGCGCAAATCGACGGCGCGAGCATGCCGCGCATCTACTGGACCGTGGTGCTGCCAAGCCTGCGCCCGGTGTTCTTCAGCTCGCTGATGATCCTCTCGCACATCGCCATCAAGAGCTTCGACCTGGTGGCCGCGATGACCGCCGGCGGCCCTGGCTATTCCTCGGACCTGCCAGCGATGTTCATGTATTCGTTCACCTTCAGCCGCGGGCAGATGGGCATGGGTTCTGCCAGCGCGATCCTGATGCTCGGCGCGATCCTCGCGATCCTCGTGCCTTACCTTTATTCCGAGCTGAGGACCAAACGCAATGACCACTAACCTCGACAAACCGGCCCTCAGCCTGGGCCGCATCGCCATCCACGCGGTGCTGCTGCTCGCCGTGCTGCTCTACCTGGTGCCGCTGGTAGTGATGCTGCTGACCAGCTTCAAGACCCCGGAAGACATCAGCACCGGCAACCTGTTGAGCTGGCCCGAGCTGTTCACCACGATTGGCTGGGTCAAGGCCTGGGCCACGGTCAGCGGCTACTTCTGGAACTCGATCCTGATCACCGTCCCGGCGGTGCTGATCTCCACGGCCATCGGCGCGCTGAACGGCTACGTGCTGTCGATGTGGCGCTTCCGTGGCTCGCAACTGTTCTTCGGTCTGCTGCTGTTCGGCTGCTTCCTGCCCTTCCAGACCGTGCTGCTGCCGGCTTCGTTCACTCTCGGCAAGCTGGGACTTGCCAGCACCACCTCGGGGCTGGTGCTGGTGCACGTGGTCTATGGTCTGGCCTTCACCACGCTGTTCTTCCGCAACTACTACGTGAGCATTCCCGAGGCACTGGTCAAGGCTGCACGCCTGGATGGTGCCGGGTTCTTCACCATCTTTCGCCGCATCATCCTGCCGATGTCGACGCCGATCATCATGGTCTGTCTGATCTGGCAGTTCACCCAGATCTGGAACGACTTCCTGTTCGGCGTGGTGTTCTCCAGCGGCGATTCGCAACCGATCACCGTGGCCCTGAACAACCTGGTCAACACCAGCACCGGTGCCAAGGAATACAACGTCGACATGGCCGCGGCAATGATCGCCGCACTGCCAACCCTGCTGGTCTATGTGGTCGCAGGCAAGTATTTCGTGCGTGGGCTGACCGCCGGCGCAGTCAAGGGGTAAGTCATGGCAACGCTCGAACTTCGCAATGTAAACAAGACCTACGGCACCGGCCTGCCGGACACCCTCAAGGATATCCAGCTGGCCATCAAGGATGGCGAGTTCCTGATCCTGGTCGGCCCTTCCGGCTGCGGCAAGTCCACCTTGATGAACTGCATCGCCGGCCTCGAGAACATCACCGGTGGGGCGATCCTGATCGATGACCAGGACGTCTCCGGCATGAGCCCGAAGGACCGTGACATCGCCATGGTGTTCCAGTCCTACGCGCTGTACCCGACCATGAGCGTGCGCGAGAACATCGAGTTCGGCCTGAAGATCCGCAAGATGCCGCAGTCGGCGATCGACGAAGAAGTCGCGCGGGTAGCCAAGCTGCTGCAGATCGAGCACCTGCTCAATCGCAAGCCTGGCCAGCTCTCCGGTGGCCAGCAACAGCGCGTGGCCATGGGCCGGGCGCTGGCGCGCAGGCCGAAGATCTACCTGTTCGACGAGCCGTTGTCGAACCTCGACGCCAAGCTGCGGGTCGAGATGCGCACCGAAATGAAATTGATGCACCAGCGTCTGAAAACCACCACGGTGTACGTAACCCACGACCAGATCGAGGCCATGACCCTGGGTGACAAGGTCGCGGTGATGAAGGACGGCATCATCCAGCAGTTCGGTACGCCCCAGCAGATCTACAACGACCCGGCCAACCTGTTCGTCGCCAGCTTCATCGGTTCGCCACCGATGAACTTCATCCCGGTGCGCATCAGCAAGCAGGACGGGCGCTTGTTCGCCCTGCTCGACAGCGGCCAGGCCCGCTGCGAACTGCCCCTGGGCGCTGCCAGCGAAGCGCTGGACGGCCGTGAAGTGATCCTCGGCGTGCGCCCCGAACAGATCGCACTCGGGAGCGCCGAAGGCAACGGCTTGCCCGCGGTGCGTGCAGAAGTGCAGGTCCTGGAACCTACCGGGCCGGACCTGCTGGTGTTCGTCACCCTCAACCAGACCAAGGTCTGCTGCCGGTTGGCGCCGGACGTCGCCTGCAATGTCGGTGACAGCCTCAACCTGCAGTTCGATCCGGCGCGGGTCCTGCTGTTCGACGCGAGCAGCGGCGAACGCCTGGACCTGCCTGCAGCGGACGCTCCAGCCAAGGACAACGTGACACGTATCAAGGGACGTTGAAGCAAGCAAACCATCGATAACAAGAAAAGAGGAAACAAGGGATGGACCATCGCAAGCGTATCAAGGCACTAGGCTCGCTGACCCTGCTCGCCCTCGTTGGCAGCAATGGCGCGCATGCTGCCGAGGCTTTCTCCAGCGAGTCGAAATGGATGACTGGCGACTGGGGTGGGGCTCGCACCGAGCTGTTGGAAAAAGGCTATGACTTCACCCTCGACTACGTCGGTGAAGTGGCCGGTAACCTGCACGGTGGCTACAACAACGACAAGACCGCGCGCTACAGCGACCAGTTCGCCCTCGGCGCGCACCTGGACCTGCAGAAGATCCTCGGCTGGCACGATGCGGAGTTCAAGCTGGCGATCACCGAGCGTAGCGGTCGCAACCTGTCCAACGACCGCATCAGCGACCCGCGCGCCGGGCAGTTCAGCTCGGTGCAGGAAGTCTGGGGCCGCGGCCAGACCTGGCGCCTGACGCAGATGTGGGTCAAGCAGAAGTACTTCGACGGCGCGCTGGACGTGAAGGTCGGCCGCTTCGGGGAAGGCGAGGACTTCAACAGCTTCCCTTGCGACTTCCAGAACCTGGCGTTCTGCGGTTCGCAGGTGGGTAACTGGGTGGGTGGCATCTGGTACAACTGGCCGGTCAGCCAGTGGGCGCTGCGGGTGAAGTACAACATCACGCCGGAGTTCTTCGTCCAGGTCGGTGCCTACGAGCAGAATCCGTCCAACCTCGAGACCGGCAACGGCTTCAAGCTCAGTGGCAGCGGGACCAAGGGCGCCATCCTGCCGGTGGAGATGGTCTGGTCGCCGAAGGTCAACGGCCTGCCGGGCGAATACCGCCTGGGCTATTACTACAGCACCGCCAAGGCCGACGACGTCTACGACGACATCAACGGCAACCCGCAGGCGTTGACTGGCCAAGCCTTCAAGTCGCACTCGAGCAAACATGGCTGGTGGGTCGTGGCCCAGCAGCAGGTCACCGCGCACAACGGCGATGCCAACCGCGGCCTGAGCCTGTTCGCCAACTTCACCGTGCACGACAAGGCGACCAACGTGGTCGACAACTACCAGCAGGTGGGGATGGTCTACAAGGGCGCTTTCGATGCACGGCCCAAGGATGATATCGGCTTCGGCATCGCCCGCATTCACGTCAATGACGACGTGAAGAAGCGCGCCGAACTGCTCAACGCCCAGAGCGGTATCAATGACTACGACAACCCTGGCTTCGTACCGCTGCAGCGCACCGAGTACAACGCCGAGCTGTACTACGGCTTCCACGTCACCAACTGGCTGACCGTGCGGCCGAACCTGCAGTACATCAAGAGCCCGGGCGGTGTGGACGATGTCGACAACGCGTTGGTCGCAGGCTTGAAGATTCAGTCGTCATTCTGAGAAAAATTGTTGTAAATTTACGCCATCCATCCCCACCCCCCGAGATCCACTGTTCTGCAGTGGATCTCGGGCTTGGGTAAAGACAGCGCTATCTCAAACAACAAGAGCTTTCTGAACATGTCTGAACATCCGCTCCATCGCTTTTTCACTTCGCAGCGGCCCCGGCCGGTTTTCGAGTGGGAGCGTTACCAGCAGCGCGATGTCCTGATCATCGATCACCCGCGCTGCCAGGCGGTGTTCAGCCGCCAGGGCGCACAGTTGCTGCACTTTCAGCCGAGCGGCGAGAAACCCTGGTTGTGGTGCGCCGAGCAATGGCCACAGGTCGGTGCGATCCGTGGCGGCGTGCCGGTGTGCTGGCCCTGGTATGGCCGTCATCCCAGCGAGGACCTGTGGCCGGCCCACGGCTGGGGGCGTTTGCTGGACTGGAAGCTGCTCGACAGCCGCGAGGACGAGGAGGGCGTCACGCTCAAGTGGCGCCTGGACCTGTGCGACTGGCAGGTCGACTTGCACGCCCGGCTGGGCTCGAGCATGGAACTGCGCCTGTGCACGGAGCACCAGGACAGCGAACCCTGCCAGCTGAGCCACGCATTGCTCGCGTTCTGGCGCATCAGCGACGTGTCGCAGATTGCCTTGTCAGGCCTTGAGGATATCGACGGCTACGACCGCCTCAACCGCCAGGCCTGCCGTGAAGACGGCGTGCTCACGCTCAACGGGGGGTGCCAGAAGGTCTACCCCGGTACACCGCAAGTGCAGTTGCATGACTCGGCCTGGGGTCGTGACCTGTGCATCGACACCAGCGACAGCGACGACACGGTGGTCTGGCACCCGGGTAATCGCCCATTGATGGGAGTGAGCGGGCGCGAGAGCCAGGGCTTCGTCTGCGTCGAGGCTGCCAGTGGCAGCGGCGAGGGCCTGAGCCTGGCGCCTGGGCAGCGCGCGCAGTTGCGGCTGCAGGCGCATCGGCTCGCCTGAGTCAGCTGTCTTCGGCAGGGTAGCGGCTGGCGTTGAGGCTTTCCTTGATCTTGCGCAGGTGTGGCTGGAAATCCGAGCCGCGGCGCAGGGTCATGCCGGTCGCCAGTACATCGAGCACCGTCAACTGGATGATGCGCGAGGTCATCGGCATGTAGATGTCGGTGTCCTCCGGCAACGGCAGGTGCAGGCTCATGCTGCAAGCTTTGGCCAGTGGCGAGCCGGCGGCCGTGATACCCAGCACCGAGGCGCCGTTTTCCCTGGCCTGCTTCGCCACTTCGACCAGTTCGCGGGTGCGCCCGGTGTAGGAAATGATCACGAACAGATCACCGGTGTGCGCGACCGACGCCAGCATGCGCTGCATCAGCACGTCGGGATGCGCCGACACCGCCAGGTTGAAGCGGAAGAACTTGTGCTGGGCGTCCATGGCCACCGGGGCCGAGGCGCCCAGGCCGAAGAAGTGGATCTGCCGGGCCTGGATCATCATGTCCACGGCGCGGCTGACCTGCTGCGGGTCGATCTGCTGGCAGGCGCTGTCGAGCGAGGCGATGGCGCTGGCGAAGATCTTCTGGGTGTAGGCCGCCGGATCGTCGTCGGCTTCCACTGCGCGGCTCACGTAGGCGGCGCCACTGGCCAGGCTCTGTGCTAGTTGCAGCTTGAGTTCGGGGTAGCCGCTGACGCCGAACGAGCGGCAGAAGCGGTTGACGGTCGGTTCGCTGACCTTGGCCGCCTGGGCCAGGGCGGCAATGCTGAAACGGGTGGCTTGCTGCGGGTTGAGGAGGATGACTTCGGCGACTTTGCGTTCGGCCTTGTTCAGCTCGTCGAGGCGTCCCTGGATCTGTTCCAGGAGGTTTCGCACACGGTCCATGGGATGTCCTTGGGTCGGAAAGACGGCCGGCTGAGGGAACAGTCGGCTTTTTGCACGGTTGTCTATCGTACTGATGGTGGGATTGTCATACCACTTGTCTGTAATCGCTGTACGAGATGTTGTTATTTTTACTACATCGCGCTTGAAAATTGTCATCGAAAACGGTATTTCTAGGCCAACTTTAATAAAAGAACCAACATCATGGTTGCTATCAGTGTAGAACCTTGCACATTCGCCCTCTTTGGCGCCCTTGGCGACCTGGCGTTGCGCAAGCTGTTTCCTGCCCTCTACGAACTGGACCGCGCCGGCCTGCTGCATTCGGATACCCGGCTGCTGGCCCTGGCCCGCGAAGCCGGTACTCCCGAGCAGCACCTGGCGAACATCGAAGCCCAGCTGCGCCGCTTCGTGCCGGCGGCCGATATCGAACCCCAGGCCCTGCAACGGTTTCTCGACCGCCTGAACTACCTGCACCTGGACTTCGTCCAGCCCGAAGGCTACCAGGCCCTGGCCGAGCAGGCCGGTGAAGGGCAGCCACTGATCGCCTATTTCGCCACTGCGGCGGCGGTCTACGGGGCCATCTGCGAAAACCTCGACAAGGCCGGCCTGGCATCGCGCACTCGCGTCGTGCTGGAAAAACCCATCGGGCACGACCTGGAGTCGTCGCGTCGGGTCAATGACGCCGTGGCGCGCTTCTTCCCCGAAAGCCGGGTCTATCGCATCGACCACTACCTGGGCAAGGAAACGGTACAGAACCTCATCGCCTTGCGCTTTGCCAACAGCCTGTTCGAAACCCAGTGGAACCAGAATTCCATCTCCCACGTGGAGATCACCGTTGCCGAGAAAGTCGGTATCGAAGGTCGCTGGGGCTACTTCGACAAGGCCGGCCAACTGCGCGACATGATCCAGAACCACTTGCTGCAGTTGCTGTGCCTGATCGCCATGGACCCGCCCAGCGATCTGTCGGCCGACAGCATCCGCGACGAGAAGGTCAAGGTGCTCAAGGCGCTGGCACCGATCACCGGCGAGGGGCTGAGCACCCGTGTGGTGCGCGGCCAGTACATCGCCGGCTACAGCGACGGCACGCCGGTGCCGGGCTACCTGGAAGAAGAGAACGCCAACGCTCAGAGCGACACCGAAACCTTCGTCGCCCTGCGCGCCGACATTCGCAACTGGCGTTGGTCGGGCGTGCCGTTCTATCTGCGTACCGGCAAGCGCATGCCGCAGAAGCTGTCGCAGATCGTCATCCACTTCAAGGAGACGCCGCACTACATCTTCGCGCCGGAGCAGCGTTTGCAGATCGGCAACAAGCTGATCATCCGTCTGCAGCCCGACGAAGGTATCTCGCTGCGGGTGATGACCAAGGAGCAGGGGCTGGACAAGGGCATGCAACTGCGCAGCGGCCCTCTGCAACTGAATTTTTCCGACACCTGGCGCAGCGCGCGGATTCCGGATGCCTACGAGCGTTTGCTGCTCGAAGTGATGCGTGGCAACCAGAACCTGTTCGTGCGCAAGGACGAGATCGAGTACGCCTGGACCTGGTGCGACCAGTTGATCGCCGGCTGGAAGAACGCCGGTGACGCGCCCAAGCCGTATGCGGCCGGATCCTGGGGCCCGATGAGCTCGATTGCACTGATCACACGCGATGGGAGAGCCTGGTATGGCGATATCTGAACTGCAACTGCCGGCGACCGTGAAGGTTCACGCGCTGACAGACGCCAAGCGCCTGGCCGCGACGCTGGCCAGTGACGTGGCCGAGCGCCTGCGCGCCGCCATCGCCAGCAAGGGCCAGGCCTGCGTGGTGCTATCTGGCGGGCGTAGCCCGGTACCGTTCCTCGAGCAACTGGCCCTGGAAAAACTCGACTGGTCGAAGGTGACCGTGTCGCTGGCCGACGAGCGCTGGGTGCCGGTCGAGCATGCCGACAGCAATGCTGGGCTGCTGGCCCGGCACTTGCTCAAGGGTGAGGCGGCCAAGGCGCGGTTCATGGGCCTGTACCAGCGCGCCGACAACCTCGACGCCGCGGCCCAACAGGCCGACCAGGTGCTTGCCGACCTGCCGCCGATCGACGTGCTGGTGTTGGGCATGGGCGACGATGGCCACACCGCATCGCTGTTCCCGGCCAGCCCGAACCTGGCCGAGGGCCTCGATCCGAAGAGCGCGCGCCGCTGCCTGCCATTGCTGGCACCGAGCGTGCCACACCAGCGCTTGTCGATGACCCGTGCGCTGCTGTCGAGCGCTGCTTTCATCGCTCTGTCCGTGCAGGGGCCAGGCAAACTCGCTACCCTGCGCGCCGCTCTGGCTGGCGACGACCTCACGCAAATGCCCATTCGCGCCTTTCTTCACGACCCCCTGGACATCTACTGGTGCCCATGAGCCAAGGATCCACTGTCATGACCACGCTTGAACGCCCACAACCTTTGCTCTCGATGGCCGAGAAAGCCGCCCGGATCGATGAGATCTGCGGCAAGGCGCGCATCCTGCCGGTGATCACCATCGCCCGCGAGGAAGACATCCTGCCGCTGGCCGACGCCCTGGCAGCCGGTGGTATCCGTACCCTGGAGGTGACCCTGCGTTCGCAGCACGGCCTCAAGGCCATCCAGGTGCTGCGTGAGCAGCGTCCTGAGCTGTGCATCGGTGCCGGTACCGTGCTCGATCCTGCGATGTTCGCGGCCGTGGAAGCGGCGGGTGCGCAATTCGTGGTGACGCCGGGAATTACCCGCGAGGTGCTCGAAGCCGGTGTGCAGAGTGATATTCCATTGCTGCCGGGAATCAGCACGCCGTCGGAAATCATGGCTGGCTACGCACTTGGCTATCGTCGCTTCAAGCTGTTCCCCGCCGAGATCGTTGGCGGCGTGGCAGCAATCAAGGCCTACGGCGGCCCGTTCGGCGATATCCGCTTCTGCCCCACCGGCGGGGTGAATCCGGCCAACGCGCGCAACTACATGGCGTTGCCGAATGTGATGTGCGTGGGCGGGACTTGGATGCTGGACAGCAGCTGGATCAAGAACGGTGACTGGGCGCGGATCGAAGCCTGCAGCGCCGAGGCGATGGCACTGCTGGACTGATACGAATTTCGTTGTGTGCTGTACGGCTTGTGGGGCGCTTGGTCGGCGCCCCTTTTTTTATGTGCAGGTTTTGCCTCCATCATGGCCCGCCATGAAATGAAAAAGCCCGCATCAACCGATGCGGGCTCTGTGTGCTGCGCGTGCGGTTACGCCGCCTTGGCGGCCTGCTGGCTCAGCGAGCGGTTCAATGCACTGAACAGTGCCTTGAAGCTTGCGGTGGTGATGTTCTCATCGATACCCACGCCATGCACCGGACGACCGCCGGCCACACGCAGTTCGATGTAGGCTGCGGCCTTGGCATTGGTACCTGCACCGATGGCGTGCTCGTTGTAGTCCATGATCTCGACCGCGATCGGCAGGCCAGCTACCAGGGCTTCGAGGGCACCGTTGCCCTTGCCGCGCCAGTGCAGGGTGGTCTCGCCTTCGCCGGCGACTTCCACTTCCACGGCACTGCTGCCGTTCTCTTCCTGCAGACGATGGCTGACCAGGGCGTAAGGGGCGTTGGCCTGCAGATACTCTTTGTGCAACAGGCTGTAGATCTGCTGGGCAGTCATTTCCAGGCCGAGACGGTCGGTCTCGCCCTGAACCACCTGGCTGAACTCGATCTGCATGCGGCGCGGCAGGCTGATGCCGTATTCCTGTTCGAGCAGGTAGGTGATACCGCCCTTGCCGGACTGGCTGTTGACGCGGATGACTGCTTCGTAGCTGCGGCCGATGTCGGCCGGGTCGATCGGCAGGTACGGCACTTCCCACAGCTCGCCGTCCTGCTGCTTGGCGAAGCCCTTGCGGATGGCGTCCTGGTGCGAGCCGGAGAAAGCGGTATGCACCAGGTCACCAACGTACGGATGGCGTGGGTGCACCGGCAGCTGGTTGCACTCTTCGACGACCTTGCGCACGCCGTCGATGTCGGAGAAGTCCAGTTGCGGGTCGATACCCTGGGTGTAGAGGTTCAGCGCGAGCGTGACCAGGTCGACGTTGCCGGTACGCTCACCGTTGCCGAACAGGCAGCCTTCGGCGCGGTCGGCACCCGCCATCAGGCCCAGCTCGGTGGCGGCGATGCCGGTGCCACGGTCGTTGTGGGTGTGCAGGCTGATGATCACGCTGTCGCGGCGGTTGACGTTGCGGCAGAACCATTCGATCTGGTCGGCGTAGACGTTTGGCGTGGCGACTTCCACGGTGGCCGGCAGGTTGAGGATGATCTTGTGCTCAGGGGTCGGGTTCCACACCTCGATCACCGCGTCACAAACTTCCTTGGCGAACTCAAGCTCGGTGGCGCTGAAGGTTTCTGGCGAGTACTGGAAGGTCCAGTGCGTTTCGGGCTGCTGGGCGGCGTACTTGACGAACAGCTTGGCGGCGTTCACCGCGATGTCCTTCACGCCTTGCTTGTCCTGGTTGAAGACGATGCGGCGGAACGCCGGGCAGGTGGCGTTGTACAGGTGCACGATGGCTTTCTTCGCGCCGCGCAGGGACTCGAAGGTCCGGGCGATCAGGTCTTCACGGGCCTGGGTCAGTACCTGGATGGTGGTGTCGTCGGGGATGTGGCCATCTTCGATCAGGGTACGCACGAAGTCGAAGTCAGTCTGCGAGGCAGACGGGAACGACGCCTCGATCTCTTTCACGCCAACCTGCACCAGGGTTTTCCAGAAACGCAGCTTCTTCTCGGCGTCCATCGGCTCGATCAGCGACTGGTTCCCGTCACGCAGGTCGGAGCTGCACCAGATTGGTGCCTGGGTGATGGCCTTCGATGGCCAGGTACGGTCTGGCAGGTCGATGGTCGGGAAGGCGCGGTATTTCTTCGACGGATCTTTGAGCATGGACATTTGGAGCAATCCTTTAATGTGCGGCCTGATCGGGCCTGCCAAGCGATAACGAGATGAAGAGGCGAGGCGACGCGGTTCACCCAGGTAGTCGTGCACTGACCAGGCAAAGGCTGCGGTGTTGGCGGAGCAGAATGAGGGTGATCGAGGTTTTCATGCCCTCAACCCTAACCAGTGGAAGTGGGGGATGGCAAGTGTTCAAAAAAAATTGAGAGGAATGCTTAAAAAAAGCATTTGAGTGAGATTTTATGGCTGCAGCTTGGTTTTTATTGATTTTTTATTGTGCCGAGGTTTGCTGCTGCGCAAGGTGGTGCGACTGCGGCGCGGCCATCGCGGGACAAGCCCGCTCCCACGGGAAATCCCCGGTGTGAGCGGGCTTGTCACCGATCTCAGGGCTGGAACGCCCCGATGAAGATCGCCGGGTCCACTCGAGCATCGTTCAGGCTGACGTTCCAGTGCATGTGCGGCCCGGTGGCCCGGCCCGTGGAGCCGACCTTGCCGACCACGTCGCCGCGGCGCAGCACCTGCCCCGGTCGCACATCGACCTTGGACATGTGGCAGAACATGCTGATGAAACCCTGGCCATGGTCGACGAACACCGTGCGGCCATTGAAGAAGTAGTCGCCAACCAGGATCACCTTGCCGTTGGCCGGGGTCTTGATCGGCGTGCCGGCGGGTACGGCGAAGTCCAGCCCGGCGTGGGGGTTGCGCTCTTCGCCATTGAAGAAGCGGCGCACGCCGAACTTGCTCGACAGTGGGCCGTTGACCGGCTTGTCGAGGATCAGGTTGCTCGGCACGCCCGGGCTGAAGCTGCGGTAGGCCTTGACCTGTTCGGCCAGCTCGCGGTCGATGCGCTTGAGGTCATCCGGCTCGGGATTGACCTGGCGCTTGTTCTTCAGGGTGATGTGTTGCTCGGGGTATTTCTTGCTGCCCACGCTGAATGACAGAGTGCGTGCGCCTTGGGTGAGGGTGGCTGTGCCGGGTTTCTGCGTCAGCGGAATACCGACGATGGCCAGCCAGGTGTCCTGTTCCTTGACCACCAGCACCGGCTTGCCGTCGAAGCGCGCGCTCGGTGCACTGGCGGCGGGGCCGAGGTCGACCACCGCCACGCCGCCGGGGACCGGCTTGTTGAGGGTGCGGGTGATGTAGCTGGCCTGGGCCGTGGCGGCCAGCAGCAGGGCGCAGAGTGCGAGCAGGGGGGCAAGCAGGCGGGGCATGTGTCAGTCCAGTAAGGAGAGGGTGACCGGAGTCTGGTGGTTGTCTTCGACCCGGACCTGCAGTTCGCCTTCGTTCAGGCGTGCGGTCAGGCGCTGGCCGTTGCGGGTCTGGGCGGCGCTGCGGATGGCCTGGCCGCGCTCGTCGAGCAGGATGCTGTAGCCGCGGGCCAGGGTGGCCAGCGGGCTGACCACTTGCAGCGTCTGCAATTGCGCCTGGAAGCGCTGGCGACGGTCCTTGAGCGTTTCGCGCATGGCCCGCGGCAAGCGCTCGGCGAGGCTGTCCAGGCGCTGTCCGAGCAGCTTGAGGGCGCGGCCGGGATGCTGCGCGGCCAGGCGCGTGTCGAGGCGGCCCAGGCGTTGCTGGCGCTGGTTCATGTCGAGCATGAAGGCGCGGCGCAAGCGCATGTCCAGGTCATCCAGGCGTTGGGCCTGCTGGCGCAGGCGTTCGCCGGGGTGACGCAGGCGACGGGCCAGGCCCTCCAGGCGCAGGCGATCGTGGCTCAGGCGGTGCTGCATGCGCAGCAGCAGGCGGCGTTGCAGGCTGTCGAGACGCTGCTGCAGGCCGCTGTTGTCAGGCGCGAGCAGTTCGGCGGCCGCCGAAGGCGTCGGTGCGCGCACGTCGGCCACGAAGTCGCTGATCGACACGTCGGTCTCATGGCCCACCGCACTGACGACGGGTGTCACGCAGGCGGCAATGGCACGTGCGACGGCTTCTTCGTTGAAGCACCAGAGGTCTTCCAGCGAGCCGCCGCCACGGGCCAGGATCAGTGCATCGAAGCCGAGGCTGTCGGCTCGCTGCAAGGCTCGCACGATCTGGCCAATGGCTTCGCGCCCCTGTACCGCCGTGGGGATCAGGTTGAGTTCGACTTGCGGTGCACGGCGGCGGAATACACTGATGATGTCGCGGATCACCGCGCCGGTGGGCGAGGTGACGATGCCGATGCGTCGCGGGTGAGCCGGCAGCGGCTGCTTGCGTTCGGCACTGAACAGCCCTTCGTTGCCGAGCTTTTCCTTCAAGGCTTCGAAGGCCAGGCGCAAGGCGCCGTCACCGGCGGGCTCGACGGTATCGACGATCAACTGGTAATCACCGCGCCCCTCGAACAGCGAGACCTTGCCGCGCACCTTGACCGCCAGGCCGTCACGCAGGGCCTGACGGACCCTGACTGCGTTCTGCCGGAACAATGCGCAGCGGATCTGGGCGCCGCTGTCCTTGAGGGTGAAGTACAGGTGGCCGGAGGCCGGGCGGGCGAGGTTGGATATCTCGCCTTCCACCCAGACACTGCGGAACACGTCTTCGAGCAGCACACGGGCGCGGCCGTTGAGCTGGCTGACGGTGAGGACCTCGCGGTCCAGGCCGAGTCGTTCGAAAGGGTCTCTGATCATGCCGGGCATGATAAGGGGCAGGGTGGGGGGGTTATCAAGGTCAAATCCTGTAAGCTCCAGTGTATTTCCAGCCCACCCCCAAAGGACTACCTCAGGACTCGGCACGATGCTCGAACTTCTCCCCGCCACCCCATTGGAATGGCTCCCCATCCTGCTGGCCGTCGCCGCCGCCTACATCGTCTTCGGCATCGCCGGCTTCGGTACCGCCTTGGTGGCCGGCCCGGTACTGATCCACTTCATGCCGTTGTCGCGGATCATCCCCCTGCTGGTGCTGCTGGACTTCGTCGCCGCCTTCGGCAACCTGTTGCCCTCGCGCCGCGATGTGGTTCGCGGCGAACTGCTGCGTTTGCTGCCGTGCATGGCAGTGGGTTGTACTTTGGGCGTGGTGTTCCTGCTGCACCTGAAATCCGACCTGCTGTTGTTGCTGATGGGCTTGTTCGTTACCGCCTATGCCATCTACAGCCTGGCGGTGAAGGTGCGGCCGGCGAAGCTGTCCGGGCTGTGGGCGGTGCCGATGGGCACGATTGGCGGGCTGTTCGGGGCACTGTTCGGCAGCGGCGGCTTCCTCTATGCGATCTACCTGAGCGCCCGGCTGGAGGTGAAGGAGCAGGTACGCGCCACCCAGAGCGCGCTGATCAGTTGCAGCACCCTGGTGCGCCTGTCGCTGTTCCTGATCGCCGGGGTCTATGCCGACGCCAGCCTGTTGATGCTGGCAGCCTGCCTGCTGCCGGTGATGTTCGCAGGGCTTTGGGTCGGCAGGCGCCTGAGCCTGAAACTGTCCCGCGAAGCCTTCGTGCGGCTGGTCACCTGGCTGGTGCTGGCCAGCGGGGTGGCGCTGATCGGTCGCTACCTGAGCGGCTGAGCAGGGCGTAGAATTACGCGATTACTGCAGTTTTCAGGCCCGTCCCGTTCATGAACACCCAGAGCATCATCGTCCCCAAGCAGTCCACCGTTCCGGTTCACGAGGCCCGCGCCAGGGCGATCCTGCGCTGGCTGGTGCGCGAGAAGATCGTCGAGGAGCAACTGAGCACCTGCGGGCGCACCGGCAACCGCATGGGGCATGCCCTGGCCCAAGGCGCGCGCAAGGTGGCGCTGCATCCCGAGAAACTGCCCTTCGGCGAGCCGGTCAACGGCCTGGAGGTGATGCTCAAGCGCTGCATCTATACCCCCACCGACGGTTTTCGCGAGGAAGCGGGGTGCCCTGAGTGTCGGCGTGAGGTCGGCGAGCCGCTGTTCGAAAGCCTGGAAGAGTGGATGCCCGGAGTCAGTGACAACTTCACCTGCCCCCTGTGCGGCTTCGAGGACGACATCAACGGCTTTCTTTATCTGCAACCCTGTGCCTTTTCCAACCTGGGGTTCATCTTCAACAACTGGGGCGAGGCCGGGTTTACCCAGGCGTTCCTCGACAGTTTCGCCGACTGGCTGGATCAGCCGGTCGCCGTGGTGCAGGTGAAGGTGGCCTGAGCGGCAGGAACTGGACCGAAGGCCCCTTTTTTGCATTGAGCGGCGCGCCATGGATGAGTATAATGGCGCGCTTCCATTTTTCCCGCCCGGGAGCCCCCGCGATGCTGCGTATCAGCCAAGAAGCCCTGACCTTCGACGATATCCTCCTTGTACCTGGTTACTCCGAGGTACTGCCCAATGAAGTCAGTCTCAAGACCCGTTTGACCCGTGGCATCGAGCTGAACATTCCACTGGTCTCCGCCGCCATGGATACCGTGACCGAAGCGCGCCTGGCCATCGCCATGGCTCAGGAAGGCGGCATCGGCATCATCCACAAGAACATGACCATCGAACAGCAGGCCGGCGAAGTACGCAAGGTCAAGAAGTTCGAGGCTGGCGTGGTCAAGGATCCGATCACCATCGATGCCGACGCCACCGTGCGCGACCTGTTCGACCTGACCCGCCTGAACAACATCTCGGGTGTTCCGGTGCTGGAAAACGGTGACCTGGTCGGTATCGTCACCTCCCGCGACGTGCGTTTCGAGACGCGTCTGGAAGCCAAGGTACGCGACGTGATGACTCCCAAGGAGCGTCTGGTCACCGTCCGTGAAGGCGCCGACAAGAACGAAGTCCGCGAGCTGCTGCACAAGCACCGCCTGGAAAAAGTCCTGATCGTCGACGACAAGTTCGCGCTCAAGGGCATGATGACCGTCAAGGACATCGAAAAAGCCAAGGCCTACCCACTGGCCAGCAAGGACGACCAGGGTCGCCTGCGCGTCGGCGCTGCAGTCGGCACCGGCAAGGACACCGGCGAGCGCGTAGCCGCCCTGGTTGCCGCTGGTGTTGACGTGGTGGTGGTCGACACCGCGCACGGTCACTCCAAAGGCGTGATCGACCGCGTTCGCTGGGTCAAGGAGAACTACCCGCAGGTGCAGGTGATCGGCGGCAACATCGCTACCGGTGCCGCCGCCAAGGCCCTGGCCGAGGCCGGCGCCGATGCTGTCAAGGTCGGCATCGGCCCAGGCTCGATCTGCACCACCCGTATCGTCGCCGGTGTCGGCGTGCCGCAGATCAGCGCCATCGCCAACGTCGCCGCTGCCCTGGAAGGCACGGGTGTGCCACTGATCGCCGACGGCGGTATCCGTTTCTCCGGTGACCTGTCCAAGGCCATCGTTGCCGGCGCCTCGTGCGTGATGATGGGCTCGATGTTCGCCGGTACCGAAGAAGCCCCGGGTGAAGTCGAGCTGTTCCAGGGCCGTTCGTACAAGGCTTACCGCGGCATGGGTTCGCTGGGTGCCATGGCACAGGCGCAGGGTTCTTCGGACCGCTACTTCCAGGACTCCTCGGCCGGTGCCGAGAAGCTGGTTCCGGAAGGTATCGAAGGCCGCGTCCCCTACAAGGGTGCCCTGGCCGCGATCATCCACCAGCTGATGGGCGGGCTGCGCTCCTCCATGGGCTACACCGGCAGCGCGACCATCGAAGAGATGCGCACCAAGCCGGAGTTCGTGCGCATCACCGGTGCCGGCATGGCCGAGTCCCACGTGCACGACGTGCAGATCACCAAGGAAGCCCCTAACTACCGCGTAGGCTGAGGCTTCAGCAACAACCGAGAGCGGGGCTGTCACGAACAGCCCCGCGTCGTTTCCGATTTCCACTGACGAGATTGAGTCATGGCCCTCGACATTCACGCTCACCGAATCCTGATCCTCGATTTCGGTTCCCAGTACACCCAGCTGATCGCCCGCCGCGTGCGCGAGATCGGTGTCTACTGCGAACTGCACCCGTTCGACATGGACGATGAAGCGATCCGCGCCTTCAACCCGCGCGGCATCATCCTGGCCGGTGGCCCCGAGTCGGTCCACGAAGCCAACAGCCCGCGTGCGCCGCAGGCCGTGTTCGACCTGAACGTACCGCTGCTGGGCATCTGCTACGGCATGCAGACCATGGCCGAGCAACTGGGCGGCAAGGTCGAAGGTTCCGAGCTGCGCGAGTTCGGCTACGCCCGCGTCGACGTGGTCGGCAAGAGCCGCCTGCTCGACGGCATCGAAGATCATATCGACGCTGACGGCGTGCTGGGCCTGGACGTGTGGATGAGCCACGGCGACAAGGTCACCCAGATGCCGGGCGACTTCCACGTGCTGGCCAGCACCCCGAGCTGCCCGATCGCCGGCATGTTCGACGATGCCCGCGGCTACTACGGCGTGCAGTTCCACCCGGAAGTGACCCACACCAAGCAGGGCGGTCGCATCCTCTCGCGCTTCATCCAGGACATTTGCGGCTGCGAAGCCCTGTGGACCCCATCGAACATCGTCGAAGACGCCATCGCCCAGGTGCGTGAGCAAGTCGGTTCGGCCAACGTCCTGCTGGGCCTGTCTGGCGGCGTCGACAGCTCGGTGGTTGCCGCGCTGCTGCACCGCGCCATCGGCGACCAGCTGACCTGCGTATTCGTCGACAACGGCCTGCTGCGTCTGCACGAAGGCGACCAGGTGATGGCCATGTTCAAGGAGAACATGGGCGTCAAGGTGATCCGTGCCGATGCCGAAGCACAGTTCCTCGGCAACCTGGAAGGCGAAGCCGATCCGGAGAAGAAGCGCAAGATCATCGGCCGCACCTTCATCGACGTATTCGATGCCGAAGCCAGCAAGCTCGAGAACATCCAGTTCCTCGCCCAAGGCACCATCTACCCGGACGTGATCGAGTCGGCTGGCGCCAAGAGCGGCAAGGCCCACGTGATCAAGTCGCACCACAACGTCGGTGGCCTGCCGGAGGAAATGAACCTCAAGCTGGTCGAGCCGCTGCGTGAACTGTTCAAGGACGAAGTGCGCAAGATCGGCCTGGAACTGGGCCTGCCGTACGACATGGTCTACCGCCACCCATTCCCGGGCCCGGGCCTGGGCGTGCGCATCCTCGGCGAAGTGAAGAAAGAGTACGCCGACCTCCTGCGTCGCGCCGACCACATCTTCATCGAAGAACTGCGCAAGGCCGACTGGTACCACAAGACCAGCCAGGCGTTCGTGGTGTTCCAGCCGGTCAAATCGGTCGGCGTGGTCGGCGATGGCCGTCGCTACGCCTGGGTCGTCGCGCTGCGCGCCGTCGAAACCGTGGACTTCATGACCGCACGCTGGGCGCACCTGCCGTACGAGCTGCTGGAGACTGTGAGCGGTCGTATCATCAACGAGATCGAAGGCATCTCGCGGGTGACTTACGACGTATCGAGCAAGCCGCCGGCGACGATCGAGTGGGAATGATCCCGCGCGAATACAACCCGCGTTAAATGCACAGAAGCCCGCATAATAGCGGGCTTCTGTACTTAAGGCCTCTGACCGTAACGGCCTCGCATCAGATCCAGACGTAGCGCAGCCCTCTGTTGGTCAGGGCGGTACGCAGTTCCTGCAGGTCGCGCAGACGACGGCCGCTGATCCAGGGCCAGTTAGGCTTGTCGATGTAGAAACGGGATCCTTCCTCCAGGATCGGCGTGTATTGCAATTGTCCGCTGTTGCTGCGATGGATCAGTTGCAACGCGTTGTCGTGGCTATCGATGGTAAAGCTGCCGATGTTGCGCAATGTCCGCTCGAAGTTCCTGCCCGCAGGCTCGGGTTGGCGAATAGGTACCTGCAGGCGCAGGTCGCTTTTTACCCGCCGAACCGAAAGATCATCCTGAACCACGGTGAGCCCTGGGTCATTGCCGATCCCACCTGGCTGGTCGAGGGCAATGTCTTCCACACGCATGCCCGTCACGCCCCCGAGTTCGCTCATCCCCGGCACCTGCTCGAAAGTATTGGCGTGCGAATTGCCGACCAGTGCGACCCATTTGCTGGCTGCGCGCCCTTGATCCGCGGCGATGACCTCGTGGGCATAGAGTGGGGTCGTGCACCTGCTGGTGGGAGTTGTTTAGCCTGTTCGGGCCCTATCGCGGGACCAGCCCGCTCCCACAGGCGCAAGATCATGGTGCTTCTGAACTGCCCCCAAAGGTTGGATTGGTGTCCAACTTCTTGGGGGCAGTCCATTCTGTGGGAGCGGGCTGGTCCCGCGATGAGGCCCGAACGGGCATGCCCAGCTCCGTCATTCTTTTGTAATGACTGGGTCATGCCCCGGTTTCCCCTGGCTTCGTACAGTGAGCTCACTCCCGTACGCATCCAGAGGAACGCCCATGAAACTCCGCTCGCTCGTCCTTGCCCTGTCACTCACCGGCGCGGCCTTCGCCGCCACCTCCACCTGGGCCGCCGATAGCGCGCCGCAGGAAGTGAAGAACATCGTGCTGGTTCACGGCCTGTTCGCCGATGCCTCCAGCTGGGCCAAGGTGATTCCGTTGCTGCAAGCCAAAGGCCTGCACGTGACCGCAGTCCAGAACCCGACCACCTCGCTCGACGACGACGTCGCGGCTGTCAACCGGGCGCTGGCCCAGCAGGACGGCCCGGTGATCCTGGTCGGTCACTCCTACGGCGGCATGGTCATCAGCCAGGCCGGTGATTCGGATAAGGTCAAAGGTCTGGTCTACATCGCCGCCCGTGCTCCGGAAGCGGGCGAAGACTATCCGGCGCTGACCAAGCGCTTCCCGGCAGCACCGGCGGGGGCAGGCCTGCAGTGGTCGGCCGACGGTTACGGCATGCTCAGCGAAAATGCCTTCGTCAACGATTTCGCCGGCGACCTGCCCAAGGCCGAGGCGGAAACCTACTACGCCGTCCAGCAGCCCATCGGTGTTGGCATCAAGACCGCCAAGACCACCGTCGCGGCATGGAAAGACAAGCCCACCTGGTACGCGGTCTCGACCCAGGACCGTACCATCAACACCGAGCAGCAGCGTTTCATGGCCAAGCGCATGAACGCCCACACCGTCGAGCTCGATGCCAGCCACGTCTCGCTGATTTCCCAGCCGCAAGCGGTGGCCAAGCTGATCCTGCAAGCCGCGCATGTTCCAGGCAACTGAGCCAGCCCGGCCTGGCACCACGCTATACTGCGTCGGTGCCGGCAGGCGGGTTGGAGACGCGGGTCAGTGAAAATCCTCATCATCGAAGACGAAGCCAAGACCGCCGACTACCTGGCCGGTGGCCTGGGCGAGGCCGGCTACAGTGTCGATCATGCCGACAATGGTATCGACGGCCTGCACATGGCCCGCGAGACACCCTACGACCTGATCCTGCTCGACGTGATGCTGCCTGGGCTCGATGGCTGGGCCGTGATGCAGAAACTGCGCGCACAGACCCGTACCCCCGTGTTGTTCCTCAGCGCCCGTGGCACCCTCGAAGATCGGCTGCGTGGCCTTGAGCTGGGCGCCGACGAATACCTGGTCAAGCCATTCTCCTTCGCCGAACTGCTGGCGCGCATCCGCATCATCCTGCGCCGCGGCCATGCGCAGCCGGATGAAGAGGTCCTCAGCCTGGGTGATCTGCGCCTGGACCTGGGCAAGCACCGCTGCGAACGCGCAGGCATGCGCATCGACCTGACCAGCAAGGAGTTCAAGTTGCTGGCGTGTTTTCTCCAGCATCCCGAGCAGGTGCTGTCGCGCACCTTTCTCGCATCACGAGTGTGGGACATGAATTTCGACAGCGACACCAACGTGGTGGATGTCGCGGTGCGGCGCCTGCGGCAGAAAGTCGACGAACCCTTCGCGGTGCGCCTGATCCATACCGTGCACGGCGTCGGCTATCGCTGCGAGCTCGAGGCATGAGGCGTCTGTCGCTGACCGTGCGCCTGGCGGTGTTGCTGGCAACCTTTTCGTTCGTCGCCTTGGCTCTGCTGGGCGGCGCGCTGTATGTCGCACTCGGGCAGCAACTGGCGCTGCGTGACGACGGCGCGCTGCTGACCCGCGTCGAGCAGATCCGTACCCTGCTGCGTGACATGGACGCCCGCGCGTTGGTGCGTGACAAGCCGCAGCTGTTCGCCAACATGCTGGGCAATACCGAATCCTTGCTGGTCATCCGGCCGGTCGCCGGGGCGCCGCTGCTGGAGGTCAACCCAGGGCGCCGCGAGGTGCCGCAGGTCACGCCTCTTCCCGCCGGGGACGCACTGGGGCTGGACGCGGTGCAGCGCAGCACCACTGCCGATGGCACGCCCTTCATCTATACCGCAGTACTCAGCGAGCCACCGGGTGGCGGTGCGGCACTGGAAATTCTGTCGGGGCGCTTGCTGACCGAGCGCACCCGCATCCTGCGCGAGTATCGCGACAACATCATCCTGTTCTCGTCGGTGATGGCCGTGCTGGCGGCAGCCCTGGCCTATCTGCTCGCCCGCCGCGGCATGTCGCCACTGCGCCGGTTGGCGCGCCAGACGGCAACCATTGGCGTCGGCACCTTGTCGCAGCGGCTGCAGCGCGACGATGCACCCGCCGAGCTGGATGCCCTGATCGAGCAGTTCAATGCCATGCTGGCGCGGCTCGAACGCGGTTTCGAACAACTCAAGCAGGTCAGTGCCGACATGGCCCATGACTTGCGCACACCCATCAACAATCTGCTTGGCCAGACTGAGGTCGGCCTCGGTCAGGTGCGTGAGCCGCATTACTACCAGCGCCTGCTGGGCTCGCACTTCGAGGAGTTGCAACGGCTGTCGCGGATGATCGACAACATGCTGTTCCTGGCCCGCGCCGAGCATGCCGATCACCCTATCGATCGCACCGGCCTGGAGTTAGCCCAGGAGTTGGGGCGTCTGTGCGATTACTTCGAAGACCTCGCCTGCGAGCGCGACGTACGGCTGGCGTGGCATGGCGAAGGCTCGGTGTGGGCCGACGCCGCGCTGCTGCGCCGGGCGCTGGCCAACCTGTTGGCCAATGCGGTGCGCTTTGCCGAGCCTGGCAGTGTCATCGAAGTGACCGCCGGTGAGCAGGGCGATGAGGTGTTGATCCGGGTGCGCAACCGTGGGCAGGCAATCGCCCCTGAGCACCTGGAAAGCGTGTTCGAACGTTTCTACAGGGTCGATGCCTCGCGCCAGCATTCGTCACAGTCCAGCGGGCTGGGCCTGTCGATCGTGCGATCGATCATGCAATTGCACCAGGGACGCTGCTGGGCCGAAAGCAGCGAGGGGGCGACTTGTTTCACCCTCGCGTTCCCGCGCGTCAGCCACGATAGGCCACCCAGCCCTTGAAGGTCCCGCTGAAGTCGGCCTAGTTCAGCAGCGCGACAACAGTTCACTTAATCTTTCTCAATTGCAGGTGTATCGTATTCGCCCTTCATTGCCAGCGGTGCTGGCAGCTTGATTGCGCAAAACGAGGTACCTGCACGTATGTCCTTTACCCGTCGACAAATGCTCAAGGGCCTGACCGGCCTCGTCGTGGTTGGCCTGGGCGCCGGAGGCGCGGCTCGCTACTGGCTGGGCAAGGTCGAGGACGACAATGCCGGGCACGACTACGAGCTGATCGCGGCGCCTCTGGATGTCGAGCTGGTTCCCGGTTTCAAGACCGAAGCCTGGGCTTTCGGGCCCTCGGCACCCGGCACCGAGTTGCGGGTGCGCCAGGGCACCTGGTTGCGGGTACGCTTCATCAATCACCTGCCGGTTGAAACCACCATCCATTGGCATGGCATCCGCCTGCCACTGGAAATGGACGGTGTACCCTACGTGTCGCAATTGCCGGTCAAGCCGGGTGAGTTCTTCGACTACAAGTTCCGCGTGCCCGATGCCGGCAGTTACTGGTACCACCCGCATGTCAGCAGCTCCGAGGAGTTGGGGCGGGGCCTGGTCGGGCCGCTGATCGTCGAGGAGCGCGAGCCGACCGGCTTCCTGCACGAGCGCACCCTGAGCCTGAAGACCTGGCACGTGGACGAGCAGGGCGAGTTCATGCCGTTCAGCGTGCCTCGCGAGGCCGCGCGCAATGGCACCGCTGGGCGCTTGATCACCATCAATGGCCAGGCCGAGGCGGTCACCGAGTTGCCCGCCGGCCAAGTGGTGCGTGTGCGGCTGCTCAACCTGGACAACACCTGGACCTACCGCATCAACCTCAAGGGCAACTACGAGGCGATGATCTATGCGCTCGATGGCAACCCGGTGACCCCGAGGCCGCTCGAGGACGACTACTGGCTTGGCCCCGGCATGCGCATCTGCCTGGCCATCCGAATTCCCGAGGCCGGCGAGGAGATTTCCCTGCGCGACGGCTTCGTGCGCCTGGGCACCCTGCGTTCGGTCGCCAGCAGCGAGGCACCGAGCGACTGGCCCAAGGCGCTGCCGCCGAACCCGATCGCCGAGCCGGACCTGGAGAAGGCCGAGAAGCTGAACTTCAATTTCGAATGGGCGGGCCAGGTTTCGGTGAACACCGACAACGGCAAGCCACCGAGTCTGTGGCAGATCAACGGTCAGGCCTGGGACATCACCGACAAGACCTGCGCCGATCGGCCGATCGCCACGCTGAAAAAGGGCAACAGCTATATCTTCGAGTTGAAGAACATGACCCAGTACCAGCACCCTATCCACCTGCACGGCATGAGTTTCAAGGTGATCGCCTCCAATCGCCGCAAGATCACCGAGCCCTGGTTCACCGACACTTACCTGTTGGGCAGAAACGAGCGTGCCCAGGTGGCGCTGGTAGCGGATAACCCAGGCACCTGGATGTTCCACTGCCATGTGATCGACCATATGGAAACCGGCCTGATGGCCGCGATCGCGGTGGTCTGATGCGTCCGCGGATCATCGATCGCAGCGGCGATCAGGCATTCATGCAGTTGGCCCTGGAGCTGGCGGCTGAAGGCGCTTTGCTGGGGGAGGTGCCGGTAGGTGCGGTGCTGGTGCAGCAGGGGCAGGTGATCGGCCGAGGTTTCAACCGACCGATCACCGACAATGACCCCAGCGCCCACGCCGAAATGGTCGCCATTCGCGATGCAGCCAAGGCCGTCAACAACTATCGGCTGCCGGGCAGCACCCTGTACGTGACCCTCGAGCCCTGCAGCATGTGTGCGGGCCTGATCGTCCATTCGCGGATAGAGCGGGTGGTGTATGGGGCGCTGGAGCCCAAGGCGGGGGTGGTGCAGAGCCAGGGACAGTTCTTCACCCAGGGCTTCTTGAATCATCGGGTGTTGGTAGAGGGGGGCGTGCTGGCGCAGGAGTGCGGGCAGATTCTCAGCGATTTCTTCAAGGCGCGCCGGGCGAAAGCCTAGCTGACGCGATCCCTGTAGGAGCAACTGTCTTGTTCAAAATCTAAAGGCCAGCCCACCCTGTGGGAGCGGGCTTGTCCCGCGATCACCGGCGTAGCCGGTGCCATGCATCGCGGTGTTCCTTTCGCGGGCAAGCCCGCTCCCACAGGGACCTGCGCTCCTGCAAAAGGAGCTGGGATGTCACATCGGCGGTGACTGTTCCGCCGGCTTGTCCTTGTTGACTGCAGGCACATGCAGGTTGCCCTCGGCCACCTGGCCTTCGAGCTGCGGCTGGGTCACCCAGGTGAGGATGTCGTAGTAGCGGCGGATGTTGGCCACGAAGTGCACAGGCTCGCCGCCGCGGGCGTAGCCGTACTTGGTCTTGCTGTACCACTGCTTCTGCGACAGGCGCGGCAGCATCTTCTTCACGTCCAGCCACTTGTTCGGGTTCAGGCCTTCGCGCTTGGCGAGGGTACGGGCGTCTTCCAGATGGCCGCTGCCGACGTTGTAGGCGGCCAGGGCGAACCAGGTGCGGTCCGGCTCCTGGATGCTGTCGTCGAGCTGCTCCTTGATGAGCATGAAGTATTTCGCCCCACCCATGATGCTTTGCCTGGGGTCCAGCCGGTTGGACACGCCCATGGCCTGGGCGGTGCGCTGGGTCAGCATCATCAGGCCGCGTACGCCGGTCTTTGATGTCACCTCGGGCTGCCACATCGATTCCTGGTAACCGATCGCCGCCAGCAGCCGCCAGTCGACCTGCTCGACCTTGGCGTAGCTCTTGAAGTGCTTTTCATACTTGGGCAGGCGCTGCTGCAGGTGCTGGGCGAAGGTGTAGGCGCCGACGTAGCCAAGCACGTCGACATGGCCGTAATAACGGTCTTTCAGGCGCTGAAGCGTGCCGTTCTTCTGCGCCTTGTCGAGAAACTCGTTGATCTCGTTGAGCAGGCTGTTGTCTTCGCCGGCCGCCACGGCCCAGCGCTGGTCGCGGGCATCGCCCAGGTCGAAGGCCACGCGCACGTTGGAGAAGTACACCTGGTTCATCGCCAGTTCGTTGGAGTCGACCAGGGTCAGGTCGATCTGGCCTTCGTCGACCATGCGCAATAGGTCGACCACCTCCACAGCGTCGGATTCTTCGTATTCAAGCGTCGGATACTGCTTTTTCAGTTCAGCCAGCTGTTCGGCATGGCTGCTGCCCTTGAGTACCATGATCTTCTTGCCGATCAAATCCTTGGGTTCGGTGGGGCGGGAACGGCCATTGCGGTAGATGACCTGGGGGGTGACTTCGAGATACGGGTGGGAGAACTTCGCCTGGGTGGTGCGTTGCTCGCTGCTGACCAGGCCAGCGGCGGCCAGCACCGGGCCGGTTGGCTTGCCCAACTGGTCGAACAGGTCGTCGAGGTTGTCGGCGGTCTCGATCTCCAGCTTGACGCCCAGATCGTCGGCGAAACGTTTGACCAGCTCGTATTCGAAGCCGGTTTCGCCGTTGCGGTCCTGGAAGTAGGTGGCCGGGCTGTTGCGGGTTATGACGCGCAGCACGCCGTCCTCCTTCACGCGCTCGAGGGTGCTGGGTTTTTCAACACAGGCACCGAGCATCAGCAAGAGTCCGGTTGCGAAGAGCCATCTGGCGCAGCGCTGGCGCAAAGCAGTGTGGGCGAACATAGGTTGCAGTATACGCAAAGGACCGCCCGCGCCATATCTCGACAACCGTTAGCTTGTCTGGTAGCGGGTTATGTGTTTGCGGGTGCTTGCCTTGGGAGGATTGCGCAGGTGGAAACCCCTCAGGCCAGCCTGCAGAATTCTGACCCCCAGGTCCGGTTCCACCGCCCGGCAGCATTGCCCTCTGGCGGGTGCCGAAAGCCGTCGAATTAGGCTAGAATGCACGGCCTCTAAGCACACCCCTTCCTGAGGCTGTCCCGACGATGTTGATCCTGCGCGGCGCTCCTGCCCTTTCTGCCTTTCGCCACGGTAAATTACTCGAGCAACTGAGCCAGAAAGTCCCCGCTGTTACTGGTTTGTATGCCGAATTCGCCCACTTCGCCGACGTCGACGGCGAGCTGACCGCCGACCAGCAGCAGGTGCTGGGCCGTCTGCTCAAGTACGGCCCGAGCGTGCCGGTACAGGAGCCGAGCGGCCGCCTGTTCCTGGTCGTGCCGCGCCTGGGCACCATTTCGCCCTGGGCCTCCAAGGCCAGCGACATCGCCCATAACTGCGGCCTGCAGTCGATCCAGCGCCTGGAGCGCGGCATCGCCTACTACGTGGCCGGCTCGCTCAGCGACGCCGACGTCGCGCAGGTGTCCGCCGAACTGCACGATCGCATGACCCAGCGCGTGCTGACTCAGCTGGAGCAGGCCGCAGACCTGTTCAGCCACGCCCAGCCCAAGCCGATGACCTCGGTCGACATTCTCGCAGGTGGCCGCGCCGCCCTGGCCCAGGCCAACGTCGACCTGGGCCTGGCCCTGGCCGAAGACGAGATCGACTACCTGGTCAACGCTTTCCAGGGGCTCAAGCGCAACCCGAACGACATCGAGCTGATGATGTTCGCCCAGGCCAACTCCGAGCACTGCCGCCACAAGATCTTCAACGCCAGTTGGGACATCGACGGCCAGGCTCAGGAAAAGAGCCTGTTCGGCATGATCAAGAACACCTACCAGATGCACAACGAAGGCGTGCTGTCGGCTTACAAGGACAATGCCTCGGTGATCGTCGGCAACGTCGCCGGCCGCTTCTTCCCGAATCCTGAAACCCGCCAGTACGGTGCGGTGCAGGAGCCGGTGCACATCCTGATGAAGGTCGAGACGCACAACCACCCGACCGCCATCGCTCCGTTCTCCGGCGCCTCCACCGGCTCCGGCGGCGAAATCCGCGACGAAGGCGCCACCGGCCGTGGCGCCAAGCCCAAGGCCGGCCTGACCGGCTTCACCGTGTCCAACCTGCGCATCCCGGGCTTCGAACAGCCATGGGAGCAGGCCTACGGCAAGCCTGAGCGCATCGTCGACGCCCTCGACATCATGATCGAAGGCCCGCTGGGCGGCGCCGCGTTCAACAACGAATTCGGTCGTCCGGCCCTGACCGGCTACTTCCGTACCTTCGAGCAGAGCATCAACACCCCGCACGGTGAAGAAGTACGCGGCTACCACAAGCCGATCATGCTCGCCGGCGGCATGGGCAACATCCGTGAAGACCACGTGCAGAAGGGCGAGATCACCGTCGGCGCCAAGCTGATCGTGCTCGGCGGCCCGGCCATGCTGATCGGCCTGGGCGGCGGCGCTGCCTCGTCGGTGGCCACCGGTGCCAGCTCGGCTGACCTGGACTTCGCCTCGGTCCAGCGCGAAAACCCGGAAATGGAGCGCCGTTGCCAGGAAGTCATCGACCGCTGCTGGCAGCTGGGCGACGACAACCCGATCGCCTTCATCCACGACGTCGGCGCCGGCGGCATCTCCAACGCCTTCCCGGAACTGGTCAACGACGGTGGCCGCGGTGGTCGCTTCGAGCTGCGCAACGTGCCCAACGACGAGCCAGGCATGGCCCCGCACGAAATCTGGAGCAACGAATCGCAGGAGCGCTACGTGCTGGCCGTCAGCGCTGTCGACTTCGAGCGTTTCAAGGCCATCTGCGAGCGTGAGCGCTGCCCGTTCGCCGTGGTCGGCGAAGCCACCGAAGAACAGCACCTGACCGTCACCGACAGCCACTTCGACAACACCCCGGTCGACATGCCGCTCGACGTGCTGCTGGGCAAACCGCCACGCATGCACCGCTCGGTCACCCGCGAAGCCGAGCTGGGCGATGATTTCGACCCGAGCGAGCTGGACCTGGACACCGCCGTACAGCGCGTGCTGAGCCACCCGGCCGTGGCCAGCAAGAGCTTCCTGATCACCATCGGTGACCGCACCATCACCGGCCTGGTCGCCCGCGACCAGATGGTCGGCCCGTGGCAGGTACCGGTGGCCGACTGCGCCGTCACCGCCACCAGTTTCGATGTCTACACCGGCGAAGCCATGGCCATGGGCGAGCGGACTCCGCTGGCACTGCTGGATGCCCCGGCATCCGGGCGCATGGCCATCGGCGAAACCATCACCAACCTGGCCGCCTCGCGCATCGACAAGCTGTCCGACATCAAGCTGTCGGCCAACTGGATGTCCGCTGCCGGCCACCCAGGTGAAGACGCGCGCCTGTACGACACCGTCAAGGCTGTCGGCATGGAGCTGTGCCCCGAGCTGGGCATCACCATCCCGGTCGGCAAAGACTCGATGTCGATGAAGACCAAGTGGAGCGAAGAGGGCGTCGAGAAGAGCGTCACCTCGCCGATGTCGCTGATCATCACAGGCTTCGCCCCGGTCACTGACATCCGCAAGACCCTGACCCCGCAACTGCGCATGGACAAGGGCGAGACCGACCTCATCCTGATCGACCTGGGCCGCGGCAAGAACCGCATGGGCGCCTCGATCCTGGCCCAGACCTACGGCAAGATCGCAGCCCAGGCGCCGGACGTCGACGACGCCGAAGACCTCAAGGCGTTCTTCGCCGTGATCCAGGGTCTGAACGCCGACGGTCATCTGCTGGCCTACCACGACCGTTCCGACGGCGGCCTGGTCACCACCGTGCTGGAAATGGCCTTCGCCGGCCATTGCGGCCTCGACCTGCAACTCGATCCGCTGACCGACAGCAAGGGCGACGTCCCGGCCATCCTCTTCAACGAAGAGCTGGGTGCGGTCATCCAGGTTCGCCAGGACGCCACGCCGGACGTACTGGCCCAGTTCAGCGCCGCCGGCCTGGGCGAGGAGTGCGTCGCGGTGATCGGCAAGCCGGTCAACAACGGTGAGGTGTCCATCAGCCTGAACGGCGAAGTGCTGTTCGACGATGACCGCCGCATGCTGCAGCGCCAGTGGGCCGAGACCAGCTATCAGATCCAGCGCCTGCGCGACAACGCCGACTGCGCCGACCAGGAGTTCGATGTCCTGCTCGAAGAGGACAATCCAGGCCTGTCGGTCAAGCTCGGCTACGACGTCAACGAAGACGTTGCCGCGCCCTACATCAAGAAGGGTGTGCGTCCGCAAGTGGCGATCCTGCGTGAGCAGGGCGTCAACGGCCAGGTCGAGATGGCTGCAGCCTTCGACCGTGCAGGCTTTGCCGCGATCGACGTGCACATGAGCGACATCCTCGCCGGTCGCGTCGACTTCGAAGCCTTCAAGGGGCTGGTCGCCTGTGGTGGCTTCTCCTACGGCGACGTACTGGGCGCCGGTGAAGGCTGGGCCAAGTCGGCGCTGTTCAACAGCCGTGCCCGCGATGCCTTCCAGGCCTTCTTCGAGCGTACCGACAGCTTCGCCCTGGGCGTGTGCAACGGTTGCCAGATGATGTCCAACCTGCACGAGCTGATCCCGGGCACCGAGTACTGGCCGCACTTCGTGCGCAACCGCTCGGAGCAGTTCGAAGCGCGTGTAGCCATGGTCGAGGTGCAGAAGTCCAACTCGATCTTCCTGCAGGGCATGGCCGGTTCGCGCATGCCGATCGCCATCGCCCACGGTGAAGGCCATGCCGAGTTCGCCAGCGAAGAGGCACTGCTGGAAGCCGACCTGTCCGGTTGCGTGGCCCTGCGTTTCGTCGACAACCACGGCAAGGTCACCGAGCAGTATCCGGCCAACCCGAACGGTTCGCCACGGGGCATCACCGGCCTCACCAGCCGCGACGGTCGCGTCACCATCATGATGCCGCACCCTGAGCGTGTGTTCCGTGCCGTGCAGAACTCCTGGCGTCCGGATGAGTGGCAGGAAGACGCTGCGCTGATGCGCATGTTCCGCAACGCGCGGGTGTGGGTGAACTAAGCGGTGCACAAGCTCGCCTTCTTCGTCCCCGCCAGCCATGTCGAGGTGGTCAAGGCCGCCGTGTTCGCCGCTGGAGGCGGACGTATCGGTGACTACGACCACTGTGCCTGGCAGACACTTGGCCAGGGTCAGTTCCGCCCGTTGGATGGCAGCCAGCCATTCCTCGGGCAGGTGGGCCAGGTCGAGGTGGTGGAGGAGTGGAAGGTGGAGCTGGTGGTGGCCGATGAGCAGGTTCGCCAGGTGGTCGCCGCATTGAAGCAGAGCCACCCTTATGAAACGCCGGCGTATGAGGTCTGGCCTTTGCTGGACATCTGAGTGCGCTGAAATTGTGCTGCTGCAAATCGACAAGCCCCGGCAGTCTTCTGCCGGGGCTTGTCGTTTCTACAGGTTTTAACTGAACAGCCCTTTCAGACGTTCCCAGGCGCTTTCATCCACCGCTGGCGCCTCATGATCGTGGTTGAGCGCTTCGAAGACAGCAGGGTCGCTGGATTTCTGGATTTCCTTGGGATGCTCGCTTGCCCATTTGCTGACCAGTTCGTCCTGCCATTCGCTGTCATTGGGGTGGGTAAAGTAGCTACGCGCTATCTTGACCGGATCGCGCAACCGCCCCCCCTCCCAGTATTTGAACATGGCGAAACCGACATCGCGCACTGCAACCCGGGCCATCAGGGTGGCCAGGGTATGCAGCGGATGCACGTCATGGTCCTTGGCAAGCTGGGAGTGGGTCGGATTGGTCGAGCCGGTGAGCATGGGATTGCCCATTCTGTACGTCTGGATATCGTCGACCGAGTTGCCGATCAGGTTGAGGATGGCCCGGTAGCCAACCTTGGGCAGGTCGGTTGCAAGGCGCAGCGGTGAGCCCGTGATCCAGGAAATGCGCCTCGCCACATTGAACCCTGGGAGGTCCGCCAACGTGTCGCGAACTTCCAGTGCGGTGTTCAGGTATTCCTGCCACTGCGGATCGGGGTGGTCCTGAAGCAGGATCAGCAGCGCCAGTTCAGTGTCCGAGCGCTGCCCTGGCGTGATGTTCTCGAAGTCGCCGGAGGGGGCGAAGAGTGCATTGGCCATCGGCTCGGCCAGGCTGGCTATCACATCGCTGCCGGCGAACATGCCGGTGACGATGGGCCAGCCGTGCTTGCAGTCGGCTTGTGCGGTCCAGGTCAGTACCGTGTCGTGACCCTGCTTGTGCAGGCTCAATTCGGCGTAGTTGGAGTGGGCGAAGTAATCTTCCAGCACGTGCAGTGCTGCACCGAATTCGCGCAGGCCCTCAGGGGTCGGGCCCGCCGCCATTGCCTCGCGTAGTCGTTCGCACATGTAATCGACCGAACTGAAGATGTGGCGCTTCATGGACGTATTCGGATCGACCTGCAACCGCGGATCGTCCTGTGCGACAGGCGGCTCGAAGTCTGCATCGATGGTGCTTGGATCAGTCGCTGACGGGTTGGGGTTGTAGGGATTGTCGATGTGCTCGGTAGGACGATACACCCCGAGCATCTGCGGTGTGACCATGTAGTGCGCGCGCTCTTGCGGCGTGGATTGCAGGCTGGGAAATGCCTTGAGCGCGAGCAGGTCTACGAGTTGGGTCAGGACTTTCCGGGAGAGCTTGCGCGGGAACTCTTTGGGCGCGTTCTCGGCGCGGACCAGCTTGGGATCGAGCAACTGCGAGTAGTCGCGCAACCAGTTGCCGAAATAGATCGCCTTGCGTTGTTGCTCATTGAACCCGGCGTACTTGAGGTCTTCCTCGATCGACTCGTGCCCCCAGGACATTTCAGGGTTTTTCTTGTCGCCCTTGCCCGCAGAAAAGCCCTCGGTGCTGCCTTCATTGGTGTTGGCGCGTTGCGCATGTTCATCCTGGCTCTGGCGGATGAACAGACGCATGGCCTGGTCATCGGCTCGCAGGGTGATGGTTCGGCCTGCTTCGGTCAGTTGGGCGATCTGCAGCTCCCCGCTTGGGCCTGACTCCATGCAACCGATCAGGTAGGCGAAGCGCGCACCTTCCTCGAGTTCTGCATCCTCGGCGATCGAGGCAAAGCCATCGTCCAGGCCTTTCGCGAAGTCTTGGCGCAGAAGGTTGTCCAGGTGATGACCGAACTCGTGCAGCAGGATGGTCGCCAGTTCACAGGCCGCCTGTGGCTGCAGCATCGCGGTAGCGATCACCTCGGGGTGCAGGTGGATGATACGCGTGGCAGTGTCGTAGCAGGCTTTGCCTGCCACCTGTGGGTTCACCTGGTGTACAGGGTTGCTCAGCGTGCCGTCGCGCAGTGCGTCCTGCAACTGCTGGTAGCAACTGTCTGGCAGGTCGTCACCGAACACAGGGATGAGCATTTCGCGGAAGGCCTGTGCTGAGAGTGGCCGGCTGATTTCGGTGAGTCGATCAAGAGCGAAGCGGGTGTGCAGGCGTAGTGGGATCATGCTGGGGACTCATCAATTGACGGAGTCCCCAGCATGTGAGCCGCGTGGTGCAAGAGGGAGCAGGCAACGCCTCCCGCTGTAGGCGCTACGAAAGGCGGGTGCGGTTTTGAAGGGACCCGCAGGCCAGCAGGCCGATCTCGAACAGCAACCACATCGGGATGGCGAGCATGGTCTGGGAAAACACGTCAGGAGGCGTGAGGATCATACCGGCCACGAAACAGCCGACGATCACGTAGGGCCGGCTACGGCGCAAGCTGGCAACATCGGTCAGGCCTGCCCAGACCACGATGAAGGTTGCCACCGGAATTTCGAATGCCAGGCCGAATGCCAGGAACAGGGCGAGAATGAAGTCCAGGTACTGGCTGATGTCGGTCATCATTGCCACGCCTTCGGGGGTCACGCTGGCGAAGAAGCCGAACATCATCGGAAACACCAGGAAGAACGCGAACGCCATGCCGCCGTAGAACAGCAGGATGCTCGACACCAGCAGCGGCAGTGCTATGCGTTTCTCCCGCCGATACAGCCCCGGCGCGATGAAGCCCCAAGCCTGATGCAGCAGCACTGGCATGCTGATGAACAGCGCGCACATGGCCGTCAGCTTGAAGGGCGTGAGAAACGGCGAGGTGACGCTGGTTGCGATCATGCTCGCGCCCTCGGGCAGGAAGCGGCGCAGCGGCTCGGAGACCAGGGTGTAGAGGGTCTGGGCGAAGGGGAACAACACAGCGAACGCCAGGGCGATGGCCAGCAGGCACCGCACCAGGCGCTTGCGCACGTCTCGCAGGTGTTCGGTCAGCGGCACTGCCGACCTTCCGTGGACAGCGAAGCTCATGATGTACGTTCCCTGGCGGGTGCTTCATCGAGGCTGACACCCTGGCGGATGTCCTGCTCCAGTTTGCGCAGCGCCGCATCGTCCAGGGCTGGCATGTCGATTTCCCGCTCGACCTGGGCGCGCAGCATATTCATTGCCTGCCGCGCCTGCCCAAGACCGCGCCCGACGGTGCGCATCGCCACCGGCAGGCGTTCGGGCCCCAGGACCAGCAGAGCGACGACGCCAACCAGTAGCAGTTCGCTGAAACCGATCTCGAACATCAGCCTTGGCGATCCGTTGGCTGCTGCTGTTGAACCTGTGCGTTGGGTGATGCGCTGCTGTTGTCGTCACCGCCCATCGACTTGCGAAAACCCTGGATCGCTTCGCCGACATCGCTGCCCAGGCCTTTGAGGCGCTTGGTGCCGAACAGCAGGAAAACGATCAGCAGCACGATCACCAGTTGCCAGATGCCTATACCGCCCATGTGCGAGAACTCCTGTAAGGTCATGAAAAGGAAGGCCAATCCTGCCTGCTTCAGATGACGCCAACGTGACTGTCGGGAAACGTTGCCATGTGCTTGCAACACGCACCGTGTTGACTGGCGCCTCCACGGATGACGAGGCGCGGTGCAATGGGTGGTGGGCGACAACAGGGTGCAGCGTTGCTGATGGTGATGGTGGCGCTGGCGATGCTTGCGGCCGGCCTGGCCTGGCTGGTGGAGGAGGGGCGTCGGCAGGTCGATGAGACGCGCTTGCTGCGCCAGCGCGTGCAGGTGCGGGCGATGGAGCAGGCTGGCCTTGCCTATGCCAGCCAGGCCCTGCGCGATCCGACCTGGCGCGCCAGTCCCCTGTTCTGGCAGGCCCTGCGCGGCCAGGCGCTGGAGTATGACTTTGGTGCAGGCAAGGCGCGCCTGCAGGTGCGCGACCAGCACACCTGCTTCAACGTCAATGCCTTGCTGGGGGAAGACGCCGAGCGTGCCGAGCGCCAGTTGCGTCGATTGCTCGGCGACGACATGGCTGCCGAGCGATTGGTCGACGCCCTGGCCGATTGGCTGGACGCTGACAGCGACACCCGCCTGCAAGGTGCCGAGAGCGGCCAGTACCTGCGCCAGCAGCCACCACGTCTGGCGGCCAACCAGGCGATGCTCGACCCGAGCGAGTTGAACCTGCTGCTGGAGCCCGATGCCGGGCGCCAGGGGCGCTATCCGATGCTGTGCGCATTGCCGCAGACCAGCGGTTGGCGGCTCAATGCCAATGCCTTGAACCTGGAGCACCTGCCGTTGTTGGAGGCGCTCTACGAGGGGCATTTTTCCCGCTCGCTGCTCAGCCGGATCATCACCAATCGGCCGGCGTCGGGTTATGTCGATGCGGGAGGGTTACGCCAGGCACTGGGCGCTTTGGATGACGAGAGCTTTGCTCGGTTGAGCGAGGGATTGTTACTCAACAGCGGGTTCTTCCTGTTGCAGCTTTCGTTCGAGGAAGACGGGCGAGTGGTGCGCAGCCAGTTTCAGGTCGAGGCGTTGGGGGTGGTGCAGTGGCATGCGCGGGTGCCGGCGCAACAGGTTCGGATTCGCGGGCGCGAGCCAGTGTTCTAGCGTTCAAGCTCCGCAGCCAGATGGGGCCGCAAGGCGGCCCCCGGCGATGGTGAGCTGGGCAGGCAATCCGCGGGCTTTGAGCACCGCGGACTACAGGCTCCGGATCAGGCCGTTCCGATCTCACCGCCATCATTGCGTTGAATCACCACGGTAGACGCCCGTGGTCGCACTCGGCTCCCCGCAGGCGTCACATCCGTCGCCTTGTCGGTAGAGGGCCAGTTGCCCGGGTGCTGGATGTTGATGAACAGCGTCTTGTTGTCCGGCGTGAAGCTGATCCCCGTCACCTCGCAGCCGTTAGGGCCGACGAAGAAGCGCCGCAGGTCCACCTGGTTCTGCGCGTTGACCGGAATCTGCTTGCCGGTGGCATCGACCAGGTCGGTCGGGATCACCGCCAGCAACTGGTCATTGGTGTAGCTGGTCAAGGTGGTCTCACCGTTGTCGGTCTCGAACCACAGCACTCCGCGGCTATCGAAGCTCATCCCGTCGGGGCTGGCGAACTGGTTCAGTTCGGTCAGGCCCGAGCGGTTGATATCCGGTGCACCGGCCGCGTTGGCGCCGAACACGAAGATATCCCAGGTGAAGCTCTTGTGATCGTCGCTGTCGTGCCAACGGATGATGTGGCCGTGACGGTTCGGGCCGCGCGGGTTGGCCGCATCCACCTTGGCGGCGGTACGCGCGCTGTTGTTGGTCAGCGTCAGGTAGACATCGCCGTTGAGCGGGTTGACGGCGGTCCACTCAGGGCGGTCCATCGGCGTGGCGCCGACCGCGTCAGCCGCACCGCGGGTGTTGAGGATGATGCCCGGCAGGTCGCCGTACAGTGCACCCAGCGTGCTGCCGGCGGTGGTGGGGGTGGCAACGTCCAGCAGCAGCCACACACCCTTGCCGTCGGCATTGAAGCGGGCCACGTAGAGCTTGCCCTTGTCCATGTATTTGGCACCGGTGGCCAGGCGGTCGGCCGGGGTGGCGTCGGCCGGATCCCAGACGGCGTCGGAGACGAACTTGTACAGGTACTCGTTGTTCGAGTCGTCGCCGGTGTACCACACCAGCGGCTTGCCAGCGACCGCCAGGCCCGGGCAGCAGCCCTCGTGGCGGAAGCGACCAAGGGCGGTGCGTTTCACCGCCAGGGTGGCGCTGTTGTACGGATCGATCTCGACGATGTAGCCGTAAGTGCTGGCTTCGTTGCGGTAGTCGTCGGTGGCGCTGGCGCCGGTCGGGGTCACGTTGAAGCGGGTGAACTCACCGTTGACCTCGCTGGCATCACCGGCAGCCGTCTCCCACTTGTATTGGCCGCTGCTGGCACTGACGCCGATGCGCACCTGGTCTGCCGGGCGCACGCCCTTGTTGACGAAGATGCCAGGCCAGTTTTCTTCGCACGTCAGGTACGTGCCCCACGGCGTGTAGCCGTTACCGCAGTTGTTGTTGGTACCGCGTGCCTGGGTGCCGGTCGGCGAGAACTTGGTCTTGACGTGATCGGTGCCGCGCAGGGGCCCGGCGATGTCCATCAGCGAAGCGGTGGTGAAGCGGCGGTTGAGCGGGTCGTTCTGCATCACCTGCCAGCGGCCGTTGACCTTGCTCAGGCGCACCACGCCGGCGCCGTGGGCGTTGATCTCCTTGCGCACTTCCTCGACCGGGCGCTTGCCAGTGCCATCGGTGGTCGGGCCGTTCGGGTGCAGCGCGTCGGCTTCGATGTATTCGAAGTTGATCGCCAGCAAACCATCGTCGGAGCTGCCGTTGATGGGGAAGAAGTGCATGCCGTCATGGTTCATGCCCATCGCGTTGGCCTGGTCGGTCGAGGTATTGCTGCCGTCGGACTTCCACGGATTGCCGTTGCTGTTCAGCGGCGTGCCCCACGGCGCGATCACGTAGGCGCTGTAACCGGCGGCAATGACGCAAGCGTCGGTGCGCGAACCGGCGATGGACTGGAAGCCCAGCTTGAGCTTGGCTGGCGGTTCGGTCACAGGCGGCTCGGTGACCGGATCATCGTGATGGGAGCTGCCGCCACCACCGTCGAAACAGGCGGTCAGGCCGGTGCCTGCGATCATCGCGATGGCCGCGCCGAGGCTGCCGCGCATCACGGTACGACGGCTCAGGTAGGTATCCATCACACTGGCCATCGGCAGGTTGCCGCTCTGGTTCCGGTCCAGGTTATCGCCGGTTTCTCGACTCATCAGGGTGTCCTTGTAATGGCTGAGTAAGAGGAACCGCGACTTTAGGGGGCAAGTGTGATGATTGATTGGCAAAAATATTAACGGGGTTTTAAAACCTAGCGCTATTAGTAACAAGATTTGTCAGAGCTTTACCGCATCGGCTGTCGGATTTCTGCCATCAAACTGTCACGCAGCCACCCCAATATCCGGGGCCGAACGTGAACTCAGGTTAGGGATGGCGGGGTCGATGGCGAGCAGTGTGCGCAGACGCGAAGTGATTGGCTGGATGGGCGTCGGGGCCTTGGCGCCTTTGTTGGGCGCCTGCTCCGCGATCCCCGGTCAGCGCGGCGGCGATGCCTCGCTCGAACTGCTCTATGTCGCCGACACCCTCGATGCCCGCGAGCCTGGCCTGCCAGTGGTGCCTGCCACGCGCCTGGGGCCGGTCAGCCATCTGGGGCGTGCTCCATGGATGACCGGCAGCCATGCCAGTAGCGGCCATGCCGAGCTCGCGCCATTGCTCAATGCCGGCCAGGCCAGCCAGGCGCGCCTCGGCGGTTATGCCGTGTTGGCCGCACTGATGGAGCAGATGCGCAACGAGGCCGGCGCCGAGCGCTGCCTGACCCTGGAGAACGGCCAGAACTGGAATGGCAGCGGCCTGGCCTACCTGACCCAAGGCGATAGTGGCGTGCAAGGCAGCCGGATACTGGCCAGCGACGTGCGTGTGAGCAGCGATGAGCGCGTGCTGTGGCCGCAACGCTGCGCCGCCCTCTATCGCCAGTCCCCTGCAATCACCCTCGGCGCTGGTCTTGGCGCTGAACAGGCCAAGGGCCTGGGTGTCGAGCCCCTGCGCGTGTTCGAGCGCGGCGGCGTGCGCATTGCGGTGGTCGGTGTGACTGACCCTTACGCCCAGGATCAGAAAGCCTCGCTCAAGCAGTGGTACCAATCATTGCTGCCAAGTTTCCAACAAGCGCGGCGCGAGGCCGACCTGGTGGTCGCCCTGGCGGATGTTGGCACTGGCCCTGGCCTGTGGCTTGCCGAGCGGATCGACGACATCGATGTGCTGCTGTGTGCCCGTGGCCAGGATCTGTGGCCGTCTCCGGTACCTGTCACGCAAGCGTCGGGGCGCAAGGTGCCGGTGCTGTTCGCCGGGTGTCGCGCCAGTGGCGTCTATCGCCTGCGCTGTCAGCACACAGCAGGGCAGTGGCGATTCGAGGCGCGCTTCGTACCCGCTTTCGACGATCAGCTTTCGCCCACTGCCCAGGCGCGTGCCAGCCAGTTACGCAGCACGCTGCGCCAGCAACGCGCCGGTCATGCCGCCTGGCTCGACCAGCCGCTGGCCCGTGCGCCGCAGCCCTTGTGGCGTCGTGACACCCGTGGCGGCAGCTGGGACCGTCTCCTGCACCAGGCCCTGGCCGACGACTCGAGCATGCCGGTGCTATTGCCGGGCCTGCGTTACGACCATCCGCTGCCAGCAGGCCAGGCGATCACCCGCGAGCACCTGATCAGCCTCACCGGCGGCTACCCGGCGCCGGTGGTCGAGGCGCCTGCGCGCCAGGTGGAACAGGTGCTGGAGAATGCCGCCGAGCAGTTGTTCGGCGATCCGCTGCTGCTCGACAACAGCCAGGACCTGCCGCGCTGGCAAGGCCACGCCTGGCAGGTCAGCTACAGCCCGATGGGCAAGCGTGTCGCCGGGTTGCCCACGGTGCAGGGCCTGTGCCGCACCTTCGGCCTGCACTTCGATGCCCAGGCCGGCGAGCCGCTGTGGCAGAAGGTCGAGGCCTGGCTGGCGCGCCAGGAGCCGAACTGGCAACTGGCGTCGCTGCAACTGCCCCAGGTGCGCTATGTGCAGGGGCATCCGGGGTGGCATCCGCGCCAGGTGGCCTCGTGATCGGGCTGGCGCGCCTGCCCAACGTGCTGCTGCTGACCCTGGCCGGCTGGCTCGTTGCCCAGTGCATCCTGCAACTGAGTCGCCAGCCGCAACCGCTCAGTGTCCCGCGCGAACAGACACCCACCTTGCCAGGCCTGATGGTCGGTCACTGGCAGGCGCCACCCGAAGAGGGCGGCATTCCCCTGACGCGCCTGCCCCTGCAATACCTCGGCGGGCTCAAGGCCGAGCCGCTGTCCGCCACCGTGGTGGTGCTGCGCTTCGGCCAGCAGGTTCGCACCCTGGGCCGCGGCCAGCGCCTGGCGCCAGGGATCGTGCTGCAGGACATCGACGCCGATGGCCTGATTTTCGACAACCAGGGGCGGCGCGAGCGCCTGCCCTGGCCGCCACGGCCCGCCGTGACCGGCTTCAAGCGGCAAGGATGAGCAATGATCGCAAGATACGCTGTGGCCTGCGTGCTGAGCCTCGGCCTGTGCTTTGCGCAGGCGTGGGCCGAAGACCCTGAAGTCGACGAAGAGGGCGTGCCCCAATACGAGGTGAACTTCGTCGACACCGACATGGGCGAGTTCATCGACAGCGTCTCGCGCATCACCGGCACCACGTTCATCGTCGATCCGCGGGTCACCGGCAAGGTCACGGTACGCACCGTCGATCGCCACGACGCCGAAGCCATCTACGACATCTTCCTCGCCCAGTTGCGTGCCCAGGGCTTTGCCGCCGTCGACCTGCCCAACGGCAGCGTGAAGATCGTCCCCGACCAGGCCGCGCGCCTGGAGCCGGTGCCGGTGGAGAACGCCGGCAAACAGAGCAAGGGCAGCGACGGCGTGGCGACCCGAGTATTCAATGTGCGCAACGCCGCCAGCGAACAGATGCTCGGCATCCTCAAGCCGCTGATCGACCCGCGCGTCGGGGTGATCACCCCATACCCTGCCGCCAACCTGCTGGTGGTCACCGACTGGCGCAGCAACCTGGAGCGCATCGACAAGCTGCTACGCCAGCTCGACCAGGTCAGCGACGAACCCTTGCAGGTGATGCCACTCAAGCATGCCAGCGCCGCCGACACCGCGCCCCTGGTCACCCGCCTGCTGGCCCGCGAGCAGGGCGCCGACAGTGCCCAGGTGGTGGCCGACCCGCGCAGCAATGCGCTGCTGGTGCGCGGCAGCGCCGACAGCCGCGAGCGCGTGCGTGCGCTGCTTGGTCAACTCGACCGGCCCAGCGACAACCTGCACAGCAGCAACACCCAGGTGATCTACCTGCGTCACGCCAATGCTGCGGAAGTGGTCAAGGTGCTGCGCGGTCTCGGCCAGGACGGCGGGGTGCCCGATGCGCCCGCAGGCGAAGGCAGGGAGGCGCCGGTACGCACGGCCAGCGATTCTGGCGTGCGCCTGGAGTATGAAGAAGGCGCCAACGCGGTGGTCATGGTTGGCCCTGACAGCGAGCTTGCGGCCTATCGCAACATCGTCGAGCAACTCGATATCCGCCGCGCCCAGGTGGTGGTCGAGGCGATCATCGCCGAGGTGTCCGACAGCAGCGCCCAGGAGCTCGGCGTGCAGTGGCTGTTCGCCGACGAGAAGTTCGGCGCCGGCATCGTCAACTTCGGCAGCAACGGGGTGAACATCGCCAACATTGCTGGCGCTGCTGCCAGCGGCGACAACAAGGAACTGGGCAAACTGCTCTCGGCAACCACGGGCGCCACCGCCGGCATCGGCCATTTCGGCGGCGGTTTCAACTTCGCCATGCTGATCAATGCGCTCAAGGGCAAGAGCGGGTTCAACCTGCTGTCGACCCCGACCCTGCTGACCCTGGACAACGCCGAGGCGTCGATCCTGGTCGGTCAGGAGGTGCCCTTCGTCACCGGCTCCGTGACCCAGAACAACGCCAACCCCTACCAGACCATCGAACGCAAGGAGGTGGGGGTGAAGCTGCGCATCAAGCCGCAGGTCAACAGCGACAACAGCGTACGCCTGGACATCGTCCAGGAAGTGTCCTCGATCGCCGACTCGCGCGCCGCCAGCGATGTGATCACCAACAAGCGCGAGATCAAGACCAAGGTCATGGTCGATGACAATGGCCTGGTGATTCTCGGTGGCCTGATCAGCGACGAATCCACGACCAGCAACCAGCGCGTGCCGTTGCTCGGTGACATCCCCGTGCTGGGTCGCTTGTTCCGCTCCGACAGCAACCGCAACGTGAAGCAGAACCTGATGGTGTTCATCCGCCCGCGGATCATGCGCGACGGGCCGAGCCTTGCCGGGCTGAGCCAGGAAAAGTACCGCAGCCTGCAGCAGGACACCGCCTTGCAGATGCCGGAACTCGCCGAAGGTGGCGCCTTGCTCAAGGCGTTTCCGGCCAGTCGCGCGCGGCTTGAAGGCGGTGACTGGTGATGCTCGGCTACCGCCTGGCGCGTCAGGCTGGCGTTGCCATGGCCCCGGACGATCAGGGCTGGCAGCTATGGTTGCGCGAGGATGCCGACAGCGACCAGGTGCAAGAGCTGCTGCGCGTGCATGGCCAGCCACTGCGCCTGGAGCGCCTCGATCGCGCCGCTTTCGACGAGCGCCTGGGTCAGCTCTACCAGGCTGCCGACTCGGCCACCGCCGCATTGATCGAAGGCATCGGCGAGCAGGTTGACCTCGACAGCCTGATGAGCGAAATGCCACGCATCGAAGATCTGCTCGAAAGCGACGACGAAGCGCCGGTGATCCGCCTGATCAACGGCCTGTTCGGCCAGGCCCTGCGCCTGCGTGCCTCGGACATCCACATCGAAACCTTCGAGCAGAGCCTGGTGGTGCGCCTGCGCGTCGATGGGCACCTGCGCGAAGTGCTGCGCCCGCCGCGTGCGCTGTCGGCCATGCTGGTGTCGCGGATCAAGGTCATGGCGCGCCTGGACATCGCCGAGAAGCGCCAGCCCCAGGACGGACGCATCACCCTGCGCGCCGCCGGGCGCGAGGTGGACGTGCGGGTCTCGACGCTGCCCGGCATCCACGGCGAGCGCGTGGTGATGCGCGTGCTCGACAAGCAGGCCAGCCTGCTGGCACTGGACAACCTCGGCATGCCCGCCGCGGCCTTGCAGGGCCTGCGCGCGTGCCTGGCGCGGCCCAATGGCATCGTGCTCTCCACCGGCCCCACCGGCTCCGGCAAGACCACCACGCTGTATGCCAGCCTCAACAGCCTCAACGACGGCAGCCGCAATATCCTCACCGTCGAAGACCCGGTGGAATACGCCATTGCCGGTATCGGCCAGACCGCGATCAACCCGCGTGCCGGGCTGACCTTCGCCACCGGCCTGCGCGCGATCCTGCGCCAGGACCCTGACGTGATCATGCTCGGTGAAATCCGCGACCAGGAGACTGCGCAGATCGCCGTGCAGGCCAGCTTGACCGGTCACCTGGTGCTCTCGACCTTGCACACCAACAGCGCTGTCGGCGCAGTGACGCGCCTGCGTGACATGGGCATAGAACCCTTCCTGATCGCCTCCAGCCTGCGCGGGGTGCTGGCCCAGCGCCTGGTCCGACGCCTGTGCAGTTGTGCCGAGCCGCGCCCGTTGCTCGCCGCCGAGCGGCGTCTGTGGCCGGAACTGGCGGCGTTGCAGGCCACCCACCACCCCGTGGGCTGCGACAGTTGCCAGGGCAGCGGTTATGTCGGGCGCTTGGGGCTGTATGAATTCATCGAGCTGGATGCAGGGTTGGTCGGCCTGCTTTATGAGGGCGCCAGCGAAGTGACGATGCAGGCGCACCTGGCCACGCGTCGGCAGAGCCTGGTGGCCATGGCCAGCGACTGCCTGGCCCGTGGCGAGACCAGCCTGGCCGAAGTGCTGCGTGTGGTGCAGGGCTGAGCATGCCGACCTATCGCTACCAGGCCCTGGACCTGGCAGGTAAACCGCACAAGGCCAGCGTGCAGGCCGACAGCGAGCGCCATGCCCGCCAGTTGTTGCGTGAGCAGGGGTTGTTCGCGCGCAAGCTGCAACGCCACGAAGGCAGCCTGCGGCAACCGCGCCGTCAGCGCCTGAGCCGTGCCCAGCTGTGCGAGCTGACCCGCCAATTGGCCACGCTGACCGGCGCTGGCATCCCCTTGGTCGATGCCCTGGCCACGCTCGAACGGCAACTGCGCGCGCCCGCCTTGCAGGCCGTGCTGGTGTCGGTGCGCGGCGCGCTTGCCGAAGGCCTGGGGCTGGCCCGCAGCCTTGCCCGGCAAGGCGCGCCGTTCACCGGGCTGTACTGCGCGCTGGTCGAAGCGGGCGAGCGCTCCGGGCGGCTGGCGCAGGTGTTGACGCGCCTGGCGGATCACCTGGAGCAGGTCCAGCGCCAACAGCACAAGGCGCGCACTGCGCTGATCTATCCCTGCGTGCTGATGGGCGTGTCGCTGGCGGTGGTGGTGGGTCTGATGACGTTCGTGGTGCCCAAGCTGACCGAGCAGTTCGCCCATTCCGGGCAGGCGCTGCCGCTGATCACCTCGCTGCTGATCGCCATCAGCCAGGGCCTGGCCAGTGCCGGCCCCTGGCTGCTGGGTGCAGCGCTCCCGCTGACGCTGTTGAGCGGCTGGCTGTTGCGCAAGCCGCACTGGCGCCTGCGCCGCGACGACCTGCTGCTGCGCCTGCCGCGTATCGGCAGCCTGCTGCAAGTGCTGGAGAGCGCACGGCTGGCGCGCAGCCTGGCGATTCTCTGCGGCAGTGGCGTGGCCCTGCTCGAAGCCCTGCAGGTGGCCAGCGAAACGGTTGCCAACCAGCGTATCCGCCTGGCCCTGGAGCAGGTGCGCCTGCAGGTCCAGGGCGGCACCAGCCTGCATCGGGCGCTGGATGCCAGCGGCCAGTTTCCACCGCTGCTGGTGAACATGGTCGGCAGCGGCGAGGCCAGCGGCACCCTGGCCGACATGCTCGAGCGCGTGGCCGACGACCAGGAGCGCGGCTTCGCCCGCCAGGTCGACACTGCCATGGCGCTCTTCGAACCTCTGATGATCCTGGTGATGGGCGGCGTGGTGCTGTTCATCGTGCTGGCGGTGCTGTTGCCGATCATGCAGCTCAACCAGGGTCTGCAACTGTGAAAAGGAGTCTTTGCATGCAGTATCGCGCCAAGCGTCAGCGCGGCTTCACCCTCATGGAGATCATGGTGGTGATCTTCATCATCGGCCTGCTCATCGCGGTGGTCGCGCCCAGCGTGCTGGGCAACCAGGACAAGGCCATGCGCCAGAAGGTGATGGCTGACCTGGCCACCCTCGAGCAGGCACTGGATATGTACCGCCTCGACAACCTGCGCTTTCCCAGCAGCGAGCAAGGCCTCGCTGCATTGGTGAAGAAACCGGCCCAGGAGCCGCTGCCGCGTGCCTGGCGCAGCGATGGCTACATCCGTCGCCTGCCGGAAGACCCGTGGGGCACACCGTACCAGTACCGCATGCCGGGCGAGCATGGTCGTGTCGATGTCTATTCGCTCGGCGCCGATGGCGTGGCCGGTGGCGAAGGGCTGGATGCCGACCTGGGCAACTGGGAGCTCTGACTTGCCCTCCCAGCGCGGCTTCAGCCTGCTCGAACTGCTGGTGGTGCTGGCCATCGCCGGGCTGATGACCGGCTTGAGCGTGGCCTGGCTCGACAACGGTCGTACGCGGGTCGACCAGGCCATGCAGCGGCTGCTTGCCGCGACCCGCGAGCAGTCTGCCGTGGCGCGCCACACCGGCCAGTTGCGTGGCCTGCGCTGGAACGGCAAGCGTCCTGAGTTCGTTCGCCATGACGGCACCGGCTGGGTGGTGGAACCGGTCACGCTGGGTGACTGGCCGCAGGACCTGCGCCCAGACTGGCCAGGCGCAGCAGCGCCGCAACTGGTGTTCACCCCCGAAGGCTGGGCAAGGCCCGGCAAGGTGAACTGGCGGAGTGCCGAAGGTGGCCAGCGCTGGAGCTGGGGCCGCGAAGGGCGGCTGCAAGTCGCGGTGCTGCCATGAAGCGTCGCCAGCGTGGGTTCACCTTGCTCGAAGTCAGTGTGGCGCTTGGTATCGCCGCGGTGCTGGCGGTGATCACCAGCCAGGTACTGCGCCAGCGCCTGGCGGTGCAGGACGGCGTGCAGCAGCACCGCCTCGGCGCCTTGTGCGCCCGTGAGCTGCAGGCACGGTTTGCCGTCGAGCAGTACTGGCCGGGCAGCAATCGCACTGCCGGGGAGCTGCAGCAGGGTGGGCAGGTGTGTCATTGGGACTTGCAACTGCGCAACACCGGCGTGCGCGATCTGCGCCGTGGCGAGCTGCGCCTGTTCGCCGACCGCGATCAGCGCGTGCCGCTGGGCTTGTACACCCTGTTTCTGGAGCGCCCATGAAGCGTCGCCAGGCGGGGCTGACCCTGATCGAGTTGATGGTCGCGCTGGCGCTCACCGCCGTGCTGGGCATCCTGCTGGCGGCCTTGGTGCATGGCTGGCTCACGGTGCGCGAGCGTCTCGCCGACCAGCAGAACGAGCCCGGCGTGCTGGAGTTGTGCCTCGCGCTGGAGCGCCGGTTCGACAGCCCGGTGCTGCGCCAGGTGTACGAGCAGCGCCTGCCGCTGGCCACGCGCTGGCTCGATTGGCAGGCGCAAAACCAGCAGTTGCTGTGGGTCGCTGCTGCGGCCTGGCCCCAGGCCGAAGGGGGGGCGCGCTTGCAGCGTCAGCGCCTGCGTTTCGAGCCCAGGGAGCAGCGCGTGCTGCTGGAAACCTCCGCCGATCTCTACGCCGCCGACAAGCCGCGCTGGGTGGTCCGCGAGCGCCTGGAGCGGGTCAGCGAGATGAGCATCCTGTATTTCCAGGGCGGCAGTTGGCTGGCCTGGCCATCCGATCAACCGGCGCACCCTGGTCGTGGCGTGCGCCTGCATCTGCAGCGTGACGGAGCACCTTATGTCTGCACATTCGTCCTGCCCTGGGGGCGCTCATGAAGTTTGAATGGCGGCGGCGCTCGCCAGCGCGGCCCTGGTTGCTGTTGCGTCCGAGGGCTGACGGCGGTTGGCACTGGTGCCTGCTGGACAGCGGCGTGCTGCGTGACGAAGGGCAGGGCCGCCCGCCGCAGAACCTGAGCGCCAGGGTTGCCGTGGTGATGCCGGGCGAGGCGTGCAGCCTTTTCCAGTTGCCTGCCCCGCCCGGGCTCAAGCGGGAGGAATGGCCGCTGCTACTGGAAGATCGTCTGCTGCAAGGCAGCGATGAAGTTCACTGCGCATGCATCGGCCGTGCGGCGGGGCAACTGCGACTGGTGGTGGTGGCGCGCGAGCGGCTCGACGGCTGGTTGGCCCAATGTGCGGAGTGGGGGCTGGAGGTTGAGCGTTGCTGGTCGCAGTTCCAGCTCTTGCCGGTGCTCGACCGCGGTTGTGGATGGCAATGGCGGCAGGAGCAGTCGAGCCTGTATGCGCGGATCGACGAGGATGGCGCAGAACACTGGCTGGCCTGGCCACAGGGGTTGGGCTCTGCACCTGCGCCGTGGGATACCCAGGTGCTTGAGCAGGTCGATGGACGCTGGCCTCAGCGGATTGCCGATCTCGATACCTTGCCGACGCTACGGGAAACGCGTCGCCCGCGCCGATCATTGAATGTCACGCGCCAGCAAAAGCGCTTGATCGCCGCTTGCCTGGTGCTTGCCGCCGTCTGGGGCGGTCTGTGGAGCAGCCAGCAATGGCGTCAGGCCCAGCTGTATCGCGAGCAGGTGATGGCGGTCAGCGGCCCGCAGGCTACGCCGCGCCAGGCCGCGCAGGCGCTCAAACGGCTGCGTGACGCCGACGGCGAGCGGGCTTTGCGTCTGCGTCGGCTCGAGGGCTTGCAGGAGCAGTTGCAGGCCTGGTTGCACGCGCATCCGCAGTGGCGCTTGCGCGCTGTGCGCTTCGATGGGCAGCGCTGGCATCTGCAACTGGACGGCCAAGGCACGTTGGCGCCGTGGCATGAAATGGCCGCTGCAGTCGGCGCTGCGGTGCAGGTGCAGGCTCAGGGCGCGGTGTTCGATCTGGGGAGCAGTTCATGATCCGCGCATTTTCGCAGCGCCAGCGCATGCGCGTGGCCTGGGGGCTGATCGCGCTGTTGCTGATCGTCATCCTGGTGCGTGAGGTGGGTGCACGCTGGGCCGAGATGAGCCAATGGCGCGGGCTGGCCGAAGTGGCGGCCGGCCTTGAAGGCGGGCCTGCGTTGAGCCTGGAGCACCTGCGCCAGTCCGCTCAGGCCCGGCATATCGAGCTGACGGAGATCGAGCCGCAGGATGAGCGCTGGCAGGTACGCGGCTCGGTCACGGACGAGCATGCGCTGCTGGCGTGGTTGCAGGCTTTGCAGGGCGAGGGCGCGCAGCCGCTGCAGTGGGGCATGGAGCAGCAGGGCAAGCGCCTGCGCTTCGACCTGCAGGTTCGGCCATGAGTGTGCGCGTGCTGTTGTGGCCGATGCTGGTGTGTGTGGTTACGCTGCTGGTCGAGTTGCCGGCGACTTGGCTGGTGCCAGGCCGGGCGGTCAGCGGCAGCCTCTGGCAGGGGCAGGCCGAACAGGTGGGTGATGTCGGGCCGCTGAACTGGCAGTGGCAACCCTGGCGCCTACAGGCGCAAATCCGCTTGGGTTATCAGGGGCAGGATTGGTTGGCGCGGCTGAGTGGTTGGCCTTGGCGCTGGCGCGCGGATGTCGAGGCGCTCGAAGCGGCGCCGAGTGTACCGCTGGCTTATCGCCTGGCGGGGCACTGGCAGGGGCGTGTCGCGCTGCAGGGTGTGTGGCAGCGGTGCGTCGGTGCCGAGGGGCGTTTGCAGGTGAACGACCTGGCGCTGGTCTCGCCGTGGTCGTTGGATCTGGGACAGGGCTGGCTCGAAATGCGTTGTGCCAGTGACTGGCGTTTGCAGGGCACGTTGCGCCTGCAAGGCCAACACCAACTCGACCTTGACGCCGACTTGCTGGCCCGACGCGCCCGGGTCGGACTCGAAGTCCAGCCTGATGCTGCGCTGACGCCCCTGTTGCGCGGCGCCCAGTGGCTGGGGCCGGAGGCAGCCAAGGGCGAGCGGCAGCTCAGGTGGTAGTTGCAGAGCTTGAGATCCCAGCTTGCCTGTTGCTTGCCGGAGCAACGCCCTTATCCAAAAATCTGAAAGCCAGCCCAATCCCTGTGGAGCAACTGTCTTGATCAAAATCTAAAGACCAGCTCAATCCCTGTGGAGCAACTGTCTTGATCAAAATCTAAAGACCAGCTCAATCCCTGTGGAGCAACTGTCTTGATCAAAATCTAAAGACCAGCTCAATCCCTGTGGGAGCAACTGTCTTGATCAAAATCTAAAGACCAGCTCAATCCCTGTGGGAGTAACTGTCTTGATCAAAATCTAAAGACCAGTTCAATCCCTGTGGAGCACCTGTCTTGATCAAAATCTAAAGACCAGTTCAACCCCTGTGGGAGTAACTGTCTTGATCAAAATCTAAAGGCCTGCCCAATCCCTGTGGGAGCGGGCTTGTCCCGCGATCACCGGCATAGCCGGTGCCATCCGCCGCGGTGTTGCCATCGCGGGACCAGTCGCAGCGGCGAACCGCCGCTCCCAAAAGCAACTCAACGCCAGATCCGATAAACCCGCTTTTACCGGCGCATCCCCAGCTCCGCATCGTCCATCAATGCCTTGGCCAATGCGCTCAGGTAATACGAAGCCCAGACCAGTTGCGGGTTCTCATCCATCACCCCGCTCAAGGTCATGTCGCGCACATACCCCATCAACTCCGAAGCCTGCTCACGCGCACGCTCGCACGGGATGCCCGGCTCGATGCAGAACAGCGGCTGGGTCAGCCCCTTGCCTTGGTAGAACCGTGTTTTGCCGACAGTGGTATTCGGTGTGGTGTCGCTTGTATCCATCCTTTCATCTCCCTGAAAACCGCTTAGTGAGCCGTCTGCGGCTCTGCCGGCATCTGAACCTGTATCAACGCCGACTCCAGCAAAATCCTCAGCGCTTCCATTTCATGGATGGCAGCCATTATCAGGAGTGAGACGGGGGACTTGGGTTGGAGGAGGACTGCTTGATGGGCCACGGTTTGTGCGCAGAGTGCGTACTCGGTGGCTTGGATGATGGTGTCTTCGAGGGAGTGGTTGTTGTGGGGTGGGTCGGGGACGATCTTTAACATAGCTATTTACCTTCATGTGCGGCCACCGACCTGCTGTCAAACAGAAGGGTGGCAGCTGTACGTGGGTTGACAGACCGGCGGAAATAGCAAAGTTCCGGCGCACGCGAGCGTGCCCGCACGTACAGCCGCCATCAAGGGTTGGCCATACGCTATTTACCGTCACAGCCTGTCAAAGCTGTGTCGTTGATGTGCAACGACGCGCCGAGACTAGAGCGCTGCCCCAGGGGCCGCAACGGAAAAAAGGCGGTAGGAGTATCTTTGGGAAATGGACTACAGGAAAGGCGTATTTTCGGATTTTCGAACAATGCGCGCTTAGGAGACGCCAAAGATACCCGGCACTCATGCCTGCCCCCCTGTGGGAGCCTCGGTTCGCCGCTGCGACTTGTCCCGCGATCACCGGCATCGCCGGTGCCACTCAGTGGTACTGCCATCGCGAGACAAGCCCCACGCTCAACGATCAGCGCCCGCCCTTGCTCCCGACACTCGATACCCACTCTTCACTGCGGCTATGCCCACTGGTGCGCAGCAGCCCCAGGTCCAGCGCATTTTCGCCGTCCGCCGCGCCTTTGCTCTTGGACAGTTCGGCAATGGCCGTCCCTATGTCGACCGGTGAGTTGGAGAAGTCCACCGACACATTGCGTTGGTAGTCGCGGCCTGTGAGCGTTTCGCGGCTGACCGACTGGGCTTGCAGATCGACATCTCCAGCGCCGGACTGTATCCGTGCCCCGACCAGGCGTGCCTGGCCGCCGACGTTCAACTCGACGCCTTCACTGCCCTTGATCCTCGCCTGGTGGGCCACCGTGTCGCGTTGGGTGTGGGACACCTCGACCTTTACCGTCGGCGAGAGCTTTGGGTCCACCTTGGACAGCGTCGGGCCGACTTTCTCGGTGACCTTGCCCGCCGCAGGCCCGGAGAGGGCGCCGGCAGCATCCAGATAACCCTGGGGGTTCTTCTCGTGGCTCAGGCGGCCATCGGCCTTGACGGTGAGGGTGTCGACGCTGTCCTTGCGGCTGGCCAACAACAGGTCGCCACCGATATCGCCGCGAACCTTCTGTGCATCCAGGCTTGCACCCTCGATCCGGGTGTCGCCCTGGCTCGCCAGCTCGATGCGCTCGGCGCGCAGGGTGCTGGCATTCCAGGTCTGGTTGTCGCGCTTGTCGAGGTTGACCTGCACCCGGCCGTGCAGACCACGGATATCCTTGTCCGGCGTCTCGCCGCCGTTGAGCCTGAAGCCGGCACCGGCGGTGATGTCGAGATTGTCGCGTTTTTCAGTGTTGCCCGAAGCTTCGACCAGCATGCCGCCGTTGCCGGCGTGCAGCTTGATTTCGCTGGCCGAGGCGTGCAGACCCTGCACGTGCAGGGCGATATCTTCACGGGCGCGGCTGCTGATCAGCAGTTTGCCTTGAGTGTTGAAGTGGGCATCGACGGCCTGGCTTGCCTGCTCGTCGAGCTTGCCGTTGGCGAAGTGGCCGCCGAGGGCACCGCCTTTACCGGTGCCGAGCTTGGCAGCGATTTCCAGACCGCCACCCAGGTTGCGCCCCGTGGCCTGTTGGCTGTCGTGGCCCGCCTTGACCTGCAGCAGGCCGGCGCTGTCCAGTTCGATACTGGCTACAGGCGCTTCACGGCTGCCGATGCGGGTGCCTTCGAGGATGAGGTCGCCGCCGCTGGCGAGCACGACCTTGCCCTTGGCGTCGATCTGCGCCATTTGAGCCTTGCTTTGCTGTTTCTGGCGCTCGGCTTGGTCGAGATAGCCGCGGGTTTCGATGCCAGTGCTGCCGGGGCGGTTGCCGACCTTGGCCCAGGCGTTGCCGTCGGTCTGGCGTGTGTGCTCGTTGTGTTGGTCGTTGGCCTGAGTCAGCAGCAGCTTGCCGTTGCTGGTGATGCTGAGGTCGCCGTTGCCGGCGTTGAAGTGGCTGCCTTCATACAGGCCGTCGGCGCCCAACTGGACCTGGATGCCCGTTTGCCCATAAAGGCTGCCGACGCGCGCAGTGCGTACGTCTTGCATGCTGCTCGACGAGCCGCCCTTGCCGCTGGCCCGTACATTGAGGTCCTGGCCGGTACTGGTGTCGACCCTGGCATCGCCACCAAAGGCCAGTTGCTCGACGCCATGGGATTGCTCGTCGACTGCCGCACGCTGGTGATGCTGGTTAGCGCTGATCGCCAGCAGCCCTTGATTGGCACGCCAGGCGGTGCCCTGGTCGTCGATACGCTCGGCCTGGACCTTGACGCTGGCACCCGACAACTCGCTGACCTGGGCGATTCCGCGGCGCTGGTTCTCCAGGCGTTTGAGATGCTCCACGGTCATGTCACCGCCGACGCTGGGCGCGACCATCGCGTCCTCGGGCGATGCCTGCTGGAAGCGCGCAGCTTCCTCGCCAAGTACCAGGCGCTCGATCGGCCGGGTCAGGTCGCGGTATTCGAGGCTGGCACCAAGGGTGCCGCGCCAGTCGTCATTGCGCTGCTCGCGTTCGTACACGTCCTGTACCGCCCGGTTCTCGATATCCTTGGCCTTGACCACCAACGCCTTGCCTGCGTCGACGCGTGCGGCCTCGGTCACCAGCGTCCCTGTGTTGATCTTCACATCGCCTCCTGCCTGCAATTCGCTGCGTTGTATCTTGCTGTCGCGCTCACGCACGTTCTCCTTCTGATGATGCCCTTCGAAGTGGCTGCCGATCCGGTCGATGCCGCCGGTCACGGCCAGGCTGCCGCCGCTGTGGGTGGTCTGGGTGTCTGTCTGCTGGTCGTTGCGGGTGGCGCCAAGCGTTATCTGTTGCCCTTGCAGGTTGAGGTCGCCGGTATCGGCCTTGACCTTCGAGCCGTTGACCTGCAAGTGCGCGTCACTGTGCAGCTCGACCGTCGCGCCCTTGAGTTCGCTGGCGACCTGCTCGGTGGCGCGTTGCTCGCTGTGCCGGTTGACCACTGCGTAGCCGACCCCGGCTTCATACTGGCGTGAACCGGGCTTGTCGCCGTCGGCCTCGGTGGTCTGGCGGGCGTGGGCTGTGAGGGTGCGCTGCTGTTCGTCGGTCTTGCTGTCGCTGCGCGCTTGAGCGCTTTCGACGATCAGATCGCCCTTGGCCTCGATCTTGAGCTGCTTGCCAGCCTCGACTTTGGCACCCTCAATGCGCAGTTCCTCGGCACTGGCCAGGCGCAGGTCGCTTTTCGAGCTGACGTCGCTCGCCAGCACCTTTTCCTGCTGGCTGCTGTGGCTGCGGTCGTGGCCGATCAGGCCGAACAGCTTGCTGTCGCTCTGTTTTTCGGTGGTGCTGGAGCGGTTGTGGTCGGCTTCGATCGCCAGGTTGCCGTTGTTGCTGTAGAGCACCGATTCACCTTCGCTGGCGATGGTGCTGCCCTTGACCCTGACCTGCCCGGCGGTGACGTTCAGGTTGGCGCCCGAGGTGATGGTGCTCCCGGCGACCTGCCGCGCGGTGTCCTCCTTGCCCTGGCGGTCGCCGAAGAAGCTGCCGGACACCAGGTCGCCGCGGTAGTCGCGTTGCGTGCCGCGCTTGTCCAGGGCCGTGATGGTGATCTCGACCTGCTGAGCGGCCAGGGTCATATCGCCCTCGCTGTGCAGGTGGCTGCCTTGCACCTTGAGCGTGCCACCGGCCTTGGCGGTCAGCGTGGCGCCTCGCAGATCGCTGGCTTTGGCGGTTTCCTGATAGTGGTCACTGTCGCTGTCACCCCGCCAGAGATGCTTGCGATGGCGAACCTGCTCCTCGACACGTCCGCTCTCCTTGCCTGCTTCGATGTTCAGGTTGGCCGCGCTGTCCAGGGCGAGTGCGCCACCGGCTTGCAGGGTGGCCGCTTGCAGTTGCATGTCGCCGCCGGACTTGAGCGCCAGGCGGTCATCGGCTTTCAGTTGCGTGCCCTGCAGTGTGTGCTGGGTTGTGGTGGTGTTGCTTTCATAGGTTTCGGTGGTGACGAACAACCATTTTTTGTCCCAGGCCTTGCGCTCACGCTCGATGTTCTCCTGGGCTGCGGTGTCCAGCGTGAGTTTCTGCCCTGCATTGACGTCGATCGATTTGCCCTGGCCCGTGACGGCCTGCAGCCTCAGGTCGCCGCTGGCATTGAGGTTGAGGTTACCTTGGCTGCTGCGCAGTACGGCGCTATGCGTGCCGTCGTCACCGATATACAGGCTGCCGGCGGACTGGATGTCGATGCCGTCGCGACCGTGCATGGCAATCGCCCCGACCCGCACGCCAGCGCCCTCGGCAGTGCTGACCACGCGGATGCGGCCGGCGTGCATGGCGCCGAACAGGCTGGCGTCGATGCTTGCCGGGGTGCCTGGCAGGTGCTCGACGACCTGGCCATTGGTGGCGTCGATGCGGTTGCGCCCGGCAATCAATTGCAGGTCGTCGCGGGCGTTGAGCGTACCTTTGCTGTCGATGCGCGGGGCAATCAGTTCGAGCGCGCCGCCGTCGTTGCTCTGGCCCCCGCCGAGCACGTTCAGCGCGCCGCTGGCGCTCATCGAGTCAAGCAGGCGCACGCGACCGTCCTCGAGCTGGACATCACCGACCAGAAAACCTGCGCGGGTGGTGTTGATGAAGCTGCCGCCATTGAGGGTGATGCCGTTGCTGTTGGCGAGGATGTAGTCGGCGGGGCGGCCGAAGATTTCCTGGGGGCCTTCGATCAGCGAGGCGTTGCGGCTGACCACTTCGTTGAGGATGGTCGAGGCGGCCTGTCCCTGGAACTGGGGGTTGGCGGCCAGGGCGCCAGCCAGTTGCGACTGGCCCGATTGCAGGGCGTTGTTGAGCACCGCACCCGCCTGGCCGACGTTGTAGTCGAGGAACTGGTTGTGCGACAGGCCGCTGGCGTTGGGGGCGACGATGTCGATTACCGGTACGCCATGGGCGTTGTTGATCAGTGGTGTTCCCGCCGGGCCGGGAGTCGGTTGCAGCCCGCCTTGGGCGAGCAGGGTCGGGGAGGTGGCCATCAGCGTCAGGAAGATGCTCCAGCGCAAGGCATTGGGTGGGGTTGGGACATGCAGTTTTTTGGTGTCGTTCACGGGCTTATCTCTCTTGTTGTGGGTGAATCAGATACTCAGGTTCCATTCGAGCACCCAGACACCGGGCTCCAGGCTGCCGCGCGGCAGGTCGCTGGAGCTCAGCGCGCGCTGGTAGTCCAGGCGCAGGCGCTGGCTCGGGGTGCTCAGCATCACGCCCAGGGTGGCGCCGACCATCCGCTGCGGGCTGCTGCCGTGGTCGAAACGGGTCCAGCCCAGGTCCAGGCCGAGGTGCGGGCGGATTTCCAGGGGCAGGGCAACGGACAGGGGGCGGCTCAGCGTGTTGCGCCACACGGCGCCGCTCGCGCCGGAGACGCTGTGCTGGCGAAAGCCGCGCACGGCCAGGTCGTCGGAGAGGGCAAGCTGTTCGATGGCGGGCAGGCGGTTGGGGCTGTACTGCAGGTTCAGCTCGCTCTGCCAGCGCCACTTGCCCTGGTTCAGGTACAGAAGCGTGGCGCGGTACTTGCGAAACCCGGGCTCGGCGCTCTTGCGTCCAAGCGGCTCGCGGTCGGCACCCAGCCAGTCGACGCCCTGGGCGATGCCGAGGTACGCGTTCCACAGGCCGGCTTCGAGCCAGAACAGGTTGATGCCGGCTTCCAGGGTGGTCAGTACCGGGCTTTGCTGGGCGACCTTGAGCGGGCCGAACCAGGTGGCCACGCGCTTGTGATCCAGGCGCAGGCTGGCGTTGAGCATGCCTTGTTGATTGCGCCAGAGCATGCGCTCGACGCTCAGCCCTTGCAGGCTGCTGTTGCCGTGGCTGCCGAGCTGGCTGCCGGGCAGCGGCGCGCGGTATTGCAGTTGGCTGGCGTTGAGGGCGAAGGTCCAGGGACCATAGGGGAGGCTGTAGTAGAGGCTGGCGCCCTGGCTGCGACCTGGCGCGTCGAATACCGTCGATAGCAGCGAAACGCGCAGGTCGTCGTTGAGGCTCAAGGGGCTGTCCAGGCCCAGCGTGAGGCTCAGCCGGTGGCGGCCGGTGAGTGCACTGCCGCGATTGTCCAGACGGCTGTCCAGGTGCCAGCGCGAGCTGATGTGGCGTGGTTCGATCTGGATGTGGGTGCCGCCAGGCAGGTCGCCGGGTCGCACGTTGGCGCCGAGATCATAGGCTCTGAGGCGATTCAACTGGTCCAGCCCTTGTTCCAGGTCAGGCAGGTGCAAAGGCTGGCCGAGCATGCCAGGGAAGGCGCTGGCCAGTGACAGCGGCAGCGCGTTGTCGAGTGCGATGCTTTCGACGAATCCTTCGATAATCACGATATCGAGGGGCATGCCAGCACCTGGTTGGCGCGCCAGGTAAGGGCGGCTTGCGGGATATCCGGCTTGGACGTAGCGTTCAGTGATGGCCAGCAGCAGGCGGTTGATGTCCGCCGGCCCCATGCAACCGTGCAGCAGGGGCCGCAGGCTCTGTTCGAGGGCGGTGTTGGTGACGCGCCTGTTACCGCTCAGGCGCAGGCCGCTGACCGGCCAACATTGCTCTGCAGGCGCTGCCGATGGCGCCTGGTGCTCCAGCGTTTGCGGGGCAGAGCGGCGCTGCCATTGCTCCAGTCGCTGCTGTTGCTGCAGGTGCTGAAGCTCGCGTTGCTGGTCGCGCAGTTGCTCGCTGGCGGGATCGGCTGCAAGGGCAACCGAGCTGGTCAGCAGCGCGAGCAATGCATGGGTGATAGAGCGACAAATAGCCGGAAACGGGGTGTTCGCCATGGAAGAATTCCGCAGAGGTCGTACGGTTCGCGTACTCGTTTGCGTGGATTCTAAAAATTCGAACAGTCGTTTGGATGCGGTACGTTGCCTGCTTGGGTATCAGGCAAATAACGTTTTTGAGTCGGGATATTCTGAGGATTTGCTGTAGATGTAGGACGCCGCCCCGTCAGGCTACGCCGCCTTCCTCAGGTGGGCGCCCTGCAGCGCAGCAGTGGAAGGTGCAGGAAGCCCGCAGGCTCAGGGACGAATCTCGATCATGGTGCCGTCCTTGACCATGCTCCACACTTCACGCATGTCGTCGTTGCGCATGGCGATGCAGCCTTCGGTCCAGTCGAGGGTGTGGAAATACCACTCCGGGTATTCTTCGTCGATCGGTGTGCCGTGGATCATGATCATGCTGCCGGCATTGACCCCTTCGCGGCGCGCCTTGGCGGCGTCGCTGATGTTTGGGTAGGAGATGTGCATGGCCAGGTTGTAGCGGTCGCTTACCTTGCGCCAGTCGAGCCAGTAGAAGCCTTCAGGGGTGCGCTTGTCGCCTTCGCGCTCCTTGGCGCCCTTGGGTTGCTTGCCCAGGGAGATGCGGTAGGTCTTGAATGGCTCGCCGCGGCTGATCAGTTGCAGGCGCCGCTCTGACTTGAGCACCAGCACCTTGTCGATCTGCGGCTGGCTGCTGCTTTGCGCAGGCCTGGCCTGGGGCTGCGTGCCCTGCGACGTGGTCGCGGGCAGGGGCTTGCGAATGATGGTCTCGGTGAACGCCGCCTGGGACACCGATGCAACGCACAAGCAGAAGAGGGCAAGCAACCAGCGCATGAAACGTATCCTGAAGTAGCTAGGTGGACGACGAAACGTTCATCGGCGGCAGGTATTCATGGCCTATGGGGTACTGCTGCCCGATGCGGTCGCGATAATAGCATTCTAGTGTCCGCGTGACGGTGCGGAAAGCCAGTTCGTTCCAGGGTATTTCATGCTCCTCGAACAAGCGCACCTCCAGGCTCTCGACACCCACGTCGAAGTCCAGGTCGGCCAGTTCTGCGCGGAAGAACACATGCACCTGGTTGATGTGCGGCAGGTCGAACAACTGGTAGAGGGTGGTCGGGCCGACGCGTGCGCAGGCTTCCTCGACGGTCTCGCGGCGCGCCGCCTGGTCGAGGGTTTCGCCGTTTTCCATGAAACCAGCCGGCAGCGTCCAGAAGCCACGGCGCGGCTCGATGGCGCGACGGCACAGCAACACTTGGCTGCCCCAGACGGGCAAGACGCCTGCGACGATGTTGGGGTTCTGGTAGTGGATGGTCTGACAGGAGGGGCAGACGTACCGCAGGCGGCTGTCGCCCTCGGGAATCTGCTGAATGACCGGCTGGCCGCACGCGCTGCAGAATTTCATGCTTTTATTCCTGTGTGAGCCGCTATCTTGGCGCGGCCGGCGGGGTTGCTGCAAGCCGTCGGGGCTTGGGTGCCTCGCGGCTTTGGTGCATCATGCAAGGCAGGCCTTGGAATCGAGAGTGCGTAATGCTGGACGAGCTTCTTCGCCGAATGAGCAACCATACCCCCGCGTCACTGGAGGCGGATCGCCGTTTTCCCGAGGCGGCGGTGCTGCTGCCCATTACCCGTAGCGAAGAGCCCGAGCTGGTGCTCACCTTGCGTGCCAAGGGGCTTTCCACCCATGGTGGCGAAGTGGCCTTTCCGGGAGGGCGCCGCGATCCGGAAGACCCGGACCTGGTGTTCACCGCCCTGCGCGAAGCCGAGGAGGAAATCGGCCTGCCGCCGGGGTTGGTCGAGGTGATCGGCCCGCTGAGCCCGCTGATTTCGTTGCACGGACTGAAGGTTACGCCGTTCGTCGGGTTGATTCCGGATTACGTCGAGTACCAGCCCAACGATGCCGAAATCGCAGCGGTCTTCAACGTTCCGCTGTCGTTCTTTCGCCAGGACCCACGCGACCACACCCATCGCATCGACTACCAGGGGCGCAGCTGGTACGTGCCCAGCTACCGTTATGGCGACTACAAGATCTGGGGGCTGTCGGCGATCATGATCGTCGAGTTGGTCAACGTGCTGTTCGATGCCGGTATCAGCCTGCACCAGCCGCCAGAGCGCTTTATCCAGAACTGAGCGGGGCTCACCCGCCGACCGCGTCCAACCGTGAGGAACATGACATGAAATACCGCCTGGGCGACCTGCGGGTCGAAGCCCATCCCAGCAGTTGGGCCGCGCCCACTGCCACCTTGATCGGCAAGGTGCGCCTGCAGGCCCGGGCCAGTGTGTGGTTCGGCGCCGTGCTGCGCGGCGACAACGAGCTGATCGACATCGGCGAGGACAGCAATGTCCAGGACGGTACGGTGATGCACACCGACATGGGTTCGCCGCTGACCTTGGGCAAGGGCGTGACCATCGGTCACAATGCCATGCTGCATGGCTGCAGCGTCGGCGACTACAGCCTGGTCGGCATCAATGCGGTCATCCTCAACGGCGCGCGGATCGGCAAGCACTGCATCATCGGCGCCAATGCGCTGATCCCCGAGGGCAAGGAGATTCCCGACGGTTCGCTGGTGATGGGCTCGCCAGGCAAGGTGGTGCGCGAGCTGACCGAGCAGCAGATGCGCATGCTCGAAGCCAGCGCCGCGCACTATGTGCACAACGCCGAGCGCTATTCGCGGGAGCTGGTGGTCGATGAAGACTGACGAGCGGCCGGTCGCTTCGCCGTGCGTGAACGTCTGTGCGCTGGATGAGCAGGACATCTGCATCGGTTGCCAGCGTACGGTGCAGGAGATCACCCGGTGGGCGCGGATGGACAATGACGAGCGCCGGGCGGTGATCAAGCTTTGCCACGAAAGGGCACTAGAGGCTGGCCTCATCCTCTAGTCTGATGCAGAACCCTGTGGTAGCGGGCATGCCCGCGAACACTGGCACAGCCGGTGCCATCCACCGCGTTGGATTCTTCGCGGGTTTACCGGCGAACTGCCCAAAGGTAATCTGTGCGGCTTGCCCACAGATTACCCGCCATGTTCTATCTCATTGCCTACATAAGCAGCGTAGTGCTGATCAACTACGCCTTCTCCAGTGCCCCGCACCTGGACATCATCTGGTCCGCCTGGGGCGGGCTGGTGTTCATCCTGCGCGACATGGTGCAGACCCGTTACGGGCATGGCGCGCTGATTGCGATGCTGGCGGCGCTGGTGCTGTCCTACGCGACTTCGGAGCCGGCCATCGCCCTGGCCAGTGCTACGGCCTTCTTCGTTTCCGAACTGATCGACTGGCTGGTGTTCAGCGTCACCCGCAGGCCCCTGCGTGACCGTTTGTGGCTGAGCTCGGCGCTGAGTATTCCGGTGGACACCTTCATCTTCTTCGGCATGATCGGTGCGCTGACGCCTGCCGTGATCGGCACGGCGATGGCCTCGAAGTTCGCCGGTGTAACGGCGGTCTGGCTGATCATGGCATGGCGCGCGCGACGCGCGCTGGCGGTGGGTTGATCCGCGCCCGATTGATGTAGAATACCGGTCCTTTTTCAGCGGGCAGCACCAGCCGGCGCGCCCCGGACGCCTTCGAGGACCTGAAATGACCCGTATCGGAACCCCATTGTCGCCGACTGCGACCCGCGTACTGCTGTGTGGCTGCGGCGAACTGGGCAAGGAAGTGGTGATCGAGCTGCAGCGCCTGGGCGTCGAGGTGATCGCCGTGGACCGTTACGCCAACGCGCCTGCCATGCAGGTCGCGCACCGCAGCCATGTGATCAACATGCTCGACGGCGTCGCCCTGCGTGCGGTGATCGAAGCTGAAAAACCGCACTACATCGTGCCGGAAATCGAGGCCATCGCCACCGCTACGCTGGTCGAGCTGGAAAACGAAGGTTTCAACGTGGTGCCGACCGCCCGCGCCACCCAGCTGACCATGAACCGTGAAGGCATCCGTCGCCTGGCGGCTGAAGAGCTGCAGCTGCCGACCTCGCCCTATCACTTCGCCGACACCTATGAAGACTTTGCCAAGGGCGTGGCCGATGTTGGCTACCCGTGCGTGGTCAAGCCGGTAATGAGCTCGTCGGGCAAGGGCCAGAGCCTGCTGCGCAGCGATGCCGACCTGCAGAAAGCCTGGGACTACGCCCAGGAAGGCGGACGTGCCGGCAAGGGCCGGGTGATCGTCGAGGGTTTCATCGATTTCGAGTACGAAATCACCCTGCTGACCGTGCGTCATGTGGGCGGCACCACCTTCCTCGCGCCGGTCGGTCACCGTCAGGAGAAGGGCGACTATCAGGAGTCCTGGCAGCCTCAGGCGATGAGTCCGAAGGCGCTGGCCGAGTCGCAGCGTGTGGCCCAGGCCGTCACCGATGCGCTGGGCGGCCGTGGCCTGTTCGGCGTCGAGCTGTTCGTCAAGGGCGACCAGGTGTGGTTCAGCGAAGTGTCGCCACGTCCGCATGACACTGGTCTGGTCACCTTGATTTCCCAGGACCTGTCGCAGTTCGCCCTGCATGCCCGTGCGATTCTCGGCCTGCCTATCCCGGTGGTGCGTCAGTTCGGACCGTCGGCCTCGGCAGTGATCCTGCCCGAGGGCCAGTCGCAGCAGACCAGCTTCGCCAACCTGGGCGCAGCGCTGAGCGAGCCAGACACCGCCATTCGCCTGTTCGGCAAGCCGGAAATCAATGGCACCCGCCGCATGGGCGTGTGCCTGGCCCGCGACGAGTCGGTCGAAGCGGCACGGGCCAAGGCGACCCGTGCTTCACAGGCGGTCAAGGTCGAGTTCTGATCTGAGATCGCACGGGGCTGCCGAGCAGCCCATTCGCGGGCAAGCCCGCTCCTACAGACTCCTGTAGGAGCGGGCTTGCTTCAACTGCTCAAAGCTCGGTATGGCGGGTTTCCTTCAGGCACAGCACGGCAATCAGGCTGATCACCGCCGCCACCGACACATATCCCCCCACCCAGCTCAAACCGCCCATGCTCACCAGTTGCTGGGCGAAGAACGGTGCCGCCGAGGCGCCGACGATGCCGCCCAGGTTGTAGGCCGCCGAGGCCCCGGTGTAACGCACGTGGGTCGGAAACAGCTCAGGCAGCAGCGCGCCCATCGGTGCGAAGGTCACGCCCATCAGGAACAGTTCGATCGCCAGGAACAGCGCCACGCCGGCAGTGGAGCCCGAGGTCAGCAGGGGTTCCATGGTGAAGCCCGAGGCAATGGCCAGCAGGCCGCCGACGATCAGCACCGGCTTGCGCCCATAGCGGTCGCTCAGCCAGGCCGACAGCGGCGTAGCCAGGGCCATGAACACCACGGCGAAGCACAGCAGGCCGAGGAAGGTTTCGCGGCTGTAGCCCAGCGTCGACACGCCGTAGCTCAGCGAGAATACCGTGGAGATGTAGAACAGTGCGTAGCACACCACCATCGCTGCAGCGCCCAGCAAGGTGGGCATCCAGTATTTGGCGAACAGGTCGACCACCGGCATTTTCACCCGCTCTTGACGGGCTACGGCCTTGGCGAACACCGGGCTTTCCTCGAGCTTCAGGCGTACGTACAGCCCCACCAGCACCAGCGCAGCACTGAGCAGGAACGGAATGCGCCAGCCCCACTCACGGAACTGCTCGTCGCTGAGTACCAGTGCCAGGGTCAGGAACAGACCGTTGGCGGCGAGGAAACCAATCGACGGGCCCAACTGCGGGAACATGCCGAACCAGGCGCGCTTGCCGGGTGGTGCGTTCTCGGTGGCGAGCAGGGCCGCGCCGCCCCATTCGCCGCCCAACCCCAGCCCCTGGCCGAAGCGCAGCACGCAAAGGATGATCGGTGCCCACACGCCGATGCTGTCATAGCCTGGCAGTACACCGATCAGCGTGGTGGATACGCCCATCAGCAGCAATGAAGCGACCAGGGTCGACTTGCGCCCGATACGATCACCGAAGTGGCCGAACAAGGCCGAGCCCAGCGGTCGGGCAAGGAAGGCGATACCGAAGGTGAGAAAGGCTGCCAGCATCTGTGCGGTGCCTGAGCCGGACGGGAAGAATACTGGCCCGATCACCAGCGCAGCGGCCGTGGCGTACACGTAGAAATCGTAGAACTCGATGGCGGTGCCGATGAAGCTGGCGGTGGCGACCCGGGCGGGCGAATTGACCGGGGTCGCCGAGTCAGGCTCGGCGTAGGTGCTGCTGGTTGTCATGCGTAGGTCCCTGAACAGTCGTTCGCGCGGCCGAGCAGGCGGGCCGCAGCGTATTGTTGTGGTTCGCCAGGCTGACGAGGGCCCAAGGGGTGGCAGGGAGCGGGCGCTGCTCGGGGTAGGACGCAGGGCTGCTGGCACGTCAGTGAGGCGGACTGGCCGTGGGGCGCCGGGTGCGGGTAGCAGGCGGGACGGCAGGGCTGGGTAAGCGTGGCCCGAGTATAGCTATCGGGTTACGGTCCAGACCAGTACCTTGCTGGCGCAATTGTCCTCGGTTTCGAGGATTTCCAGGCGGTAGCGTCCGACTTTCAGGCATACCGCGCTTGCCGGGATGCTTTCCAGTGCTTCGGTGACCAGGCCATTGAGGGTTTTCGGGCCGCCGTCGCAGGGCAGGTGCCATCCCAGGCTGCGGTTGAGCTCGCGCAGCGAGGCGGTGCCTTCGATGATGAAGCGGCCATCGGGCTGGGGATGGATATGGGGGTTGTCCAGGCTCTGTTCGTCCTCGAACTCGCCGACGATCTCTTCAAGGATGTCTTCGAGCGTTACGATCCCCAGCACTTCGCCGTACTCGTCCACGACCACGCCCATTCGCCGCTGCTGCTTGTGGAAGTTCAGCAGTTGCATTTGCAGTGGGGTGCTTTCCGGGACGAAGTAGGGCTCGTAGCAGGCGGCCTGCAGCTTCTCCAGGGTCAGTTCGGCGCGTGGCAGCAGGTGGCTGATGAGCTTGGTGTTGAGGATCGCTTCGACCTGGTTGATGTCGTTGTGATAGACGGGCAGGCGGGTGTGGCGGCTGAGGATCAACTGTTCGATGACCTGTTCGATCGGGTCGTCGAGGTTGATGCCGTCGACTTCGTTGCGCGGGACCAGAATGTCGTTGACGGTAATCTTGTCCAGCGCTTGCAGGCCCTCGATCAGCCCCTGGCGTGGTGGTTCGTGGGGCTCGTCGTCATCCTGGGCGTCGTCATCCTGTGGGTGCAGGGCGACGGCGTTGGGTTGTACGCGCAATGGGCGCAGGATCAGCTTGGCCGTGCCGTCGAGCAGGCAGGCCACAGGCTGCAGTGCCGCCAGTGGCAGCTTGAGCAGGCTGGCGCCAAGGCTGACATAGGCCTGTGGGTTGCGCCGGGCCAGGCGCCTTGGCAGGTATTCGGTCAGCACCAGCAGTGCCAGCGTGGCGCACAGCCCGGCCAGCCAGAAACCATGCTCGCCGCTGTAGCGCTGGCCGATCAGGCAGGCCAGGCCCAGCACCAGCAATCTGCCCAGGCTGGCACAGAGCACCAAGGCCTGGGCGGGCAGGGTGGGCTGTTCGGCTTCACCGGCGCGGGCATGGCCGTTGAGTTGCTGGCGTGCGGCCTCGACCGCGCTGAACAGCGCCGACCACAGCAGCGCCAGTATCAGGGTGCCGAGCAGCGGGGCGTACGGCAAAGTGTCCATGATTGCCCGTCAGATGTGCAGGATGAATTCGCGAACCAGCTTGCTGCCAAAATAGGCCAGCATCAGCAGGCAGAAGCCCGCCAGGGTCCAGCGGATCGCCTTGTGCCCGCGCCATCCCAGGCGATTGCGCCCCCACAGCAGGACGCTGAACACGATCCAGGCCAGGCACGACAGCGAGGTCTTGTGTACCAGGTGCTGGGCGAACAGGTTCTCGAAGAACAGCCAGCCGGAGATCAGCGAAAGCGACAGGAAGATCCAGCCCGCCCAGAGAAAGCCGAACAGCAGGCTTTCCATTGTTTGCAGTGGAGGGAAGTTGCGGATCAGCCCCGAGGGATGCTTGTGCTTGAGCTGGTGGTCCTGGAGCAACAGCAGCAACGCCTGGACCACGGCGATGGTGAACAGGCCGTAGGCGAGGATCGACAGCAGGATATGCGCCAGGATGCCGGGTTCTTCATTGACCAGCGGCACGGTGCCCGCCGGTGCGAACTGGGCCAGCAGCGCCGTCACTGCCCCCAGCGGGAACAGCAGCACCAGCAGGTTCTCCACCGGAATGCTCAGGCAGGCGAGCAGCGTCAGGGCGATCACCGCGGTGGCGATCAGGCTGGCGGCGCTGAAGAAGTCGAGGCTCAGGCCCAGCGGGGTGAGCAACTGGAAGAACAGGGCGCAGGTCTGTGCGACAACGGCAATCACGCCCAGCAGGCCGAGCAGGCGTTTGTCGACCTTGGCACCCTGTGCCAGGCGCGAACCTTGATAGGCCGTCGCGGCAATATAAAGGATGGCTGCGATCAGGTTGGGGATGAGGCTGGGTGAGGAGAGCATAGGTCCTGGTAGGCGAGCCCTTAAAGGAGGGGAGTTTGGCATAGAACGCGGTTGCCTAGGAAGACTGCAGACCGCCTCGGCCTTTTCGCGGCCAGTCCTGCTCCTGCAACCCCTGAGTTTCGTGGGCGCGGGCTGCCCGCGAACGGCCCCCCGATCACCGCTCGGCACCAAGGTGTGCGCCACCGCCGCTCTCCGTTATAATGCGCGGCTTGCTGTGCCCTTCGCGTGTGGATATCCGCCAGGGCACCTGAACAACCTCGGCTTTATTGGGCCTGAAAGGATCACCATGTTCGAAAACCTGACCGACCGCCTGTCACAGACGCTGCGCCATGTCACCGGCAAGGCCAAGCTGACCGAAGAGAACATCAAGGACACGTTGCGTGAAGTGCGCATGGCCCTGCTCGAGGCCGACGTTGCCCTGCCGGTGGTCAAGGACTTCGTCAACAGCATCAAGGAGCGTGCGGTCGGCACCGAGGTGTCGCGCAGCCTGACGCCGGGCCAGGCGTTCGTGAAGATCGTCCAGGCCGAGCTGGAAAGCCTGATGGGCGCGGCCAACGAAGACCTCGCGCTCAATGCCGCTCCGCCAGCCGTGGTACTGATGGCAGGCCTGCAGGGCGCGGGCAAGACCACCACTGCCGGTAAGCTGGCGCGCTTCCTGAAAGAGCGCAAGAAAAAGACCGTCATGGTGGTGTCCGCCGACGTCTACCGCCCGGCGGCGATCAAGCAGCTCGAAACCCTGGCCAACGACATCGGCGTGACCTTCTTCCCGTCCGACATCAGCCAGAAGCCGGTCGATATCGCCGAGGCGGCGATTCGCGAAGCCAAGATCAAGTTCATCGACGTGGTCATCCTCGATACCGCCGGCCGTCTGCACATCGACGCCGACATGATGGACGAGATCAAGGCCCTGCACGCGGCGGTCAAGCCGGTCGAGACGCTGTTCGTGGTCGATGCCATGACCGGCCAGGACGCCGCCAACACCGCCAAGGCCTTCGGTGAGGCGCTGCCGCTGACCGGCGTGGTGCTGACCAAGGTCGATGGCGATGCCCGTGGCGGTGCCGCGCTGTCGGTGCGCGCCATTACTGGCAAGCCGATCAAGTTCATCGGTATGGGCGAGAAGACCGAAGCCCTCGAGCCTTTCCACCCCGACCGCATCGCCTCGCGCATCCTCGGCATGGGCGACGTGCTCAGCCTGATCGAGCAGGCCGAGCAGAACATCGACAAGGCCAAGGCCGACAAGCTGGCCAAGAAGCTGAAGAAGGGCAAGGGCTTCGACCTCGAAGACTTCCGCGACCAACTGCAGCAGATGAAGAACATGGGCGGCCTGGGTGGCCTGATGGACAAGCTGCCCAGCATCGGTGGCGTCAACCTGTCGCAGATGGGCAACGCGCAGGGGGCGGCCGAGAAGCAATTCAAGCAGATGGAAGCGATCATCAACTCCATGACCCCTGCCGAGCGCCGTGACCCCGACCTGATCAGCGGTTCGCGCAAGCGCCGTATCGCCCTGGGCTCCGGCACGCAGGTGCAGGATATCGGCCGGCTGATCAAGCAGCACAAGCAGATGCAGAAGATGATGAAGAAATTCTCCGCCAAGGGCGGCATGGCCAAGATGATGCGTGGCCTGGGCGGGATGCTGCCGGGCGGCGGCATGCCGAAGCTGTAACCGAATCCGCTTGGTCGCCTTGATAGGCGGCCAGGCAGACCCCGCCTTGGCGGGAAAGCGCCGCAAAACAGCGGCTTAAGCGGCAGGTCTGGATTGCTTTGCATGGCTCTTGCGAAAAAGCCATTTGCAAATGTCCGTGTATTCCCTGAGAATATGCGGCCTTTTGGGCACCCGTGTGCCTATTTGGCATTCAGATTTGCAGCACTGACTGCAGTACCGACTATAGGAACGATGTTCACATGGTAACCATTCGTCTGGCCCGTGGCGGCTCGAAAAAGCGCCCTTTCTACCACCTGACCGTGACCAACTCGCGTAACGCCCGTGACGGCCGTTTCGTTGAGCGCGTTGGCTTCTTCAACCCGATCGCCTCGGGCGCCGAAGTCAAGCTGTCGGTCAACCAGGAACGCGTCACCTACTGGCTGAGCCAGGGCGCGCAGCCGTCTGAGCGTGTTGCTCAGCTGCTGAAGGACGCTGCCAAGGCTGCTGCCTGAGCAGTATGAACGCGACGCCAGAAAAGGCTGACGACCTCATCGTCGTTGGCAAGATTTTTTCGGTTCACGGCGTTCGCGGCGAGGTGAAGGTGTATTCCTTTACCGATCCGATTGAAAACCTGTTGGATTATCCGCGCTGGACGCTTCGGCACGAAGGCAAGGTAAAGCAGGTCGAGCTGGTCAACGGTCGTGGCTCCCAGAAGGGCCTGGTCGTGAAACTGAAAGGCCTCGACGATCGCGATGAAGCCCGTCTTCTGAGCGGTTACGAAATCTGCATTGCGCGGAGCCTTTTGCCCAACCTGGCCGCCGACGAGTACTACTGGTACCAGTTGCAGGGCCTGAAGGTCATCAACCAGGACGAACAACTGTTCGGCAAGGTCGATCACCTGTTGGAGACCGGTGCGAACGATGTAATGGTGGTCAAGCCTTGCGCAGGCAGCCTGGATGATCGCGAGCGTCTGTTGCCCTATACGGAGCAATGTGTGCTGGCAATCGACCTGGAAGCAGGTGTGATGCGAGTCGAATGGGACGCGGATTTCTAGACGATGGGTAACCTTCGAGTAGAAGTCGTCACGTTGTTCCCCGAGATGTTCTCGGCCATCACGGAGTACGGCATTACCAGTCGTGCGGTGAAACAGGGGTTGCTGCAAGTGACCTGCTGGAACCCACGGGACTACACCACTGATCGCCACCACACGGTGGATGATCGGCCGTTTGGCGGTGGTCCGGGCATGGTGATGAAGATCAAGCCTCTGGAAGACGCCCTGGCCAGTGCCAGGCAGGCAACCGGAGCATCGGCGAAGGTGATCTACCTCTCGCCACAAGGCCGCAAGCTGACTCAGCAGGCGGTCAAAGGCCTGGCCGAACAGGAATCGTTGATCCTGATCGCCGGTCGTTATGAAGGCATCGACGAGCGTTTTATCGAAGCTCATGTCGATGAGGAGTGGTCGATTGGTGACTATGTACTTTCCGGTGGCGAGCTGCCGGCCATGGTACTGATCGATGCGGTTACGCGGCTGCTGCCCGGAGCTTTAGGGCATGTGGACTCGGCGGAGGAAGACTCCTTCACCGATGGTCTGCTGGATTGCCCGCACTACACCCGACCTGAGGTGTATGCGGATCAGCGTGTACCCGACGTGTTGCTAAGTGGCAACCATGCACACATCCGGCGTTGGAGAATGAAGCAGTCCCTTGGTAGGACCTTCGAACGACGCGCCGATCTTCTGGAAAGTCGCTCGCTTTCTGGAGAAGAGAAGAAGCTGCTCGAGGAATACCTCCGCGAGCGGGACGATAGTTAACGTATCGATGGTGGATCGAGTTATCCATCTTAGGAGCACAGCATGACCAACAAGATCATCCAGCAGCTCGAAGCCGAGCAGATGAGCAAGGAAATCCCGACCTTCGCACCAGGCGACACCATTGTCGTTCAGGTTAAAGTGAAGGAAGGCGATCGCTCGCGTCTGCAGGCGTTCGAAGGCGTTGTTATCGCCAAGCGTAACCGCGGTCTGAACAGCGCTTTCACCGTGCGCAAGATCTCCAGCGGCGTTGGCGTAGAGCGTACCTTCCAGACCTACAGCCCACAGATCGACAGCCTGGCCGTGAAACGTCGTGGTGACGTGCGTAAAGCCAAGCTGTACTACCTGCGCGACCTGTCCGGCAAAGCCGCTCGCATCAAGGAAAAACTGTCCTGAGTGCAGTTTGACCGGTGGCTTCGGCCACCTGGCGAGAGAAAAAGCAGCCTTCGGGCTGCTTTTTTGCATTCTGTGGTATTGGTGTTGCCTGCTTCGCGGGTCGCTCCGCTGCCATTCCCTTGCAAAGTGAGTACCCCATGACTACCACCCCAAGAGATCAGGAAATCCAGCGGCGTACCGAGCTGTCGATCACTCGCGTGACCAAGGCCGTTTTCCCCAACACCACCAACCACCACAACACCTTGTTCGGCGGCACCGCGCTGGCCTGGATGGACGAGGTGTCGTTCATCGCCGCTACGCGTTTCTGTCGCCTGCCGCTGGTGACCGTGTCCACTGACCGCATCGACTTCAAGCACCCGATCCCGGCGGGCTCGATCGTCGAGCTGGTTGGCAGCGTGATCAAGGTGGGCAATACCAGCTTGCAGGTGCAGGTCGATGTGTTCGTCGAGAACATGTACCTCGACGGCCGCGAGCGTGCGATTCATGGGGTTTTCAGCTTCGTCGCCATCGACGAGGACAAGCGGCCGGTGCCAGTACTGGCCCAGGCCTGAGTTCTCCAGTGCGCGCCCTTTCGCGGGTAAACCCACCGGTGCTACGCGATCCCTGTAGGAGCGGGTTTACCCGCGAAGAGGCCGATACAGACAACAATTATGCGTCTGTGAAACACTAGCCCACTTTCAACACCCAGCAGCCCTCCGAATGCCCGCCCTGGACCACCCCCTGATCGATCAGTTTCTCGATGCCCTCTGGCTGGAAAAAGGCCTGTCCGACAACACCCGCGTGTCCTACCGCAGCGACCTGGCCCTGTTCAATGGCTGGTTGCAGGAGCGTGGCGTGACGTTGCCCGATGCAGGTCGCGATTCGATCCTCGACCACCTTGCCTGGCGCTTCGATCAGGGTTACAAGCCGCGTTCCACTGCACGTTTTCTCTCTGGAGTGCGTGGTTTTTATCGTTATCTGCTGCGGGAAAAGCTCATAGGTGTCGACCCGACCTTGCAGGTCGATATGCCGCAACTGGGTAGGCCTTTGCCCAAGTCCCTGTCGGAAGCGGATGTCGAAGCGTTGCTCAAGGCGCCGGACCTGGCCGAAGCCATCGGCCAGCGCGACCGCGCCATGCTCGAGGTGCTCTACGCCTGCGGCCTGCGGGTCACCGAGCTGGTGAGCCTGACTCTCGATCAGGTCAACCTGCGCCAGGGCGTGCTGCGGGTGATGGGCAAGGGCAGCAAGGAGCGCCTGGTGCCGATGGGCGAGGAGGCGGTGCTGTGGATCGAGCGCTACCTGCGTGACGGTCGGGCCGAGCTGCTCAACGGGCGTCCCAGCGATGTGCTGTTCCCCAGCCTGCGGGGCGAGGAAATGACCCGCCAGACCTTCTGGCATCGCATCAAGCATCACGCCCGCGTGGCGGGGATCGACAAGCCGCTGTCACCGCACACCCTGCGCCATGCTTTCGCTACGCATCTGCTCAATCACGGGGCCGACCTGAGGGTGGTGCAGATGCTGTTGGGGCACAGCGACCTTTCCACCACGCAGATCTACACCCACGTCGCCAAGGCTCGTTTGCAGCAGTTGCACGCCCAGCATCATCCGCGTGGATGAATGATTTTCATGTTCCGCCCGGCGGCCATCAGACAGTGATTTCGCTGCGGCCTGATGTGGTAGGCTTGAGCGGTTTGCACCAGGGACCGCCCGGTCGCCGCGATTTTTCCGCAGGCGACGTCCTCCGGTCCCCGTCCGCCTTCAGGAGTACCCCATGCGCGTGACCCAGATTTTTGCCGCCGCCGCCCTGGCGCTGGCCAGTACCTTTGCCGTTGCTGCGGCCACCGACGTCACTGCCGGTGCCGAGCAGGCCATTCGCAACACACTCAAGACCCTGGAATTGGAAGTACCGATCGAAAGCGTCGCCAGCAGCCCGGTCGGCGGCTTGTACGAAGTCAAGCTGCAGGGCGGTCGCGTGCTCTATGCCAGCGCAGACGGCCAGTTCGTCATGCAGGGCTACCTGTACCAGATCCAGGATGGCAAGCCGGTCAACCTGACCGAGAAAACCGAACGCCAGGGTATCGCCAAGCTGATCAACGGTATTCCTGCGGCTGAAATGGTGGTCTACCCGGCCAAGGGCGAAACCAAATCGCACATCACCGTGTTCACCGACACGACCTGCCCGTACTGCCACAAGCTGCACGCCGAAGTGCCAGAGCTGAACAAGCGCGGTATCGAAGTGCGCTATGTCGCCTTCCCGCGCCAGGGCCTGGGCTCGCCGGGTGACGAGCAGTTGCAGGCCGTCTGGTGCTCCAGCGATCGCCGTGCGGCGATGGACAAGATGGTCGACGGCAAGGAAATCAAGGCGGCCAAGTGCGCCAACCCGGTCAGCAAGCAGTTCCAGCTCGGCCAGTCGATCGGTGTCAACGGCACGCCAGCGATCGTGCTCGAAAGCGGCCAGGTGATCCCGGGCTACCAGCCGGCACCGCAGGTGGCCAAGCTGGCCCTGGCCGGCCAGGCGCAAGCCGCCAAGTAATTCATTCAATACGCCGTCGTCATGGGGTGACGGCATGTTTCACGGTCGGCGCAGGTGCCGGCCGTTCAATGGGGAGTTCACAGTGAAACCGGTCAAAGTAGGCATCTGTGGGTTGGGGACCGTCGGTGGCGGTACCTTCAATGTACTTCAGCGCAACGCCGAGGAGATTGCCCGCCGTGCCGGGCGCGGTATTGAAGTGGCTCAGATTGCCATGCGCTCGCAGAACCCGAACTGCCAGATTACCGGTACCCCCATTACCGCTGATGTGTTCGAAGTCGCGACCAACCCCGAAATCGACATCGTCATCGAGCTGATCGGTGGCTACACCATTGCACGCGATCTGGTGCTCAAGGCCATCGAGAACGGCAAGCACGTGGTCACCGCCAACAAGGCGCTGATTGCCGTGCACGGCAACGAAATTTTCGCCAAGGCCCGTGAAAAGGGCGTGATCGTGGCCTTCGAGGCGGCAGTTGCCGGCGGTATCCCGGTGATCAAGGCGATCCGCGAAGGCCTGTCGGCCAACCGCATCAACTGGTTGGCCGGGATCATCAACGGCACCGGCAACTTCATCCTCACCGAAATGCGTGAAAAGGGCCGTGCCTTCCCTGACGTGCTGGCCGAAGCCCAGGCGCTGGGTTACGCCGAAGCCGACCCGACCTTCGACGTCGAGGGCATCGATGCTGCGCACAAGCTGACCATCCTGGCCTCCATCGCCTTTGGTATTCCGCTGCAGTTCGACAAGGCCTACACCGAGGGCATCACCCGCCTGACCACTGCCGATGTCAACTACGCCGAAGCCCTGGGCTATCGCATCAAGCACCTGGGCGTGGCCCGCCGTACCGCCGACGGCATCGAGCTGCGCGTGCACCCGACGCTGATCCCGAGCGACCGCCTGATCGCCAACGTCAACGGCGTGATGAACGCGGTGATGGTCAACGGTGATGCTGCAGGGTCTACGCTTTATTACGGTGCCGGTGCCGGCATGGAGCCGACCGCTTCGTCGGTGGTCGCCGACCTGGTCGACGTGGTGCGTGCCATGACCTCCGACCCGGAAAACCGCGTTCCGCACCTGGCCTTCCAGCCGGATTCGTTGTCGGCGCACCCGATCCTGCCGATCGAGGCTTGCGAAAGTGCCTACTACCTGCGTATCCAGGCCAAGGATCACCCAGGCGTGCTGGCCCAGGTCGCCAGCATCCTGTCCGAGCGTGGCATCAACATAGAGTCGATCATGCAGAAGGAAGCCGAGGAGCAGGACGGCCTGGTGCCGATGATCCTGCTGACGCATGGCGTGGTCGAGCAGCGTATCAACGATGCTATCGTCGCCCTTGAAGCCCTGCAGGATGTGGTCGGCAACGTCGTGCGCATCCGCGTCGAACAGCTCAATTAATTCAGCGGCGGGCCGCGACGGCGGCCCGCGCCCAGAACCGAAGGTTTGCACAATGCGCTATATCAGTACTCGCGGCCAGGCGCCGGCCCTGAATTTCGAAGACGTCCTGCTGGCTGGCCTTGCCAGTGATGGCGGCCTGTACGTGCCGGAGAACCTGCCGCGCTTCACCCAGGAAGAGATCGCATCCTGGGCCGGCCTGCCGTACCACGAACTGGCCTTCCGGGTGATGCGCCCGTTCGTCACCGGCAGCATCGCCGACGCCGACTTCAAGAAGATCCTGGAGGAAACCTACGGTGCCTTCGCCCATGCCGCGGTGGCGCCGCTGCGCCAGTTGAACGGCAACGAGTGGGTGATGGAGCTGTTCCACGGCCCAACACTGGCGTTCAAGGACTTTGCCCTGCAACTGCTTGGCCGTCTGCTCGACCACGTGCTGGTCAAGCGTGGCGAGCGCGTGGTGATTGTCGGCGCCACCAGCGGCGATACCGGTTCTGCCGCCATCGAAGGCTGCCGCCGTTGCGACAACGTTGACATCTTCATCCTGCACCCGCACCAGCGTGTGTCGGAAGTTCAGCGTCGGCAGATGACCACCATCCTCGGTGACAACATCCACAACATCGCCATCGAAGGCAACTTCGACGACTGCCAGGAAATGGTCAAGGCCAGCTTCGCCGATCAGTCCTTCCTCAAGGGCACTCGCCTGGTGGCGGTCAACTCGATCAACTGGGCGCGGATCATGGCCCAGATCGTCTACTACTTCCATGCAGCACTGCAGTTGGGCGGCCCGGCGCGCTCGATCGCGTTCTCGGTCCCGACCGGCAACTTCGGCGACATCTTTGCCGGTTACCTGGCACGCAACATGGGCCTGCCGATCAGCCAACTGGTGGTGGCCACCAACCGCAACGACATCCTGCACCGCTTCATGAGCGGCAACCAGTACGTCAAGGATGCCCTGCACCCAACGCTGTCGCCGTCGATGGACATCATGGTCTCGTCCAACTTCGAGCGCCTGCTGTTCGATCTGCACGGTCGCAACGGTGCCGCGATCGCCGAGTTGATGGCCAACTTCAAGCAAGGTGGCGGTTTCAGCGTGGAGCAGGATCGCTGGACCGAGGCGCGCAAGCTGTTCGACTCCCTGGCGGTGAGCGACGAGCAGACCTGCGAGACCATCGCCGAGGTGTTCAAGGCCACCGGCGAAGTGCTTGATCCGCATACCGCAATCGGCGTCAAAGCCGCTCGTGAGTGCCGTCGCAGCCTGGACACGCCGATGGTGGTCCTGGGCACCGCGCATCCGGTCAAATTCCCCGAAGCGGTGGAGAAGGCCGGTGTCGGCAAGGCCCTCGAGTTGCCGGCGCACTTGAGCGACCTGTTCAGCCGCGAGGAGCGTTGCACGGTCCTGGCCAATGACCTGAAGGCGGTCCAGGCCTTCGTCAGCCAGCACGGCAACCGCGGCAAGCCGCTGTAATACGCGGCACTCGAGAGCATTGGGCGGGGCAAGTCGGAACATCGGCTTGCCCCGTTTGCGTTTGAGCGGTTCTTTTAATTACAGAATCATCCTTCGTCTTTTCAGGCTTTTCCTATTTGAGTCCCTATGCTGCTTTTCTAGAGTGGGCGCCCTGTCCATCAGGGCTCGCAGCCCTCAGGAGCGGCTCATGCACCGGCTCAACATTCTTATCGTCCAGTCTCATCCCGCCCAGCAGATCGCTTTGCACCAGGCCTGCAATGCCCTGGGGGTTTTCAACGTGCGCATTGCCTGCGATCTGGCCAGCGCCAAGGCAAGCATGGCGCAGATGCAAGCCTTGGACATGCTCATCATCGACCATGGCATGCCGGCGCTGAGCGCCCAGGCACTGTTGAAGCACGTGACCCGGCAAGGCCATGCGCGTGCGCTACTGTTCGTCGGACAGCCCCCTGTGCGCGGCCCTGATCTCGCTGTCGAGGCCCAGCGTCAGGGGCAGTGGGTTATTGCCCAATTGCCCTGGCCGTTGTCGATCAGGGGGTTGCAGGCGGCATTGCAGCGGCTGCGTCGGCCGCCGCGCAGGTACTCCGGGCGGGATATCGAAACGGTCATGTTGCCCACGCATGCTCGCTGATACAGACGCGTGCGGGCGAACTTTCCGAAGTGCCTGGCGGTCAGTTCCGATAGGTCCCCGACAAAGCGAGTACGCCGGATGGAAAGAATCTGCTCCCTGCTCAACGATGCCCTGTCCCCTTATCACACCCGCCTCGACGATGTAGATGCGCGCGGCAATCGCCAACTCACCTTGCTCGATGCGCAGGGCAACGAGGTGTTGCGCCGCGCCGTGAGTGTGCGTCAGCTACAGGAGCAGCGCTTGCTGGTCGATCTGGTCGACGGTCTGCACCGCGACCTGCAGATCGTCGAGGGGCGTCTGCAGCCTTGTGTGATCGCGGCCTTGCAACACCGACATCAACCTCAGGGAACCTTTGCCTGAGTGTCTCGTCAGACTTTATAGGGTGTTCGAACGCTGCTTTGCTCCGGTAGCGTTGGACCGCCGTACAGAGTCCGCTCAAGGGCTTTGAGTTGACCCCGGATGTCTTCCCCAGCATCCGGGGTTTCTTTTGCCTGCGTCATGGCTGGGGGTTGGCTGCAGAGGGAAGCTCCTCGACCAGGTGCCGTGTCTGCTCCAGGTACTCTGTGCGCAGTTCGGGGTCGAGCCAGCTTGCGTAGAACTCAGGGAGTACTTCCTGGCGCAGGTGCGGCAACAGCTTGTCGATATGGGCGATGGCTTGGCGTCCCAGTGGCGTGTCGGAGCAGCCCACATGCAGAAACTGATAGCGATTCGCACCCTTGATCGGGTGGAACTGGTAGCTGTCCAGCGAGCCGCCCTGCTGCTGGATCAGGTAGCGCACCTCCGGCCAGTACCCAAGTACCAGTTGCAGGCGCCCCAGTTGCTGCATCTGCAAGAGGTTGGCGGTGGCATCGTTGCCGTAGTGGCGGCTCAGCGTGGTTTCTGGCAACTGGCGCAGGATATCGTCGACCACTACTCCGTAGCTGCGTTGGGCCACGATGCCCAACTTCATCCCTGGCCGTTCCAGCACCTGCTTCAGGTCCACAGGCGTGCTGTCCTCGGATTCGTCCAATCGTCCCGGGTCTGCCTTGCGGATGACCAGCCCGCTGCTGAGGATGGGCAGCGTGGGTTGGGAGAAATGCACGAAACGGGCGCGTTCCGGTGTCCATAGCAGGGTGGGGTCGCAGGTGAAGCTGCGTTCCTGAAGCATCTGGATGCCGCGCGCGCGATTTACCCGTAGCACCGTGTGATCGTATTCGGGCATCTGCTCGATGAGCAGGGGCAGCATGCGATCGACCACGCCCTGGCCCTTTTCCTGGCCTTCGAAAATAGTGAACGGCGGCAGGTCGCGCAGCAGCCAGGTCAAACGTTCACGGGCCTGGCCCTGCTGCGAGGACAACAGCAGGACGCAGAGCAGCACAAACATGCGCATCATGCTTGCTCGACGCCCGATCAGACCGCCCCCTGCTCGCGCAGGCGTGCCACCTCGGCAGCGCTATAGCCCAGCCCGGCGAGCAGTGTCGCCGTGTGCTCTCCCAGCGCAGGCCCGACCCACTCCGTGGAGCCGGGTGTCTGCGAGAGCTTGGGCACGATCCCCGGCATCTTGAAGGGCTTGCCGTCTGGGAGCTTCGCCTGAAGGAACATTTCCCGGGCGAGGAATTGCGGGTCGCTGAACATGTCCTCGGCCGAATAGATGCGGCTGGCAGGCACGCCTGCGTCGTTCAGCACCTGCATCACCTGTTCCAGCGGCAGGCTGTTGACCCAGCGGTCGATCACCCCGTACAGCTCGTCGCGACGCAGGTCACGGCCATCGTTGCTGGCCAGGGTTGCATCCTCGGCGAGGTCGTCGCGGCCGATGGCCTGCATGAAGCGTTTGAAGATCGCATCGCCGTTGGCGCCGATCTGCACGTGCCGGCCGTCGGCGCTGGTGTGGATGGAGGAGGGGGTGATGCCCGGCATGATGTTGCCGGTGCGCTCGCGAATGAAACCGAACACATCGAACTCCGGCACCATGCTTTCCATCATCGCGAAGATTGCCTCGTACAGCGCCACATCCACCACCTGTCCTTCACCGCCATTGACTTCGCGGTGGCGCAGGGCCATCAGTGCACCAATCACGCCCCAGAGAGCGGCGATCGAGTCGCCGATGGAAATGCCCGTGCGCACGGGCGGACGATCCTCGAAACCGGTGATGTAGCGCAGGCCCCCCATGGACTCGCCGACGGCACCGAAGCCTGGCTGGTCCTTCATCGGCCCGGTCTGGCCGAAGCCTGACAGGCGTACCATTACCAGGCGTGGGTTGAGGGCATGCAGCACCTCCCAGCCAAGGCCGAGTTTCTCCAGCACGCCAGGGCGGAAGTTCTCGATCAGGATGTCAGCATCGGCCAGCAATTGCTTGAGGATCTCGCGTCCTTCGGGGTGCTTGAGGTTGAGCGTGAGCGATTGCTTGTTGCGCGCCTGGACGAACCACCACAGCGAAGTCCCTTCATATAATTTGCGCCACTTGCGCAGCGGATCGCCGCCATCAGGTGATTCGACCTTGATCACCTCGGCGCCGAATTCGGCGCAGATACGCGAAGCGAAGGGGCCGGCGATCAAGGTGCCGAGCTCGATGACCTTCAGACCGGCGAGGGGTTTGGCGGGGGTGTGCATGGTGCGTCCGTGGCGACAGAAAAGAGGCTTGGTTTTATCACAGCTGGTCAATGGCAGATACTGTTGCAAGGCAGAGTCCAGTGCACGCAGATGCGCAACCACCCACCCCAACAAACTCGGATCGGTTAAACTCTGCGACTTTCTCCAAAGAAGTCCCTTTCCCATGGCCCAGCCTTCCACCACCTACAAGTTCGAACTGAATCTGACCGACCTCGACCGCGGCGTGTACGAAAACGTGCGTCAGACGATCGCTCGTCACCCGTCGGAGACCGAGGAACGCATGGCCGTCCGTCTGCTGGCCTACGCCCTTTGGTACAACGAGAACCTGTCGTTCGGCCGCGGTCTGTCGGATGTCGATGAGGCCGCCCTGTGGGAAAAAAGCCTGGATGATCGCATCCTGCACTGGATCGAAGTCGGCCAGCCCGACGCCGACCGTCTCACCTGGTGCTCGCGCCGTACCGAGCGCACCAGCCTGCTGGCCTACGGCAGCTTGCGGGTGTGGGAGAACAAGGTGGTCGGCGCGGTCAAGGGCCTGAAAAACCTGAGCATCGCTGCTGTCCCGCAGGAAGTCCTGGAGGTTCTGGCCACCGACATGCCGCGTACCATCAAATGGGATGTGATGATCAGTGAAGGCACGGTATTCGTCACCGACGACCGTGGCCAGCACGAAGTCCAATTGCAGTGGCTGCTCGGTGAGCGCGGCTGACCTGATCCGATCTGACAGCCGAAGACCCCATGCGTATCGAACCCCGCCCCCTGCCATCGGCACTGCCCTTCCTTGGCAACCTGCCACCCCTGTTGACCCGGCTGTATGCCGCCCGCGGCGTGCAGAGCGAGTCCGAACTGGACAAGAGCCTGGCGCGCCTGTTGCCGTACCAGCAACTTAAAGGAATCGAGGCGGCCGTCGACCTGTTGGTCGAGGCCCTGGACCTGCGTCAGCGCATTCTGATCGTCGGCGACTTCGACGCCGATGGCGCCACCGCCAGCACCGTAGGTGTGCTGGGGCTGCGACTGCTGGGTGCGGCCCATGTGGATTACCTGGTGCCCAATCGCTTCGAGTACGGCTATGGCCTGACCCCGGAGATCGTGCAGGTGGCGTTGCAGCGTCAGCCGCAACTGCTGATCACGGTCGATAACGGTATCTCCAGTGTCGATGGCGTGGCGGCGGCCAAGGCTGCTGGGCTCAAGGTCCTGGTCACCGACCACCACCTGCCTGGCGAGCAGTTGCCCGACGCCGATGCGATCGTCAACCCGAACCAGCCAGGCTGCACCTTCCCCAGCAAGTCGCTGGCCGGGGTGGGGGTGATTTTCTACGTGCTGATGGCCCTGCGTGCCCGTCTGCGCAGCCTTGGACGCTATGAGACGCAGGCCCAACCGAACATTGGCGAACTGCTCGACCTGGTGGCGTTGGGCAGTGTCGCCGACGTGGTACCGCTGGACGCCAACAACCGTATCCTCGTGCACCAGGGGCTCGAGCGCATCCGTGCCGGGCGTGCTCGTCCTGGGTTGAAGGCAATTCTCGAAGTGGCGCGGCGCGATCATCGGCGCATCACCTCGACCGACCTGGGTTTCATCCTCGGGCCACGGCTCAACGCCGCCGGTCGGCTGGACGACATGAGCCTGGGCATCGAATGCCTGCTGTGCGAAGACCCCGCCGTTGCGCTGGACATGGCCGGGCAACTGGACGGGCTCAACCAGGATCGCAAGTCCATCGAGCAGGGCATGCAGCGCGAAGCCCTGGCCCAGCTCAAGGACCTGCCGATCGAGTCCATGCCCTATGGCCTGTGCCTGTTCGACGCCGACTGGCACCAAGGTGTGATCGGCATCCTCGCCTCGCGCCTGAAGGAGCGCTACCACCGACCGACCATCGCCTTTGCCGATGCGGGCGAGGGCATGCTCAAGGGCTCTGCCCGTTCGGTGCCGGGCTTCCATATCCGCGATGCGCTGGATGCCGTGGCTGCACGCCAGCCGCACCTGATCAGCAAGTTCGGCGGCCACGCCATGGCCGCCGGCTTGTCGCTGCCTGAGGCCAATTTCCAGGCCTTTGCCGATGCGTTCGACGAAGAGGTGCGGCGCCAGTTGTGCGAGGACGACCTGACCGGGCGCCTGCTGTCCGACGGCACCCTGGCGGTCGAGGAGTTTCATCTGGACCTGGCCCGCGCCCTGCGCAATGCTGGCCCTTGGGGGCAGCATTTTCCCGAGCCGCTGTTCCATGGCGTGTTCCAGATGGTCGAACAGCGCGTGGTGGGGGAGCGGCATCTGAAAGTGGTGCTCAAGAGCGAGTGCGGCTCGGTGAAACTCGATGGGATCGCCTTCGGCATCGACCGCGACGTGTGGCCCAACCCGACGGTGCGTTGGGTGGAGGTGGCCTACAAGCTCGATGTGAACGAGTTTCGCGGCAATGAAAGCGTGCAACTGATGATTGCGCACATGGAGCCGCGCTGACAGAGGGCAGCCCTCAGCGCGGGGCGTCTATCCGGCGGAACCTCCCCCCAGGGTAATCTGGTCTAGTCTCAGAGAAGACCGGTACCGGGCCACGGCCGCACACGAGTGTCCGGGCCGGATCACCATTGGAGTCCTTGGGAGGTCCCCTCATGAGCCTGCTGCTTGAGCCGTATACCCTGCGTCAGCTGACCCTGCCCAATCGCATTGCGGTTTCGCCAATGTGCCAGTACTCGAGCGTCGATGGCCTGGCCAACGACTGGCATCTTGTCCACCTGGGCAGTCGCGCCGTCGGTGGCGCCGGGCTGGTGATCACCGAGGCGGTGGCTGTCACTGCCGACGGAAGAATCACCGCCGAAGATCTCGGGCTGTGGAACGACGACCAGATCGTCCCACTGCAACGTATCACCCGCTTCATCACTTCCCAGGGCGCCATTCCGGGCATTCAGCTGGCGCATGCCGGGCGCAAGGCGAGCACCCATCGTCCCTGGCTCGGCAAGCACGGCAGCGTCAAGGTCGAGGACGGCGGCTGGCAGCCGGTCGGGCCTTCGAAGATCGCCTTCGATCCGGAGCATACGCCGCCGCGCGAGCTGAGCCACGATGAGATCCAGGGTGTTGTCCAGGCCTTCGTCCAGGCCGCCGAGCGTGCCAAGGCGGCCGGGTTCAAGGTCGTCGAAATCCATGCGGCCCATGGCTACCTGCTGCATCAGTTTCTTTCGCCGCTGAGCAACCAGCGGCGTGACGAGTACGGCAGCTGCTTCGAGAACCGTATTCGTCTGACGCTTCAGGTGACCGAGGCCGTGCGTGAGGTATGGCCGCAGGAGCTGCCGCTGTTCGTGCGGGTATCGGCCACCGATTGGGTCGAGGATGGCTGGAACCCAGACGAGACGGTCGAGCTGGCGCGTCGTCTGAGGGCGCTGGGGGTCGACCTGATCGACGTATCCTCGGGCGGCACCTCGGTCAATGCCGAGATCCCCACCGGCCCGGGTTACCAGACCCGCTTCGCCGAGCGGGTGCGCAAGGAGTCGGAAGTCGCCACCGGCACCGTGGGCATGATCACCGAACCCGCGCAGGCCGAACACATCCTGCGTACCGGTCAGGCCGACCTGATCTTCCTCGCCCGCGAACTGCTGCGCGACCCTTACTGGCCGCTGCATGCCGACGATGACCTGGGTGGCAACAAGGCAACCTGGCCTGCGCAGTACCAACGTGCGACCAGCCGGGCCAATCCGATTCATGAGTCGGATCTGCGGGAGTGATGGATCCGCGTCCCGTTCGACTGGCCGGATGCAACATCCCGAAGCAAATGCGTTAAGGGAGAATTCAGGCTGCGGGCCTACTCTGGAGCTTTCCTATCCGTCCAGGAGTCATCCAGATGAACACCCGTGGTCTGCTCGATCAACTGCTCAAGTCCGGCCAGTCACTGCTGCAGAACCAGCAGGGCAAGGGCGGGGCGGGCAAGGTGCCCGGTCTTGGTGATCTGCTCGGGGGTGGCCAAGGCAAGGGCTCTGGCCTTGGCGGCCTGCTTTCCGGTGCCGGAGGCGGGGCGCTGGCGGCCGGGGCCATGGGGCTGCTGCTGGGCAGCAAGAAGGCGCGCAAGTACGGTGGCAAGGCACTCACCTACGGTGGCCTCGCCGCCCTTGGCGTGCTGGCCTACAAAGCCTATGGCAACTGGCAGGCGCGCCAGGGCCAGGCCCCTGCGCAGGAGCCACAGACCCTCGATCGCCTGCCGCCGGCCCAAGCCGAGCAACACAGCCAGGCGGTGCTCAAGGCGCTGGTGGCGGCGGCCAAGTCCGACGGTCATATCGATGAGCGCGAGCGTGAACTGATCGAGGGCGAGTTCGTGCGCCTGGACAGCGATCGCGAGCTGCAGGCCTGGCTGCATGCCGAGCTGAACAAGCCGCTCGATCCTGCCGAAGTGGCCCGTGCCGCACAGACCCCTGAAATGGCCGCAGAGATGTACCTGGCCAGCGTGATGATGGTCGATCAGGAACACTTCATGGAGCGCGCCTACCTTGACGAACTGGCCCGCCAATTGCGCCTGGACCCGAACTTGCGCGAGGAACTGGAACGCCAGGTACGGGACGCTGCGGCACAGTGACGTGGCGATTGGCTATTTAATCGGCAGGGATGCCTGAATACTCCGCAATTCAACCGATAACGCGCCTGGCGCCTAGGCTATACTTCGACGATTTTCCCGCTCGTGAAGAATTCCTGAGGGCTGATTGTGAAGAACTGGACCTTGCGCCAACGGATCCTGGCAAGTTTCGCCGTGATCATCGCCATCATGCTGTTGATGATCGTAGCGGCGTATTCACGCCTGGTGACCATCGAAGCCAGCGAGCAGGCAGTGGGCACGGACAGCATTCCGGGAATCTACTACAGCTCGATGATCCGCAGCGCCTGGGTCGACAGCTACGTCGCCAGCCAGCAGTTGGTCGGCTTGTCCAACCATCGCGAGCTGACCTCGGCCGACCTCGAGCTGTTCAAGGGTTTCCACGACCGCCTCAGGGCGCAGATGGCCAACTACCAGGGCACGATCCAGGACGCGCAGGACCAGGCATCCTTCGACACCTTCGTGCGTCTCGAGGAGGCCTACGTCAAGGTGGTCGACCAGGTCCTGGCAGCCTACCGCGAGAAGAACTACCCCGAAGCCGAGCGCCTGATCGCCGAAGTACTGACACCGGCCTGGACCGACGGGCGCAAGCACCTGAACTCGGTGATCGACCGCAATACCGAATCCGCCAATGCCGCCACCCGCGAGATCGTCAGCGCCGTGGCCACCGCCAAGGGCAGCATGATCGTTTCGCTGATCCTGGCGATTGTCGCTGCTGGCATCTGCGGCCTGCTGCTGATGCGCGCCATCAGTGCTCCCATGCAACGCATCGTGCATGCCCTCGACAAGCTGCGCTCGGGTGACCTCAGCGCGCGCCTGAACCTGGACCGCAAGGATGAGTTCGGCGCCATCGAGAATGGTTTCAATGAAATGGGCGAGGCGCTTGCCAACCTGGTGGCCCAGGCCCAGCGCTCATCGGTGCAGGTGACCACCTCCGTCACCGAGATCGCCGCCACCTCCAAGCAGCAGCAGGCCACGGCCACCGAAACCGCTGCAACCACCACGGAAATTGGCGCCACCTCGCGCGAGATCGCTGCGACCTCGCGTGATCTGGTGCGTACCATGACCGAGGTGACCAGTGCCGCCGACCAGGCTTCGAGCCTTGCCGGTTCCGGCCAGCAAGGCCTGGCGCGCATGGAGGAAACCATGCATCAGGTGATGGGCGCCGCCGACCTGGTCAACGCCAAGCTGGGCATCCTCAACGAGAAGGCCAGCAACATCAACCAGGTGGTGGTGACCATCGTCAAGGTCGCCGACCAGACCAACCTGCTGTCGCTCAACGCCGCCATCGAGGCGGAAAAAGCCGGTGAGTACGGCCGCGGTTTTGCCGTGGTGGCCACCGAAGTGCGCCGCCTGGCCGACCAGACCGCAGTGGCCACCTACGACATCGAGCAGATGGTGCGCGAGATCCAGTCCGCGGTGTCGGCTGGGGTCATGGGCATGGACAAGTTCTCCGAGGAAGTGCGCCGCGGCATGTTCGAGGTGCAGCAGGTAGGCGAGCAGCTCAGTCAGATCATTCATCAGGTGCAGGCGCTGGCGCCACGGGTCCTGATGGTCAACGAGGGCATGCAGGCCCAGGCCACCGGCGCCGAGCAGATCAACCAGGCGCTGGCCCAGCTCAGTGATGCCAGCACGCAGACGGTCGAGTCGTTGCGCCAGGCCAGTTTCGCCATCGACGAACTGAGCCAAGTGGCTGCCGGGCTGCGTGGCGGTGTCTCGCGCTTCAAAGTCTGACGGCGATGAACGATCTGCAACCGCGTGATCAGCGGCAGGCCGAAGCCAAGGGCGTGTTGTACCTGCTGTTCCATATTGGCGAACAGCGCTTTGCCCTGGATGTGCGCGAAGTGATAGAGGTGCTGCCGCTGCGCCCGCTCAAGCCCATCGCCCAGGCGCCCGTCTGGGTCGCCGGGATCCTCGGGCATCGCGGCGCGCTGGTACCGGTCATCGACCTGTCGTCCCTTACCTTCGGCGCGCCTGCGCCGCAGCGCACCAGCACGCGCCTGGTACTGGTGCGTTATGGCAATGGCCTGCAACTGGGGCTGGTGCTCGAACAGGCGACCAACACCGTGCGTTGCCAACCCGACGAGTTCCAGCCCTATGGGCTGGACAATAGCGAGGCGCGTTACCTGGGGCCTGTGCGACAGGATGCACAAGGGTTGTTGCAGCGCATCCAGGTCGACGACCTGTTGAGCGATGCCGTACGCCTGCTGTTGTTCCCGGATCAATCCGCGCAGGTGGCAGGATGATCGAAAAACGCTTCTTCCGCTTTCTGCAGGAGCGCATCGGCCTGGATGTGGACTCGGTGGGCGCGCCGATGGTCGAGCGGGCCCTGCGCCAGCGGTGCGTGGTACTTGCCGCGCGTGACCTCGACGACTACTGGCTGCGCCTGCAGCAATCGCCCGGCGAGCAGCAGGCATTGATCGAAGCGGTGATCGTCCCTGAAACCTGGTTCTTCCGTTATCCCGAATCGTTCACGGCATTGGCTGGGCTGGCGCAAAAACGCCTGGTCGAGCTGGCCGGATCACGACCACTGCGTATCCTCAGCCTGCCGTGCTCGACCGGCGAGGAGCCCTATTCGATTTCCATGGCGCTGCTCGATGCGGGTCTGTCTCCATCGGCCGTGCGCATCGATGCCATGGACATCAGCCCCAGCTCCCTCGCCCGTGCCGAGCAGGCCGTGTATGGACGCAACTCGTTTCGTGGCAGTGAACTGGCATTCCGTGAGCGGCACTTCGACTGCACCGATGACAGTTACCGGTTGCATGAGCGCGTGCGCCAGCAGGTCAGCCTGGAGCCTGGCAATGTGCTCGATCCCGCCTTGCGCAGCCGCAAGGGAGTCTATGACTTTGTCTTTTGCCGCAACCTGCTGATCTATTTCGACGTACCTACCCAGCAGCGGGTTTTCGAGGTGCTGAAACAGCTGCTCCACGACGATGGCGTGCTGTTCATCGGCCCGGCCGAGGGCAGTTTGCTGGCGCGCCTGGGCATGCGGCCGATCGGCATCGCGCAGTCGTTCGCCTACGTGCGTCAGGATCAGCTTGGCGTACAGCCGCCGGTCAACCCGGTGCCGTCGGCACGGCCCGCCATCGCGCCGGTGGCTTCGCCGCGTCCAGTCGCCATGCCCGTGGCGGCACCACCCTTTGCCCGTGCTCCCCGCCCGCCCGCCAGGCCGGTTGCGTTGGCGACCGTGAACGAGAACGAAAGCGAGTTGCTCGCAGCCATCGCCCGCCAGGCCAATGCCGGTGCCAGCGAGCAGGCCCGCGCCAGTTGCGAGCGCTACTTGCGTCTGTTTGAGCCGAAGGCGCAGGTCTACTACTGGCTGGGGCTGCTCAGCGATACCCAGGGCGATGCCGGCGAAGCATTCAAGCATTACCGCAAGGCCCTGTACCTCGAGCCCCAGCACACCGAGGCGCTGCTGCACCTGGCCACGCTGTTGGCATCCCAGGGGGATGTCACAGGGGCACGGCGCCTGCAGGAGCGGGCGGCGCGGGCGGGCAGGGAGTCTGAACGATGAGTGATGCCTACTCGATGGACCTGATCGCCCGGGGCCATGAAGACATCGACGACTGCTGGAATCGCATCGGTGTCCATGGCGACAAGCAATGTCCCCTGCTGGACCGGCACATCCACTGCCGCAATTGCGAAGTGTATGCAGCGGCGGCTACCCGCCTGCTCGACCGCTACACCTTGTTGCAGGACGAGCATGTCGAGACCGTGCAGGTGGAACAGGGCACTGTCGGCCGTTCCATGCTGCTGTTCAGGCTGGGGGAGGAGTGGCTGGCGCTGGCCACGGCCTGCCTGGCGGAGATCGCGCCGCTGCAGGCCGTTCACTCGCTGCCGCACCAGCGTTCGCGGATGTTGCAGGGGGTCGCCAACGTGCGAGGTGCGCTGGTGCCGTGCCTGTCGTTCGCCGACCTGTTGGGCATGGAGCTGGCGCCGACACAGGAGCGTAGCGGCCGGGTGATGCCACGGATGTTGATCCTGGCTGCCGAAGGTGGCCCGGTGGTATTGCCGGTCGACGAGATCGACGGCATCCATCGGCTGGACACTTCGCGCCTGCACGAGGAGCACGACGCGGCCCACTTCACGCTGGCGGTATTGCAATGGCGTGGCCGCAGTGTGCGCGTACTCGATGACCAACACCTCCTGTCTGCCGTGAAGCGGAGCCTGTCATGACCCCGGAGCAAATGCGCGACGCATCGTTGCTCGAACTGTTCAGCCTTGAGGCCGAGGCCCAGACCCAAGTGCTCAGTGCCGGGCTGTTGGCCCTCGAGCGCAATCCGGCCCAGGTCGACCAGCTGGAAGCCTGCATGCGCGCAGCGCACTCCCTCAAGGGCGCCGCGCGTATCGTCGGCATCGATGCCGGCGTCAGCGTCGCTCATGTCATGGAGGATTGCCTGGTCGCGGCCCAGGAGCGCCGCCTGTTGCTGCGCCCTGAGCACATCGATGCCTTGTTGCAGGGCACTGACCTGCTGATGCGCATTGCAACACCCGGGGATACCCAGGCCGAAACGGCGGTGCCGGCGTTCCTGGTGCAGATGGCCATGTTGCTCGACCCTTCTTCGGCACCCGCGCCGGATGCTGCCGGCGCTGCGGCCACGCCTTCGCCGCTGGCGATGCCGCCCGAGGTGCCGACGACGCCTGTCGAGCCCGAGGCGGAAGTGGAGCCTGCGCCCGCAGCCAGGGGCGGCAAGCGCGCAGGCGAGGGCGCGGAGCGCGTGCTGCGGGTCACCGCCGACCGCCTGAACAGCCTGCTCGACCTGTCGAGCAAGTCGCTGGTGGAAACCCAGCGGCTCAAGCCCTATCTCGCCAGCCTGCAGCGCCTCAAACGCATGCATGGCCAAGGCATGCGCGCCCTCGACGGGCTCAAGAGCCAGCTCGAGGGCAGCGGGCAGAGCGCCGAAGTGCTCGATGCCCTGGCCCAGACCCAGCGCTTGCTCGCCGAAACCCAACAGATCCTCCAGCAGCAGGCTGCCGACCTCGACGAGTTCGGCTGGCAGGCGAGCCAGCGCGCGCAGTTGCTGTACGACACTGCGCTGGCCTGCCGGATGCGTCCCTTCGCCGATGTGCTGGCCGGGCAGAGCCGCATGGTGCGCGACCTTGGGCGCTCCCTGGGCAAACAGGTGCGGCTGCTGATCGAGGGCGAGAAGACCCAGGTCGACCGTGATGTGCTGGAAAAACTCGAGGCGCCGCTCACGCACTTGCTGCGCAATGCTGTCGACCATGGCATCGAGCAGCCCGAGCGACGCCTGTTGGCGGGCAAGCCCAGTGACGGCACGCTGCGCCTGCGCGCATCGCACCAGGCCGGGTTGCTGATTCTCGAACTGAGCGACGACGGTGCGGGCATCGACCTTGAGCGCCTGCGCCGCAGCATCGTCGATCGGGCACTGTCGCCCGCCGAGACCGTGGCGCAGATGAGCGAGGCCGAGCTGCTGACCTTCCTGTTCCTGCCCGGTTTCAGCCTGCGTGACCAGGTCACCGAGGTGTCTGGACGAGGCGTCGGCCTGGACGCGGTGCAGCACATGGTGCGCGAACTGCGCGGGTCAATCGAGCTCACTCAGGTGGCGGGGCAGGGCTGCTGCTTCCACCTGGAGGTACCGCTGACGCTGTCGGTGGTGCGCAGCCTGGTGGTCGAGGTCGGTGGCGAGGCCTACGCCTTCCCGTTGGCGCATATCGAACGCACTCTCGATGTACCGGCCGAGGCCATCGTGCAGATCGAAGGTCGCCAGCACTTCTGGCACGAAGACCGCCATATCGGCCTGGTCGCCGCAAGCCAGTTGCTCAACCGTCCGGCGGCGCAGGAGGAGGCGGACAATCTGCGCGTGGTGGTCATCCGCGAGCGCGAGCAACTGTACGGTGTGGCCGTGGAGCGCCTGATCGGCGAGCGCGTGCTGGTGGTGATGCCGCTCGACCCGCGTCTGGGCAAGGTCCAGGACATTTCCTCCGGCGCCTTGCTCGACGATGGCTCGGTGGTGCTGATCATCGATGTCGAAGACCTCTTGCGCTCGGTGGACAAGCTGCTGAGCACCGGGCGCCTGGAGCGTATCGATCGCGGGGCACGGGCGGGCCGGGGAGTGGCGCGCAAGCGCATCCTTGTGGTCGACGACTCGCTGACGGTACGCGAGCTCCAGCGCAAGCTGCTGGGTACGCGGGGCTACGACGTAGCGGTGGCGGTCGATGGCATGGATGGCTGGAACGCCCTGCGCAGCGAAGACTTCGACCTGCTGATCACCGACATCGACATGCCGCGCATGGACGGTATCGAGCTGGTCACCCTGGTGCGTCGCGACAATCGCCTGCAAACGTTGCCGGTGATGGTGGTGTCTTACAAGGACCGGGAAGAGGACCGCCGACGTGGACTGGATGCCGGTGCCGACTATTATTTGGCCAAGGCCAGCTTCCATGACGATGCGTTGCTGGATGCGGTGGAGGAGTTGATTGGAGGAGCCCAGGGATGAGGATCGCCATCGTCAATGACATGCCCATGGCTGTCGAAGCCTTGCGCCGTGCGCTGGCCTTCGAGCCTGCGCACGAAGTGATCTGGGTGGCCGGCGATGGTGCCGAGGCCGTGCACAAGTGTGCCGAGCAGACGCCGGACCTGATCCTCATGGACCTGATCATGCCGGTGATGGATGGCGTGGAGGCGACCCGTCGGATCATGGCCGAAACCCCTTGCGCCATCGTCATCGTCACGGTGGATCGCAAGCAGAATGTGCACCGGGTGTTCGAGGCCATGGGCTACGGCGCCCTCGATGTGGTCGACACGCCGGCACTGGGCGCGGGCGATGCCCGGGAGGCGGCGGCACCGTTGCTGCGCAAGATCCTCAACATCGGCTGGTTGATCGGCCAGCAGCGCTCCAGCGCGGCGCGCACCGTGGCGGCGCCGGTGCGTAACCCAGTGCTTCGCTGCGGCCTGGTGGCCATCGGTTCGTCGGCAGGCGGCCCGGCTGCGCTGGAAGTGTTGCTCAAGGGACTGCCACGGGATTTTCCGGCGGCCATCGTGCTGGTCCAGCATGTCGATCAGGTGTTCGCCGCCGGTATGGCCGAATGGCTGAGCGGTGTGTCCGGGCTACCGGTACGCCTGGCCCGCGAGGGTGAACCACCGCAGCCGGGGCAGGTGTTGCTGGCAGGTACCAACCACCACATCCGGCTGTTGCAGAATGGCCAGCTGGCGTATACCGCCGAGCCGGTCAACGAAATCTACCGCCCCTCGATCGACGTGTTCTTCGAGAGCGTGGCGCGCTTCTGGCGCAGCGATGCGGTGGGCGTGCTGCTCACCGGCATGGGCCGCGATGGCGCGCAGGGCCTGAAGTTGATGCGCGAGCAGGGCTTCCTGACCATCGCCCAGGACCAGCAAAGCAGTGCGGTGTATGGCATGCCCAAGGCCGCCGCAGCGATCCAGGCGGCGGTCGAGATACGACCGCTGGAGCGAATTGCCGGGCGACTTGTGGAAATCTTTCCGAAATGACGATATGTATTGAGTCACGCCGCCTGGCCGGTAGTGACCTGGTGAATAGGGATGAATGACCTACCGATCGATGGTTTCACGACGATCAACGAAAGCGCCGCGATGGTCCTGCTGGTCGACGACCAGGCGATGATCGGCGAGGCGGTGCGTCGTGGGCTGTCCCACGAGGAAAACATCGACTTCCACTTCTGTGCCGATCCACACCAGGCGGTAGCCCAGGCCATGCGCATCAAGCCGACGGTGATCCTCCAGGACCTGATCATGCCGGGCCTGGACGGTCTGACGCTGGTGCGCGAGTACCGCAACAACCCGGCGACCCAGGATATCCCGATCATCGTCCTGTCGACCAAGGAGGACCCGCTGGTCAAGAGTGCGGCCTTCGCCGCCGGGGCCAACGACTACCTGGTCAAGCTGCCGGACACCATCGAGCTGGTGGCGCGTATCCGCTATCACTCGCGCTCCTACCTCACCCTGCTGCAGCGTGACGAGGCTTATCGCGCCTTGCGTGTCAGCCAGCAGCAGCTGCTCGACACCAACCTGATGCTGCAGCGGTTGATGAACTCCGATGGCCTGACCGGGTTGTCCAACCGCCGCCACTTCGACGAGTACCTGGAACTGGAGTGGCGCCGCGCCATGCGCGAGCAGCAGCAGCTGTCGCTGCTGATGATCGATGTCGACTACTTCAAGGCCTACAACGACAGCTTCGGCCATCTGGCCGGCGATGAGGCCCTGCGCCAGGTGGCCGAGGCCATTCGCGGCTCCTGCTCGCGCCCCAGCGATCTGCCGGCGCGTTACGGCGGCGAGGAGTTCGCCCTGGTGCTGCCCAACACGTCGCCGGGCGGTGCCCGGCTGGTCGCCGAGAAGCTGCGCCAGACCGTGCATGCGCTGAATATCCCGCACACCGCGCCACAGGCCGACTCGCGCCTGACCGTGAGCATTGGCCTTGCAACCCAGACGCCAAGCATCGGCAGCCATTGCCGGCAGTTGATCTCGGCGGCGGACAAGGGGCTCTACCAGGCCAAGCACAGTGGGCGTAACCAGGTTGGGATCGCTTGAGCCTCCTCGCGGAAGGTCGACTGGGCTAGGTAGTGTGCGTCTACGCTGAGGATGTGAGCGCAGGGTGGGTGTTGAGTGCGGCGCTACTCACTCGGCCCTCAAGGTAGGACTGCCTGGTCGGTGGTGGAGTAGCTCAAGGGGGCCCGACTGGGAAGTTTGCTCAGGTCGAGTTTGATGACGGGCAACCAGGCATTGGTTGCCTGCTTGTACTTGCGCTGGAAGTTCATGGCCGCGACGCGCCCGTTGTTGTTCGTGTAGAAGAACGCTTCCATGGGTAACTGTCGTGGAATGTTCTGGGGCCATGCCTCCAGTAAGACCTCGTTGTGCGTATTCGGCATGTTCACGGGGCGCTGGTCGCGCACTTTATAAGCCACTGCGAATTGTTCGGCATCGTGCGTGCTGAGCGAGCACTGGAACTTCGGATGGCTTAGCTTCGCGGTAAATGCGTACCAGCTCTCGATCGTGGACGCGTGTTGTCCCTGGCACGAGCTCAGGTCTGCTTCGGCCGTCATCGCGCCGGGTTGAATGCCGCAGCCTTGGTCGGGGCGCCCCTCGGAGGCGGTCCAGGCATCGTAGGCGTAGACACAGAGATAGCGCATGGCATATCCCTGGTCGATCGCCTCTTGTTGTGGCAGGAATACGATTCCACTGCTCCCGTGCAAACTGGTTACGCGTGTGCCTCGGCGTAGCCAGGAAAACGAGACCATGCCAAGTCGGTCTGCCCTTTCGCTGGGGTTCCACGGGAAGAAATCTCCGTCACCGATGGATCTGAGCATCAAACCGTCGCAGTAATAAGCTGGTCGCCCCTCGTCGCAGACATCCCGTGTGTCGAGAAAGCGGGCATTCAGACGTTCCGCTACCTGCTGACCGCCAAGGGCCGGCGCGATCGCCACGCGCAAGGCGGGGAGGGGGTACTCGTGGTTTGCCAATGTCTTGATGTGCGCACTCAGCACCGCGTTCATTCCCGCTTCTGCCTTGATGACTGAGTGCGGGACAGTGAAGTCGATCGGCGAAGGCCCATTGGCAGGTTGCCATGTGCTGACCCATCCCTGTCGACTGCCGCGCCAGCGCAATTGGATGGCGTCGCCCTGCTGGGCCCCCGGAGCATTAACCTGAACGGACAAGTCGGCACCCTTGAGAACGCCCAGATCGATCAACGTTGCATGACCGATACCCTGGAGGGCAACGGGGGGTGTATCGGAGGCCGCAGCGGATGTTGGCTGTGCTGCAATCGTCAGCGGGCAGGACAGCGTTGCAAGGAGTAGTGCGAGGTCATATTTACGCATCGTCGGTCAACTCCTGACGGTGTTTAGGTAACCGTGATTTTCGCTGTATCCATCGTTCATGAGAACTGGCAAAAATGTCAGGTACGCCGTGGGGCCAGGCACTGTGGAGAGAGGGGCATCTTGAAAAATTGATCGGCGCGTTATTCATGACGGCTATCCCTCTTTGGTTGGATAGTAACCTTCATGGCGTCTCGATTTTCGTGATCGTACAACTACCATGAAGTTGCGCCGAGGGGTGTCGTTACGTCATTTTTTGATTGTCGTTGTCTCGCTTGCATCTGCTGATTCAGGGGCGGGCAGCGTGTGGGGCGCTACTCTGCAGGTGGTAATTGCCAGGCGTTTCACCCGAAAGGGCTGCCCAGTGGGTCTGCCGTCCTGCGCCAGGCTGGGTTATACTCGCGGGCTTTTCACCGAATTCGTGCGAGTAGCCAGAGCCATGGAAATCCAACCGATCCTGAACACCATCAAGGACCTCACCGAACGCTCCCAGTCCATTCGGGGGTATCTTTGACTACGATCACAAAGCTGATCGTCTGATCGAAGTCAACCGCGAGCTGGAAGACCCCAACGTCTGGAACAAGCCCGAGTACGCTCAGGCCCTGGGCCGCGAACGTGCCATGCTGGCGCAGGTGGTCGAGACCCTCGACAAGCTGTCCAACGGCCTGGCTGACTGCCAGGACCTGCTCGACATGGCGGTCGAGGAGGGTGACGAAGGTGCCGTCGGCGACGTCGTGACCGAACTGGAAGGCCTGGAAGAAAACCTCGCCCAGCTCGAGTTCCGTCGCATGTTCAGCGGCGAGATGGACATGAACAACGCCTACCTGGACATCCAGGCCGGCTCCGGTGGCACTGAAGCGCAGGACTGGGCCAACATCCTGCTGCGCATGTACCTGCGCTGGGCCGACAAGCGCGGTTTCGACGCCACCATCATCGAGCTGTCCGAAGGTGAAGTCGCCGGCATCAAGGGCGCCACCGTGCACATCAAGGGCGAGTACGCCTTCGGCTGGCTGCGCACCGAGATCGGCGTGCACCGCCTGGTGCGCAAGAGCCCGTTCGACTCCGGTGCCCGTCGCCACACCTCGTTCTCTGCGGTGTTCGTCTCGCCCGAGATCGACGACAAGGTCGAGATCGAGATCAACCCGTCCGACCTGCGCATCGACACCTACCGCTCCTCCGGCGCCGGCGGCCAGCACGTCAACACCACCGACTCGGCGGTGCGTATCACCCACGTGCCGACCAACACCGTGGTGGCGTGCCAGAACGAACGCTCCCAGCACGCCAACAAGGATACCGCCATGAAAATGCTGCGGGCCAAGTTGTACGAGCTGGAAATGCAGAAGCGCAACGCCGCCTCGCAGGCGCTGGAAGACAGCAAGTCGGATATCGGCTGGGGTCACCAGATCCGCTCCTACGTGCTCGATGACTCGCGCATCAAGGACCTGCGTACCGGTGTCGAGCGCAGCGACTGCCAGAAGGTCCTTGACGGCGACCTCGACCAGTACCTGGAAGCCAGCCTCAAGCAGGGGCTGTAAACCGCACACCACTGCCGCGATACGAGGCCATGGGCCCGTATCGCGTGCCCTGCCCGACAGGGGCACCGAATACCTGATGGAAACAATGACGACATGAGCGACCTCAAGACCGAATCGCAAGACCTGCAACAGGAAGAAAACACCCTGATCGCCCTGCGCAAGGAAAAACTTGCTGCCGAGCGTGCCAAGGGCAACGCCTTCCCCAACGACTTCCGTCGCGACAGCTACTGCAACGACCTGCAGAAGCAATACGCGGACAAGACCAAGGAAGAGCTGGAAGCAGCCGCGATCCCGGTCAAGGTTGCCGGTCGCATCATGCTCAACCGTGGCTCGTTCATGGTGATCCAGGACATGACCGGGCGCATCCAGGTCTACGTCAACCGCAAGACCCTGCCCGAAGAAACCCTCGCCGCGGTCAAGACCTGGGACCTGGGTGACATCATCAGCGCCGAAGGTACCCTGGCTCGCTCGGGCAAGGGCGACCTGTACGTCGAGATGACCGACGTGCGCCTGCTGACCAAGTCGCTGCGCCCGCTGCCAGACAAGCACCATGGCCTGACCGACACCGAGCAGCGCTACCGCCAGCGCTACGTCGACCTGATGGTCAACGAGGAAACCCGCCACACCTTCCGTGTGCGTTCGCAGGTGATCTCGCATATCCGCAAATTCCTGATCGAGCGCGACTTCCTCGAAGTCGAGACGCCGATGCTGCAGACCATCCCTGGCGGCGCTGCGGCCAAGCCGTTCGAAACCCACCACAACGCTCTGGACATGGCCATGTTCCTGCGCATCGCGCCGGAGCTGTACCTCAAGCGCCTTGTCGTTGGTGGCTTCGAGAAAGTGTTCGAGATCAACCGCAACTTCCGTAACGAAGGCGTTTCGACCCGGCACAACCCCGAGTTCACCATGCTCGAGTTCTACCAGGCCTACGCCGACTATCGTGACAACATGGACCTCACCGAAGAGCTGTTCCGCGAGCTGGCGCAGCTGGTACTGGGTACTACCGACGTGCCGTACGGCGACAAGGTATTCCACTTCGGCGAGCCATTCGCGCGCCTGTCGGTGTTCGATTCGATCCTCAAGTACAATCCGGAGCTGACCGCCGCCGACCTGCAGGACGTCGACAAGGCCCGCGCCATCGCCAAGAAGGCTGGCGCCAAGGTGCTGGGCCACGAAGGTCTGGGCAAGCTGCAGGTGATGATTTTCGAAGAGCTGGTCGAGCACAAGCTGGAGCAGCCGCACTTCATTACCGAGTATCCGTTCGAAGTGTCGCCGCTGGCCCGTCGCAACGATGACAATCCGGCCGTGACCGACCGCTTCGAGCTGTTCATCGGTGGCCGCGAAATCGCCAACGCCTACTCCGAGCTCAACGATGCCGAAGACCAGGCCGAGCGCTTCCTGGCACAGGTCGCCGAGAAGGACGCCGGTGACGACGAAGCCATGCACTACGATGCCGACTTCGTGCGTGCCCTGGAGTACGGCATGCCGCCTACGGCAGGTGAAGGTATCGGTATCGACCGTCTGGTGATGCTGTTGACCAACTCGCCGTCGATTCGCGATGTGATCCTGTTCCCGCACATGCGTCCGCAGGCTTGAGTGATTTGAAAAAGCCGCCTCTCGGGGCGGCTTTTTCTTGCCTGGCTGTGTAGTCTCTGTACCGGCCCTATCGCGGGGCAAGTCGGATCGCCGCACCGCCGCTCCTGCAGGCGCGGCGCTGTACCTGTAGGAGCGGCGGTGCGGCGATCCGACTTGCCCCGCGATAGGGCCGGTACAGACAATGAACATCCCCCAGACAGACACCGAGGTCCCTACCGTGCCCCCCGCAAACGCCCAGCAAGGCGCCGCCGGCGTAGCCAACGCCGTCGCCGAGAGCGTGCAGTACCAGGGTCGCAAGACCAGCCGCCAGGGCAGCGAGCAACGCCGCCAGCAGATCCTCGACGCGGCCATGCGCATCGTCGTGCGCGACGGTGTGCGCGGTGTGCGCCACCGCGCAGTGGCGGCCGAGGCCGAGGTGCCGCTGTCGGCCACCACCTATTACTTCAAGGATATCGAAGACCTGCTCACCGATACCTTCGCCCAGTACGTCGAACGCAGCGCCGCCTACATGGCCAAGCTGTGGGCCAACACCGAAGTGGTGCTGCGCCAGTTGCTGGCCCAGGGCGACTGCAGCCCTCAGTCCCGTGCACGCCTTGCCGACGAAGTGGCGCGCATGACCGCCGACTATGTGACCCGCCAGCTGTACAACCGCCGCGACTTCCTGATGGCCGAGCAGGCCTTCCGCCAGGAGGCGCTGCTGTGCCCCCGGCTGGCCGAACTGGTGCGGGCCCATGAGCAGATCCTGCTGCATGGCGCGCGGCAGATGCTTCAGGTGGTGGGCTCGCGCCAGCCCGAGCAGGACGCCCTGGTGTTGACGGCCATCATCGAGCAGATGGAATATCAAGGGCTGCTCAAAGAAGCGAACGCCCAGGCCGATGGGCAGATGCTCGCTATCCTTACCCGTTACCTGCACTTGGTGCTGGCCGCGGTTTGAGGCGCAGCTGATCTTTTCAAGGAGAACCTGATGAAAGCCTGGCGTGTGCTGTTGTTGACCTTGTCGTTCCTGCTGCTGGGCGGGTGTCTGGTGACCTTCGACGAACCGCTGGCCAGTAATGAGCCGGCCCCCAAGGCCTTGCTGGGCCAATGGAGCAGCAAGGATGCCTGGGGCCAGCCACTGAAGCTGACCATCAGCCGCGTCGGCGGTAACACCTACAAGGCCGTGGCCCGTACGCAGGGCAAGGCCGCCGAGGAATACACCTTCAGTGTGTCGCGCCATGGCAACCGCTGGTACCTGTCGGCCGGCGTGCCCAAGCGTCTGGGGGGCAAGTTCCTGATTGGCGGTTTCGAGGTCGTCGACGGCAAGCAACTGGTGGTCTACAACCTTGACGTCGAGCAGGTCCAGCAGGCTGTAAACAACAAGGAGTTGAGCGGACGCAGCACCGAGGTGCCCGAGGATAACGGACCGGGTGTGCTGATCGACAGCCCCGCCGAGCGGGTGCTGGCCTACCTCGACGATCCGGCCAACTCCGACCTGTTCGTCGAGGTGGCGCGGTTCCAGCGGGCCGGCAAATAGCGGATACCGCGTACCTGTGGGAGCGGGCTTGCCCGCGAATAGGGCCTTACAAGGAGTCCCCGGTGGACGAATACCAGCAAACCATCCGCGCATTGTCCGACCGTATCGTCGCGGCCCAGACCCCGATCCGGGTCCTGGACGCGGTGAAATGGGACGACGGCATTCGCCAGGGCTTTTTCAAGGCCAAGGGCAAGGAGCCGCCTGCGGTGGACCGTGCCTACTACCAGAACCGTCCGCTGTCGTTCGACTCGAGCGCGGTGAAGGCCGAGTTCCAGGCCATCGAGCGCGACATCATCCGCCAGCTCGGCCAGTTCAACCCGGTCGGGCAGATCATGAAGCGCATGTGCCGCGAATACCGCATGGTGGTGCGCATGCTCGAAGCGCGCGGCACCGAGGACTTCGGCCTGATTTCCCAGGAGCTCTACGGCGCCGCCTCCGACGCGTTCCACGCGGGTGACCCGACCCTGGCCGACCTGGGGCTGATGCTCTCGGACTACCTGAACAACATCGATGGCCGTGGTGACCTGAAGGACGAGCCGAAAAACCTCACGGCCAAGGAGGCGGTGGAAATCCTCCAGCGCCGCCTGAACAAGGTCTTCGGCGAGGCAGAAGAAACCATCCGCGTGTTCGAGTCCGATGGCATCGTCGCCGATGCGGCGGCCGGTGCCGACTACATCAAGGTGCGCGCCGATGCCATGTTCAACAGCCGCGACGTACGCGCGCTGGAAGTCCACGAAGGGCTGGTGCACGTGGGCACAACGCTCAACGGCCTGAACCAGCCCATCTGCACCTTCCTGGCCAAGGGGCCGCCCTCGTCGACCGTGACCCAGGAGGGCCTGGCCATCCTCATGGAGGTGATCGCCTTCGCCTCCTACCCCAGCCGCTTGCGCAAGCTGACCAACCGCACCCGCGCCATCCACATGGTGGAGCAGGGCGCCGATTTTTTGCAGGTATACGAGTTCTTCCGTGGCCAAGGCTTCGAGATGGCCGAAAGCTATGGCAATGCCAGCCGGGTATTCCGCGGTTCGGTACCCAATGGCCTGCCGTTTACCAAGGACTTGTCCTATCTCAAGGGCTTCATCATGGTTTACAACTACATTCAGTTGGCCGTGAGAAAGGGCAAGCTGGAGCAGATTCCGCTGCTGTTCTGCGGCAAGACCACGCTGGAAGACATGCGCACCTTGCGCCAACTGGTCGAGGAGGGCCTGGTGGAACCGCCGAAGTACCTGCCCGAACAGTTCCGCGACCTCAACGCGCTGTCGGCCTGGATGTGTTTCTCCAACTTCCTCAATCACCTGAGCCTGGATCGCATTGAAGCCGACTACGCGAACATTCTCTAAGCGTTGCCGCACCCTGTTGTTCGGGCTCGGGCTGACGTGCCTGGCCGGTTGCAGCAGCCTGCTGTTCTATCCAGAGCCGGGCCAGCCGTTCACCCCCGAGCGAGCGCACCTGCAATACCGCGACGTCACGCTGACCACCGAGGATGGCACTCGCCTGCATGGCTGGTGGCTGCCGGTCAAGACGGGCGTCGAGGTCAAGGGCACGGTGCTGCATCTGCACGGTAATGGTGGCAACCTGGCCTGGCACCTGGGTGGCAGTTACTGGCTGCCCGAGCAGGGTTATCAGGTACTGATGATCGATTACCGCGGCTATGGCCTGTCCCAGGGCACGCCGACACTGCCAGCGGTCTACGAGGATATCGACGCTGCGCTGGACTGGCTGGGCAAGGCGCCCGAGGTGCAGGGCAAGCCGCTGGTGCTGCTCGGCCAGAGCCTGGGTGGTGCGATGGCCATCCATTACCTGGCCGGCCATCCCGAGCAGCGCCAGCGTTTCAGTGCGCTGGTCTTCGATGGCGTGCCGGCGAGTTACCGCGACGTCGGGCGTTTCGCCCTGAGCACGTCGTGGATGACCTGGCCGCTTCAGGTGCCGCTGTCGTGGCTGGTGCCGGACGCTGACAGCGCGATCCACTCCATCGAACGCCTGGACAGCCCGCCCAAGCTGTTCTTCCACAGCATCGATGACAAATTGGTGCCCATGGCCAACGGTATCCGCCTGTACCAGCATGCCCCGCCGCCCCGCGTGTTGCAGTTGACCCGCGGCGACCATGTGCAGACCTTCGCCGACCCGACCTGGCGTCAGGTGATGCTGCGCTTCCTCGACGACCCCAGCCACTTCAACGGCCTGCGCCGACTGGCGGAAGTCCCGAACTACCCTGACGAGAAGAATGAGCAATGAGTGAAGAACGCAACGCCATCCCGCTGATCCTGACCGGTGTCGGCAGCATCATCGTGACGGTGGGTGCCTTGTGGTACTACGGCTACCTGCATTTCGCCAAGCCCGAGGACGCCCTGCTGCTGCAGGACTACACCATGCTCAAGACGATCCCGGGCGAAGACTATCGGGTTTCTCTCGATCCATCGCCGCAGGTGGCGCAGTGCGTCGAGGGTGTCCTGGTGCTGTTCGACACCCAGCAGAAGGGCCTGACGGGCGTGCTGGTCGACAACCGCAAGCGGGCGATCCGCTGCATGGGCCAGGACACGCCGCAGCAGGTGCAGTGATCCATCGCTGTTCCCCAGACATGAAAAACCCGCCATCAAGGCGGGTTTTTCATGTCACTCAGGCAACCTGTATCAGCGCATGGTGGAACGCGGCTGAACTGGCTGGTTGTCGTTGGAGATGGTCACCTCCACGCGACGGTTCTGCGCACGGCCCGAGTTGCTGGAGTTGTCCGCGACCGGATACTCCTTGCCATAGCCCTGGGCGACCACGCGGGATGGGTCGATGCCGGCACGCAGCAGCGCACGGCGCACGCTTTCGGCGCGACGCTCCGACAGGCCCTGGTTGTAGCTGGCCGAACCGACGCTGTCGGTATAGCCCTCGACGATCACCTTGCGCTCCGGGTTTTCCTGGAGGAAGTTGGCCAGGGTGGTGATGTTCGGCAGGGCGCTGCTCTTCAGGTCAGCCTTGTTGAAGTCGAACAGCACGTCGCCGAAGGTCACCAGCGTACCGCGGTCGGTCTGCTTGGCGTTGAGGCTGTCCTGCAGCTTCTTGATCTGCGCGTCGCGGGCGTCCAGCTTGGCCTGGGCGCGTTGCGCCGCAGCATTCTTGATATCGGCTTCTGCGGTACGCAGGGCGATGGTCTGTTTGGCGACTTCGACACGCTGGTTGGTCAGGTAGGCCAGTTGATCAACCTTCTTCTCGTCCTCGCGGTCCATGTAGGCCTTGTCAGCCTTGTTCAGCCAGTCCTGGGCATCCTTGGTCTCGAGGGCTGCCAGCTTGCTCGCCTGCGGATCGCTCTGCAGCGCCGAGAAGTTGGTGCGGGCCGATTCGAGGTTGGCGTTCGGGTCGTGCGAGCATGCAGCCAGACCGACGCTCAGAGCCAACAGGGCAGGGATCATTACGTAATTGCGCATTGTGTTCATCCTTTGATCGATAACGAAGGCAGGGGAATACCGGGCAGGCCTCACTGGGCGCTGCGCAGGCCTTCCTCACGTACGTCCTGAACGCCCTGGCGGGCATCCTGCACGGCTTTCTGGGCCTTGGCTGCCTGTGCCTTGCGCTCGGCAACGCGGGCGTCCCATTCGGCCTGTTCTGCCAGTCGCTTGGCTTCGTCGTACTTCTTGTCATGCATCGCGATTTCCGCCTGCTTGAACTTGTCCTGCGCCGCTTTCATCTCCACGGCGGCAAACTCGGTGCCGCCTGCGCTGACGGCAGAGTTCACGGCAGACTGGGTCACCGCGTACTGCTCGGTCGGCGGGTTGCCAGCACAGCCAGCCAGTACCAGGCTGCTGCCAAGCGCCAGCGCGGCCAGCTTGAGCCCGCGCAGAGAGTTGGACGGGAATTTTTCGGTGCGGGTCTTCATGGTGGTCAACTCCATTGGATCACTCCTGATAACGATGTCCGTGGCAGTCCATCGCTCCCTGACATACGCATGTGCTCGAGTCCAAAGCCAAACACCATGCGTGCAGGGTTTTTGCGTGATGGCTATTGGCTCCGACTTGAGCTTTTTCAGAATAGTTCAGAAAAAGTTGCGTAGGCTTCGTAATTATTTCTGACTTGTCAGTCAGTGCTTTTCCTACGGAACTATTGCCGTGCGCGGCAGTATTCGCGGGCCTTCCAGCTCAAGCGTCGCGCTTGGGAAGCGTGTGGCTGAGGTCGTGCAGATGCCGCCGCGACAGGCTGAGGAAACGTGGGGTGGGGCCGATATCTTCGTACAGCGGATCACCCTCTTCATCGGTGGCGATCACCTGCTGGCCCTTCACGTAGGGGAAGCTGGCTTCGAGTTCTTCGAGCGCGGCGGCAACCAGTTCGCCGAGCAATTCTTCGGTGGTGCGCTTGGGGTACATCTCGACCAAGGCTGCCAGGCGCGCTTCGGATTCCAGGTCCAGGTGCAGGTGGTGCCCGGTGGGGCTGAGGGTGCCGGCGGCGTTCTGTTCCCAATGTTGTGCGAGCTCGCGGATTTTCATGATGACCTCTGTAAAACCATGGCATGAGCTGTGAGGGCCGTCTCTTCACTTTAGTTGCATTGGCCGATCCCGGCTTGCCTTGCGGGGGCGCCTGTGGGCACTCTTGGGCAATGACCTGGGCGGCGGCGCGGGTGGACCGCGCGATGAGGAGAGCCAATGACCGATATCGATGTGCGCTTGCGTGAGGATGTCCATCTGTTGGGTGAACTGCTGGGCGAGACCATCCGCCAGCAGCATGGCGAGGCATTCCTGCAGAAGATCGAGGATATCCGTCACAGCGCCAAGGCCGATCGCCGTGGCGCGGCCGAGCAGTTGAGCTCCACCCTCGGCGATCTTGCAGACGATGACCTGTTGCCGGTTGCCCGGGCCTTCAATCAGTTCCTCAACCTGGCCAACATTGCCGAGCAGTACCAGTTGATTCATCGCCGTGGGGCCGACCAACCGGCACCGTTCGAGGACCGTGCGCTGCCCGAGTTGCTGGCGCGCCTCAAGCAGGCAGGGCATGGCAACGATGCCTTGGCCCGGCAACTGGCCAAGCTGGACATCCAGCTGGTGCTCACTGCCCACCCCACCGAAGTGGCGCGGCGTACGCTGATCCAGAAGTACGATGCCATCGCCGCGCAGCTTGCCGCACAGGACCATCGCGACCTCACGCCGGCCGAGCGCCAGCAGGTGCGCGAGCGCCTGCGCCGGTTGATCGCCGAGGCCTGGCACACCGAGGAGATTCGACGCACCCGGCCAACGCCGGTCGATGAGGCCAAATGGGGCTTTGCGGTGATCGAGCATTCCCTGTGGCAGGCGATTCCCAGCCACCTGCGCAAGGTCGACAAGGCGCTGTTCGAGGCCACGGGCCTGCACCTGCCGCTGGAAGCGGCGCCGGTGCGTTTCGCCTCGTGGATGGGTGGCGACCGCGATGGCAACCCCAACGTCACTGCCCCGGTCACCCGCGAGGTGCTGTTGTTGGCACGCTGGATGGCGGCCGACCTGTTCCTGCGCGATATCGACTACCTCGCCGCCGAACTGTCCATGCAACAGGCCAGTGACGCCCTGCGCGCCAAGGTGGGTGACAGCGCCGAGCCCTACCGCGCCTTCCTCAAGCAACTGCGCGATCGCCTGCGTGCCACCCGGGCCTGGGCCCATGCCTCGCTGGCCGGTCCGCAGCCTGCCGGTGCGGACGTGCTCGCCGACAACCGTGAACTGATCGAACCACTGCAACTGTGCTATCAGTCGCTGCACGACTGCGGCATGGGTGTGATCGCCGACGGCCCGTTGCTCGACTGCCTGCGCCGGGCGGTGACCTTCGGCCTGTTCCTGGTGCGCCTGGACGTGCGTCAGGATGCGGCCCGGCACCGCGACGCATTGTCAGAAATCACCGAATATCTCGGGCTTGGGCGATATGCCGAGTGGGACGAAGAACAGCGCATGAGCTTCCTCCAGGCCGAGCTGAAGAATCGTCGGCCGCTGTTGCCCGCGCATTTCCAGCCCGAGGCCGAAACTGCCGAGGTGCTTGCCACCTGCCGCGAGATTGCTGCAGCACCAGCGGCATCGCTTGGCTCCTATGTCATCTCCATGGCTGGCGCAGCATCGGATGTGCTGGCCGTGCAACTGCTGCTCAAGGAGGCCGGCCTGACCCGGCCGATGCGCGTGGTGCCGCTGTTCGAAACGCTCGCCGACCTGGACAACGCAGGCCCAGTGATGGAACGACTGCTCGGCCTGCCGGGCTACCGTGCCGGCCTGCACGGGCCGCAGGAGGTGATGATCGGTTACTCGGACTCGGCCAAGGATGCCGGTACCACTGCAGCCGCCTGGGCGCAGTACCGGGCGCAGGAAAACCTGGTGCGCATCTGCCGCGAACACCAAGTCGAACTGCTGTTGTTCCACGGCCGCGGCGGCACCGTCGGCCGTGGCGGTGGCCCGGCCCATGCGGCGATCCTTTCCCAGCCGCCAGGTTCGGTGGCGGGGCGTTTCCGCACGACCGAACAGGGCGAGATGATCCGTTTCAAGTTCGGCCTGCCGGGGATCGCCGAGCAGAACCTCAATCTCTACCTGGCGGCGGTGCTCGAGGCGACCTTGTTGCCGCCGCCACCGCCCGAGCCTGCCTGGCGCGAACTCATGGACCAGCTCGCCGCCGATGGGGTGAAGGCTTATCGCGCGGTGGTTCGCGAGAACCCCGATTTCGTCGAGTACTTCCGTCAATCCACCCCGGAGCAGGAACTTGGGCGCCTGCCGTTAGGCAGTCGGCCGGCCAAGCGCCGGGCGGGCGGCATCGAAAGCCTGCGGGCCATCCCGTGGATCTTCGGCTGGACCCAGACGCGCCTGATGCTGCCGGCCTGGCTTGGGTGGGAAACGGCGCTGAGCAATGCCCTGGCGCGCGGCCAGGGTGAGCTGCTGGGGCAAATGCGTGAGCAGTGGCCGTTCTTCCGCACCCGCATCGACATGCTGGAGATGGTGCTGGCCAAGGCCGATGCAGAAATCGCCAGGGCCTACGACGAACGTCTAGTGCAACCGGCGCTGCTGCCATTGGGTGCGCATCTGCGCGACCTATTGTCGCAGTCGTGCCAGGTGGTGTTGGGCCTGACCGGCCAGGCGGTGCTACTGGCACACAGCCCGGAGACCCTGGAATTCATCAGCCTGCGCAACACCTACCTGGACCCGCTGCACCGCCTGCAGGCCGAGCTGCTGGCCCGGTCGCGGGTGCGCGAAGCCGCTCTGGACAGCCCGCTGGAGCAGGCCCTGCTGGTGACCGTGGCCGGTATTGCCGCCGGTTTGCGCAACACCGGCTGAGGCCGTCCGGCAGCGCAGCAGCAGGCTGCACGATGGTGCAGGCACGGGGTGTATCGGGGTGGGTTGCGATGGGTGCAACCTGCTCGGCAAAACGGCGCCAGATGGGCTTTCGTGCAACTTTGGAACGCTTGTCTGGCTGCCGGGCGCTGTGTATCTTGATCAGCCTTTTGACCGATTTTCCGGTCTGATCCGATTTTCCGGACTTGGCCCTGAACGCCGAATCCATTGATTTGCAATAAAAAAATATGAGGAGCACGAGATGCGCGTAATTCTGCTGGGAGCTCCCGGGGCCGGTAAAGGTACTCAGGCAAAGTTCATCACCGAGAAGTTCGGTATTCCACAGATCTCCACTGGCGACATGCTGCGTGCCGCTGTCAAGGCCGGCACCCCGCTGGGCCTGGAACTGAAGAAAGTCATGGATGCCGGCCAGCTGGTTTCCGACGATCTGATCATCAGCCTGGTGAAGGAGCGCATCGCTCAGCCAGACTGCGCCAAGGGCTGCCTGTTCGACGGTTTCCCGCGCACCATTCCGCAGGCCGAGGCCATGGTCGCTGCAGGTGTCGACATTGACGCCGTGGTCGAAATCGCCGTGGACGACGAAGAGATCGTCGGTCGCATGGCCGGTCGCCGCGTGCACCTGGCCTCGGGCCGCACCTACCACATCCAGTACAACCCGCCGAAAGTGGCAGGCAAGGACGATGTCACCGGCGAAGACCTGATCCAGCGCGACGACGACAAGGAAGAAACCGTGCGTCACCGCCTGTCGGTCTACCACAGCCAGACCAAGCCGCTGGTGGACTTCTACCAGAAGCTGTCGGCTGACAACGCCGGCAAGCCCAAATACGCCCACATCGAGGGCGTCGGCTCGGTCGAGTCGATCACCGCCAAGGTGCTGGCAGCCCTGAGCTGATCGGCCTCTGCGTTTTACAACGGCCCGCTTGCGGGCCGTTGTCGTTTATACTGCCGCTCTTTTCCCTTTCGCCTGGATACACGTTCGATGACCACCCTGCTGGCCCTGGATACCGCCACCGAAGCCTGTTCCGTCGCCCTGCTGCATGACGGCAAGGTGACCAGCCATTACGAGGTGATCCCGCGCCAGCATGCGCAGAAGCTGCTGCCGATGATCAAGCAGTTGCTCGCCGACTCCGGTATCGCCCTGAGTGCAGTGGATGCCATCGCCTTTGGCCGTGGGCCTGGGGCCTTCACGGGTGTGCGCATCGCCATCGGTGTGGTCCATGGGCTGGCGTTCGCCCTCGAACGGCCCGTGCTGCCGGTGTCGAACCTCGCCGCCCTGGCCCAGGGGGCCTTGCGCCAACAGGGTGTGCAGCAGGTGGCCGCGGCCATCGATGCGCGCATGGACGAAGTGTATTGGGGCTGCTACCAGGCGCACGATGGCGAAATGCGCCTGCTCGATCAGGAGCGGGTGATCGCCCCTGAGCGGGTGGCACTGCCCCAGGCCGGCCAGTGGTTCGGTGCCGGCACTGGCTGGGGTTATGGCGAGCGTCTGGCGGTGCAGGTCGAGCGTTGCGATGCCCAGGCCCTGCCGCATGCCCTGGATATCCTCAGCCTGGCCGGTCATGCCTGGGCGCGTGGCGAGGCGGTTGCAGCCGAACAGGCTCAACCGGTCTATCTGCGCGATAATGTCGCTACGCCCAAGGCGCGCTGAGTACAGTTCGTCGGCTATTGCCGTTCGAGATAAAACCTTTTGCGCGAACTGTGGTCCAGTTATCACACGCGCATTGGTGATGGAAGCCTGATGCTGCTAGATTGCCATCATTGCTCCTGAGTGCACCCATCATGCGCATCGACGGTTTCTCCTCACAGTCCTATCCGGTCAAGCGTGCCCCGCGCAAGGCGCTGGTGCGCGACGAGAGCATCGACGATGCACAGGTAATCGAGGACGTCGAAGACGACGAAGCCGAGCAGATTGCCCGCGCCAACCGCCGCAGCGCCGGCCTGCCTGCGCGTCAGCAGGACATGGTATTCCCCCGCGCCCGTGACCGCCGCACCGCCACTGCGCTGGCCAGCTACCTCAGCACCGCCGGTTTCACCGATTGGGAGATGGAAGTGCTTGGGTTGGACCTGTACATTTGATGGATGAATCCATCGCCTCTGCCTTATCACCTCGGTTGTCCGTCCTGGAGCGAGAACGCCTGGCGCGACTACCTCTATCCCGCCGACGCCCGCCCTGCTGAATACCTTGGCCTGTACAGCCAGGTGTTCAATGCGGTCGAGGGCAACACCACCTTCTACGCCCGTCCTGCGCCCGCCACGGTGGAGCGCTGGGCCCAGGTCATGCCCCAGCGGTTTCGCTTCACCGCGAAGTTTCCCGGTGACGTCAGCCATGCGGGCGATCTGCGTGATCAGCTTGAATCCGCGCTGGACTTCACCCGTCTGCTGGCGCCGCTGGGCGAGCGAGTAACCCCCTACTGGCTGCAACTGCCAGCGCTGTTCGGCCCGGCCCGATTGGCGGAACTGAGTCACTTTCTCGACGAGATCGGTGTGCCAGTGGCCGTCGAGGTGCGCAACGATGCCTTCTTCGCCCGTGGCGATGAAGAGCGCCTGCTCAACCGACTGTTGCATGAGCGCGGTGTGGAGCGGATCTGCCTGGATCCGCGGGCACTGTTCAGTTGCACGTCGCGCGACCCGGCGGTGCTGCACGCGCAGGCCAAGAAGCCCAAGGTGCCGCCGCGTCCGGCCGCCTTCAGCCAGCACCCGCAGGTGCGCTTCATCGGTCATCCGGAGTTGGCTGCCAACGAAAGCTTTCTCACACCTTGGGTAGACAAGGTCGCCGGCTGGATCGAGGAGGGGCGTTGCCCGTACATTTTCCTGCACACCTCCGACAACCGCCTGGCCGCAGCCTTGGCCCAGCACTTTCACCAGCGCCTCATGGTGCGGTTGCCGGGCCTGGCGGCCTTGCCGGAATTGCCGCGCGCACCTGAGGTCGAACAACTGGGATTACTCTGACCCCCAGACCTTGCCGGAGACCTGATCATGGATGTGCAAACCCTGCGAGCCGAAGCCTTCAAGATGTTGCACGAGCGTGATGGCGCCTTCGTCATCGCCAACCCTTGGGACGCCGGGTCCGCCAAGCTGCTGGCTGCGCTGGGCTTCGAGGCACTTGCCACGACCAGCGCAGGATTGGCCTTCAGTCTGGGCCGTCCTGATGCCGAGGGCGCTCTGAGCCTCGATGAAACCCTGGCCAACGCCCAGGCCATCGTTGATGCCACTCCCCTACCGGTGGCCGCAGACCTGGAGAACGGTTTCGGCGACCTGCCCGAACACTGCGCGCAGACCATTCTGCGTGCCGCCGAGGCCGGGTTGGTTGGCGGCTCGATCGAGGACGCCAGCGGTCGCCGCGATTCCCCCATCCATGACTTCGGCCTGGCCGTCGAGCGCGTACGCGCTGCAGTGCAGGCGGCGCGCAGCCTGCCTTTCCCGTTCACTCTCTGTGCCCGCGCAGAAAACCTGCTGCACGGGCGCCTGGACCTGGATGACACCATCAAGCGGCTGCAGGCGTTCGCCGAGGCCGGTGCCGATGTGCTCTATGCCCCAGGCCTGCGCAGCGTCGATGAGATACGGGCAGTGGTGCAGGCCGTTGCGCCCAGGCCGGTCAACGTGCTGATGGGCATGGCAGGCGTGCCGCTGGGGGTGAACCAGTTGCAGGACCTGGGTGTGCGGCGCATCAGTGTGGGTTCATCAATGGCCAGGGCGGCGCTGGGGGCGTTGCAGCGTGCGGCGCTGGAGATCCGCGACCAGGGCACTTTCGCTTACGGCGAGCAGGCGGTGCCGTTCGCCCAGCTCAACGATCTGTTCCGACGCTGATCGGCCATGCGTTTGCTGGCGACGGTGCTGGGCGGGGTGATGGTCGCAGGCGCTGTTGCCTGGTATCTCGGTTGGCGCCCCCCGGCGGCGTGGAACCCCTGGGCGGCGCTGGATGTGCGTCAGCCGCCGAACCTGCTGACGGCCTACAAGCTGTCACGCCTGCGTGACGACCCGGATCTGTGTCGACAGGCACTGCAAACCTCCGCGCTGCGTTATCGGGAACAGGCCGACAGCCCGGAAACGGCGCGTTGTCCGTTACGCAACGTATGGCGTATCGAAGCTGGCGAGGCGCGGTTGAGCAGCAGCTTTCTCGCCAGTTGTCCGCTGGCGGTGGCCTATGCGCTGTTCGAGACTCACGGCCTGCAGCCTGCGGCGCAGCGTGTGTTTGGCCAGTCGGTGGCACAGGTGGATCACCTGGGCAGTTTTGCCTGTCGCAATGTCTATCATCGCGAGCAGGGGCGGCTTAGCCAGCACGCGACGGCCAATGCCCTGGACATCAGCGGTTTTCGTCTGAAGGATGGCCAGCGCATCGTGCTGGCGCGAGACTGGCAGGCGGGCGGGGCGAAGGCGCAATTCCTGCGCGAAGTGCGCGATGCGGCCTGCGAGAGCTTCAGTACGGTGCTTGGACCTGACTACAATGCCGCCCACGCAAATCACTTTCATCTGGATGCGGGGCGGTGGCAGGTCTGTCGCTGATTCAGGCGTGTACGCGCACGTTGTTCAGCACCACCGGGCGCGCCCAGTGGGTGTCGAACTCCAGGTCGGTCTGCTGCTTGGCGAGAGTCGCGTCGTCGAAGGGTTCCGGGGCGGGCTCTAGCAGGTACTTTTCCAGTTCGGCGATTGGCAGGTGCAGCGGACGCGGCGAAGGCGCCGGGCCCGGCTCGGGCGAAGGATGGCCCTGGTTCATCACCAGCGGACGTAGCCAACTGCCGTTGAGGTCGAGCTGGCGCTGCTGCTCGATCAGTTCGCTGGCGCTGAAGGGTTCGGGGGCCGGCTCCAGCAGGTTGGCTTCCAGTTCCGCCTTGGGCAGGAACAGCGGCTCGGGCGGACGCACCTCGGTATCCTGAACCGGCAGCGCGCGCTGAATTTCGATCAATGCCAGCGCCTTGGCGCCACCCAGTGGCTCGCCGCTGTCCTTGTCGTACTGGCGAGTCAATGCCTGGCTGAAGCTGTCCTGCTCTTCTGCGGACTGCTCGGCCATCGCGCGGGCGAAGAAGTCCTGCCACAGGTGGCTGACGCCGCCCAGTGCCTGGGTATTCTGGCGACCGTAGTTGCCGACTGGCGACAGGTAGGTCAAACCGATGGGAAGAGTATCTGACATGGCAGTCGCGCGCGTTGTGCTCTGGCAGAATAGCGGATAGAGCTTTTATCGGCCGTGGCCGGGGTTTCATTAATTTTTTCGAGTGCGGGATCGGATGGCAGAGCAAGAGCAGGGCACAGGTATCAGGGTCGAGGCGCTGTCGGCGTCGTTCCAGGCGCAGGCACAGGAATGGGCGCAGCGTCTGGGCCTGCCGCAGGTGGATGACGCGGCGGAGTTCGCTGTGCAGATCGGTGCTGATGGTCTGCAGATCCAGCAATTGGGCCCGCAGGCCCCCGGCCCGGTCCGGGTGGATTTCGTCGAAGGGCAGGCGGCACATCGACGCCTGTTCGGCGGCGGCAATGGGCAGATGATCGCCAAGGCGGTCGGTATCGCTCAAGGCGTGCGGCCTCAGGTGCTGGATGCCACTGCGGGCCTGGGCAAGGATGCCTTCGTGCTGGCGAGTCTGGGCTGCCAGATGACCCTGATCGAACGTCAGCCGCTGATTGCTGCGTTGCTCGAGGATGGCCTGGCGCGTGGGCGCCTGGATGCCGAAGTGGGGCCGATCGTCGAGCGCATGCGCCTGCTGACCGGCAACGCCATCGAGCGCATGCGCGATTGGCAGGGCGAGGCGCCGCAGGTGATCTACCTCGATCCGATGTTCCCGCATCGTGACAAGAGCGCGCTGGTGAAGAAGGAAATGCGCGTGTTCCGCCCGCTGGTGGGCGACGACCTGGATGCTCCTGCACTGCTGGAGGCGGCGCTGGCGCTGGCCAGCCACCGGGTGGTGGTCAAGCGCCCGCGCAAGGCGCCGATCATCGACGGGCCAAAGCCGAGTCATAGCCTGGAAGGCAAGTCCAGCCGCTACGATATCTATCCGAAGAAGGCGTTGAAGGCTTAGGGTCAGCCGGCTCGAGGGGTGGCGCCGAACCGCCGCGAACACCGGCAAAAGCCGGTGCATGAGCGCGGTGTGTACTTTTCGCGGGCAAGCCCGCTCCTACAGGGGGCTGCTATACGCGCGAATGAACACCCCGACCACCTCGCGCACATGCTGCTCGGCGTCCTCGCCGGCCAGCGGCGGTGCGCAGCCCAGCAGCAGGCGGTAATCGGCAGCACCCTTGATCAGGCAGAAGAAATGCTCGGCGGCGCGCAACGGATTCTCTATCCGCAGCAACCCACGCTCGTCGACACAGCGCAGCAACGCCTCCATCTCGGCCAGCACCCGCTTGGGCCCCGCCTCGTAGAAGAACTGCCCAAGCCCCGGGTCCTGGCTGCCCAAGGCCATGATCAGGCGCGTGAGCTTGACCGACTCGTCGCTGCTGATCAGTGCCTGGAAGCCTCGGGCGATGTTGAGCAGCACCTCTTCGATCGGCACCCCCTCGGGCAGCTCGAAGATCAGGTCGGGCAACTGCGTCTGGCAGGTGGCCATGACTGCAGAGCCGAACAGGGTCTGCTTGTCGTTGAAGTGGCTATAGACCGTCAGTTTTGAAACACCCGCCGCCGCAGCGACCGCATCCATGCTGGTGTTGGCATAGCCAAGGCTGAGGAACAGCGACTTGGCGGCTTCGAGGATGGCCTCGCGCTTGGCGAGATCCTTGGGCCGGCCAGGGCCTGTGGGTGCGTCGATGGGCATTGGAATCCGTGTTTGTCTGATGGAGCGCTCATATTACCGGGTCGCGCGGCTCGCGGCTGCTACGCACGTCGCGGCGCAAATACATTTTTCTCTCATGCACCTGCTTCCCGGAGTCGTTTCGCTGACTTAATATACCCGCCAGTATAATTATTCGATGCGTCCTCTGCGAAAGGTCTTCCATCATGTTGCGTCGTGCGTCGCCCCTCGTCCTGCCCCTTGCCTGCCTTCTGCTGCTCACTGCCTGTGGCCAGGAGGCTGCTGCACCCGCGGCCCCGCGTCCGGCACTGGTGATCCAGCCCCAGCCCACCGGCGCCTCGGCCGACAGCTATCCGGGCGAAGTACGCGCCAGGTTCGAGCCGGAACTGGCGTTCCGTATTGGTGGCAAGGTCAGCAAGCGCCTGGTCGAGGAAGGGCAGCGGGTCAAGGCCGACCAACCACTGGCCGAGCTCGATCCACAGGATGTGCACCTGCAGTTGGAGGCCAACCGCGCGCAGATGGCGGCCGCCGAAGCGAACCTGTCGCTGGTGCGGGCCGAACGCGACCGTTACCAGAAGCTGCTCGACCGACAGATGGTCAGCCATTCCCAGTTCGACAATGCCGAGAACCTCTACCGTGCAGGTCTTGCCCGCCTCAAGCAGGCCAAGGCCGAATTCGACGTGGCCGGCAACCAGGCCGAATACGCGGTGCTGCGGGCGCCGCAGAACGGGGTGATCGCCAAGCGCCAGGTCGAGGTCGGCCAGGTGGTTGCGGCGGGGCAGACAGTGTTCACCCTGGCCGCCGATGGCGAACGTGAGGTGGCCATCGGCCTGCCCGAGCAACAGTTCGCGCGTTTCTCGGTAGGGCAGGCGGTCAGTGTCGAACTGTGGTCGCATCCCGAGCAACGCTTCGAGGGGCGTATCCGCGAGCTGTCGCCGGCGGCCGATCCACGCTCGCGCACCTTCGCTGCGCGAATCGCCTTCACATCGACGCAAGCCCCGGCAGAGCTGGGCCAGAGTGCCAAGGTGTACATCGCCCACGCCGAACACTCGCCGCTGTCGGTGCCGCTGTCGGCGGTGACTGCCGAGCAGGGCCAGGCTTATGTCTGGCGGGTTGGCAAGGACAATCGACTGGAGCGTGCGCCCGTGCGTCTCGGCCCTTATGGCGCAGACAGCGTGCCGGTGCTCGAAGGGCTGGGCGCCAACGACTGGGTGGTCGCCGCAGGTGGCCACGTGCTGCGCGAAGGCCAGGAGGTACGGCCGGTCGATCGCAGCAACCGTATGGTGAACCTGGCGACCAAGGAGTAAGTCCCGATGGGTTTCAACCTTTCCGCCTGGGCGCTGCGCAATCGCCAGATCGTATTGTTCCTGATGATCCTGTTGGCGGCCATTGGCGCCATGTCCTACACCAAGCTGGGGCAGAGTGAAGATCCGCCCTTTACCTTCAAGGCCATGGTCGTGCGCACGCTGTGGCCTGGTGCCACCGCCGAAGAGGTGTCCCGACAGGTCACCGAGCGCATTGAAAAGAAGCTGATGGAGACCGGCGAGTACGACAAGATCGTCTCGTTCTCCCGTCCGGGTGAGTCCCAGGTCACGTTCATGGCCCGCGACTCGATGCATTCGAACGAAATTCCCGAGCTGTGGTACCAGATCCGCAAGAAGGTCGCGGACATTCGCCACACCTTGCCACCGGAAGTGCAGGGTCCGTTCTTCAACGACGAGTTCGGCACCACCTTCGGCAATATCTACGCCCTGAGCGGGGCAGGCTTCGACTATGCGGTGCTCAAGGATTATGCCGATCGCATCCAGATCCAGCTGCAGCGGGTCAAGGATGTGGGCAAGGTCGAGCTGATCGGCTTGCAGGACGAGAAGATCTGGATCGAGCTGTCCAACACCAAGCTGGCGACCCTTGGGGTGCCGCTGGCGGCGGTGCAGCAGGCGTTGCGTGAGCAGAATGCGGTGAGCACTGCGGGCTTCTTCGAAACGCCCAGTGAGCGCTTGCAACTGCGGGTCAGCGGGCGCTTCGACAGCGTCGAGCAGATTCGCCAGTTCCCCATCCGCGTGGGCGACCGAACCTTCCGCATCGGCGATGTCGCCGAAGTCCATCGCGGCTTCAACGACCCACCTGCGCCACGTATGCGCTTCATGGGCGAGGATGCCATCGGCCTTGCCGTGTCGATGAAGGACGGCGGTGACATCCTGGTACTGGGCAAGGCGCTGGAAGCCGAGTTCGCCCGCCTGGCGCACAACCTGCCAGCGGGCATGGAACTGCGCAAGGTGTCCGATCAGCCGGCAGCGGTCAAGGCTGGGGTCGGCGAGTTCATCCAGGTGCTGGTCGAGGCACTGGTCATCGTGTTGCTGGTGAGCTTCTTCTCGCTGGGGGTGCGCACGGGGTTGGTGGTGGCGCTGGCGATCCCGCTGGTGCTGGCGATGACCTTCGCCGCGATGCACTACTTCGGCATCGGCTTGCACAAGATTTCGCTGGGGGCGCTGGTGCTGGCCCTGGGTTTGCTCGTGGACGATGCGATCATTGCGGTCGAGATGATGGCGATCAAGATGGAGCAGGGCTACGACCGGCTCAAGGCGGCGAGCTATGCCTGGTCGAGTACCGCCTTCCCGATGCTGACCGGAACGCTGATCACCGCTGCGGGCTTTCTGCCGATCGCCACGGCCGCGTCGAGCACCGGCGAGTACACCCGGTCGATCTTCCAGGTGGTGACCATTGCCTTGCTGACCTCGTGGGTCGCGGCGGTATTGTTCGTTCCCTACCTGGGCGACCGCCTGCTGCCGGACCTGGCCAAGCGCCATGCGGCGCGTCACGGCAATGGCGAGCATACGCCCGACCCTTATGCCACGCCGTTCTACCAACGTGTGCGCAAGGTGGTGGAGTGGTGCGTGCGCCGTCGCAAGACCGTGATCGTGCTGACCATTGCCGCTTTCATCGGCAGCATCGTGCTGTTCCGCTTCGTGCCCCAGCAGTTCTTCCCTGCGTCGGCGCGGCCTGAGCTGATGATCGACCTGAAGCTCGCCGAAGGGGCTTCGCTGGCCAATACCGCCGAGCAGGTCAAGCGTCTGGAGGCCCTACTCAAGCAGCAGGACGGTATCGACAACTACGTGGCCTACGTCGGCACCGGCTCACCGCGTTATTACCTGCCGCTGGATCAGCAACTGCCGGCGGCGAGCTTCGCCCAGTTCGTGGTGCTGGCCAAGTCGCTCAAAGACCGCGAAGCCCTGCGCAGCTGGGCCATTACCACCCTTGAGCAGGAATTCCCGCAATTGCGCTCGCGGGTCACGCGCCTTGAGAACGGTCCGCCCGTGGGTTACCCGGTGCAGTTCCGGGTCACCGGTGAGCACATCGAGAAAGTACGCGCCCTGGCCCGCGAGGTGGCGGCCAAGGTGCGCGAGAACCCGCATGTGGTCAACGTGCACCTGGACTGGGAGGAGCCGAGCAAGGCGGTGTTCCTGGCGATCGACCAGGACCGTGCCCGCGCGCTGGGGGTGAGTACTTCGCACCTGTCCAGTTTCCTGCAGAGCTCGTTGACAGGTACTACGGTCAGCCAGTACCGCGAGGACAACGAACTGATCGAGATCCTCCTGCGCGGCACCCGCGAGGAGCGCAGCGACATGGGTAGCCTGGGCAGCCTGGCGCTGCCGACCGACAACGGCCAGAGCGTGGCGTTGTCGCAGGTGGCGACGCTGGAGTACGGCTTCGAAGAGGGCGTGATCTGGCACCGCAATCGCCTGCCGACGGTGACCGTGCGTGCCGATATCTACGACAAGGAACAGCCGGACAGCCTGGTCAAGCAGATCCTGCCGACCCTGCAGCAGGTGCGCGAGCAGTTGCCCGACGGCTACCTGCTGGAAGTCGGCGGCACGGTAGAGGATGCCCAGCGCGGTCAACGCTCGGTAAACGCGGGCATGCCGCTGTTCATCGTGGTGGTACTGAGCTTGCTGATGATCCAGCTGCGCAGTTTCTCGCGCACGGTGATGGTGTTCCTCACCGCGCCGTTGGGGCTGATTGGTGTGACCCTGTTCCTGCTGGTGTTCCGCCAGCCGTTCGGCTTCGTGGCGATGCTTGGCACCATCGCGCTGGCAGGGATGATCATGCGTAACTCGGTGATCCTGGTGGACCAGATCGAGCAGGACATCACCGCTGGGCTGGACCGTTGGCAGGCGATCATCGAGGCCACGGTGCGGCGCTTCCGGCCCATCGTGCTGACTGCCCTGGCGGCGGTTCTGGCGATGATCCCGCTGTCGCGCAGCGTGTTCTACGGGCCGATGGCGGTGGCGATCATGGGTGGTCTGATCGTGGCCACGGCGCTGACGCTGTTGTTCCTGCCGGCGCTGTATGCGGCGTGGTTCAGAGTGAGGAAGAACGCCTGAGGCCGACCTTCAGACCGCCGCGATTTCTTCGGCGGTCAGCGTCCTGAACGCACCTGGCGCCAGGGCCGGGTCCAGATGGATCGGCCCCATGCTTTCGCGGTGCAGGCCGATCACCTTGTTGTCGAAGTGGCCGAACATGCGCTTGACCTGGTGATAGCGCCCTTCGACGATCGCCAGCCGCGCGCTGCGTGGGCCCAGAATGTCGAGTTGGGCGGGCAGGGTGGTGAGGTCTTCGAAGGCGAAGTAGAAGCCTTCGCGGAACTTGTCGATGTAGTGCGCGCCGATTTCGTCCTCGGTCTCGACCAGATAGATCTTCGCCTGCTTGGTGCGTGGTTGGGTCAGGCGGCGTGACCATTGGCCGTCATTGGTCAGGATCATCAGGCCGGTGGTGTTGTAGTCCAGGCGCCCGGCAATGTGCAGGTCGTCACGCAGTTCGGGCGGCAGCAGGTCGAGTACGGTGGGGTGCTGCGGGTCGCGGGTGGCGCTGACGCAACCGGCGGGCTTGTGCAGCATCAGGTAGCGTGCCGGGCGCCCGGCCTGCAGCAACTGCTCATCGACCTCGACTCGGCTGAATTCGCGCACCTCGTGGCGCGGGTCGATCACCGGCTGCGCGTCGACCCACACACGGCGCTGCACCAGCAGCACGCGCACCTGCTGGCGGTTGTACTGGGGGAAGTTGGCGAGAAATCGATCCAGGCGCATCGTACAAGTCTTAGAGAGGCTGCCGCTGGTCGGCTGCCTTGAGCTGTTCGTCGGCTGCTGCACAGCGAGGGCACAGGCAGGCTTTGTTACGCAGTTCGTCGGGAAGCGCTTCGAGCACAGCGCAATCGATGCTGACGCTGAAACACCAGCAGGCCTGGGTGGCACTGCGCGGGTCCGCCAGGGCGCACTGGTTGGCGGCGCCGCAGGCGGGGCAGCGCTGGCTGTCGTTCATGGTGGCTTCCGGGGATTCGAGTAGATCTGCACAGAGGCGCGCAGTATATCTGCTGACAGCTTTTGTCGCGCCTCTGTCCATTTGTATTTCCGGATCGTTCTGTCTGTTTCAATTTGTTGCGCAAATGGCACCGGATCTCGGGCGCACTGTCTTACTCAGTGTCGATCAACGTGTTGCGATCGACGTCCGCCAGCGCCGCTGTGCCGGGCAATCCAGCGGTCCAGGAGGCCGCCATGTACCCTCGAATCCTGTTGGTCGTTCTGCTTGGCCTGATGACCAGTGCCTGCGCCCCATACTACGGGGGCGGGGGCTATTACCGCAGCGGGTACTACACCGCTGACCGCTACGCCTACCCGGGTTACTACTATCGTCAGGACCGTTACTACGTCGCGCCCCAGCCTCGGTATTACTACCAGACGGCACCGCGTTACTACCGTCCAGCGCCGGCGCCTTACTACCGGCCCTACACGCCACCGGTGGTGAACCAGTGGCATGGCAATCCGCGTTATGACTACGGCAACCGCCAGCGCTATGACTATGGGCGTGACCGCGATCGCCATGATTATCGTGGTGGTGGGCGGGATGATCGCTGGCATTCCAATGGGCAAAGGGACCGGGGGCGCGGGGATCGCAACTGGCAGCGATAGGATCAGCCCAGATCTGCCAGCGGGTGTCGCCCCTCCCAGACTTTAGCGAAATGTGCGTCGACCACCGCCGCTGGCACCTTGCCGATATCCGGCCAGTGCCAGTGCGGTTGATTGTCTTTGTCGAGCAAGCGAGCACGCACCCCTTCGCTGAATTCCGGATGCCGACAGCAGTTCAGGCTCATGGCGTATTCCATCTGGAACACCTGGGCCAGCGACAGGTGACGGGCGCGGTGAAGCTGTTCCCAGACCAGATGACCCGTGAGCGGGCAGCCTTCATGCAAGCGCTCGCCCGCCTTGGCCAGCAGTGGATCGGCGTGTTGTCTCAAGCCGCACACGGCCCGCCAGGCGGCTACCGGGTCAGCGATATCGAGCAGCGCATCGATCACGGCACGGCGGGGCAGCCACTGCGCTTCGGGAAGTTCGCCCCAGACGCGATGCTGCTCGGCCCTGAGCAGGCTGTTCAGTTGCAAGTCGGTCTGTTCCTGCCAGTTCAGTTGCAGCAGTTCTTCAATCAGCGACGCCTGCTGCGGCTCGCCGAGGAAGCGGTCCGCCAACCCCAGGTCAAGGGCGTCACGGGCATTGATCGGCGCACCGGTCAGCGCCAGAAACAGGCCAAGCTTGCCCGGCAGGCGGCTGAGGAACCAACTGGCACCAACATCCGGATACAGGCCGATGCTCACCTCCGGCATCGCCAGGCGGCTGCTGGGGGTGACGATGCGTACATTGGCACCCTGCAACAGGCCCATGCCGCCGCCCAGCACATGACCGTGGCCCCAGCACAACAGCGGCTTGGGGTAGGTGTGCAGCAGATAGTCGAGGCGGTATTCGGCGGCGAAAAAGGTTGCCGCCAGCGGCGGCACGCTGCCGGGATGCTCGCGACAGGCCTGTACCAGCGCCCGTACATCGCCGCCTGCGCAGAAGGCCTTTTCGCCATCGCCGCGCAGCAGCACGCAGACCACGCCCGGATCGCGTGCCCATTCGCGCAGGTGCGAATCGAGCATCTCGATCATCCCCAGGGTCAGGGCGTTCAGGGTCTTGGCGGCATCCAGGGTAGCGATGCCGATACGGGCGCCATCGGCGCCGGTGAGTACCTCGCAATGAATGGACATGGACAACCTCGCGCAAGTCGTCGCACAAGTATGGCTTGCCTGGCCGATCGTGCTTGTCACCGGTCGGAGCGATTGACAAGCCGAGGCGGCTTTCCTAGTGTCGCGCCCACTCTGATTCAGGATGGCGCCATGACCGACGACGATCGCATCAAGCTCGAACCTAGCTGGAAGGCCGCATTGCGTGCCGAGTTCGACAAGCCCTACATGCAGCAGCTGCGCGAATTCCTGCGCCAGGAATATGCCGCGGGCAAGGAGATCTATCCACCTGGGCCGCTGATCTTCAACGCCCTCAATACCACGCCGCTGGACAAGGTGAAGGTGGTGATTCTCGGCCAGGACCCTTACCACGGCCCCGGCCAGGCCCATGGTCTGTGCTTCTCGGTGCAACCGGGCGTGCCGACGCCGCCTTCGCTGGTGAACATCTACAAGGAGCTGCAGCGCGACCTGAACCTGCCGATCCCCAATCACGGCTACCTGCAGAGCTGGGCCGAGCAGGGGGTGTTGCTGCTCAACACCACCATGACCGTCGAGCGTGCCAATGCTGCGTCGCATGCCAAGAAGGGCTGGGAGTTCTTCACCGACCGCATCATCGAGCTGGTCAGCGAGCAGTGCGAGAACGTGGTGTTCCTGCTGTGGGGGTCCCATGCGCAGAGCAAGCAGAAGCTGATCGACGGGACCAAGCATCTGGTGCTCAAGTCGGTGCATCCGTCGCCCTTGTCGGCGTATCGCGGATTTTTGGGTTGCGGGCATTTCAGCCGGACCAACGGCTTCCTGCAGCAGCGCGGATTGGAGCCCATCAACTGGGCGGTGCCGCCGTTGTAAGGGCTTGCGGTCGGGTTGGTCTCTTCGCGGGCAAGCCTGCTCTCAGCCAGTGGGAGCGGGCTTGCCCGCGAAGAGACCGACCGCTCAATCGCCCTGGCGCACCCAATACCTGAACATCGGTTCTGCCAGAAACAGCACGAACAGCAGCCGCATCACCTGCAATGCCGTCACCAGCGGCACCGACAGTTGCAGGGTCTCCGCCGTCAGGCTCATCTCGGCAATCCCCCCGGGCATCATCCCCAATGTCAGCGAACGCAGGTCCAGGTGGCTGAACAGGCTCAGCACCCAGGCCGCGCCGCCTGCGATCAGCATGCACAGGGCCGTCGCCACCAGGGTGCGCCCCAGGAACGCCGGCGCACGGCGGAAGAACGCGCGGTTGAAGTGACAGGCCAGGCCACTGCCGATCAGCCACTGGCCGATCTGGCTGGCGCCGTTGGGCAGGCCGATCTGCAGGTTGTTTGCCAGGCTGATGCTGGCGGCCACCAGCAGTGGCCCGAACAACCAGGGGTTGGGCTGGCGCAGGCGCTGCCAGAGCAGCGCCACGCCAATGCTCAGCGGCGCGATCAGCGCCAGCCAGCCCCAACTGACGCTGCCGGCATGGTTCAGCGCCACGCCATCGCCCAGCAGCAGCTTGAACAGTGCCGGTACACACAGCACCACCGCCAGCACGCGCAGGCTCTGCGCTGCCGCTACCTGGCTGAGCACTGCGCCATTGCGCGCGCCGAGGTTGACCATCTCGCCCGAACCGCCGGGCATGCTGGCGAAGAACGCGGTGGCACGGTCCTCACCGGAGCGGCGCAGCAGCCACACGCCGACGCCGCTGGAGACCGTGGTCAGCAGCGCGCCGAAGAAGATCAAGCCGAAATGGCTGGCAACCTGTTCGATCACTTCCGGGGTGAAGTGCAGGCCGATACCGATACCGATGACCCACTGCCCGCATTTGCGGCCGTTGGGGATTTCCGACAGCTGCCAGGGGGTGAGGCAGCGTACTGCGATGATTGCCAGCAGCGAGCCGACCATCCACGGCAAAGGCCCGCCGACCTTGCTGGCGATGAAACCGCCAGCAAGTCCGACCAGCCCGGTAGCCCAGAACAGCGGCAACGACCGATCAGGCATCGGCCATGGTCCGGCGCTGCAGGCTACGGCGCCGCCAGATGCGCAGCAGCGGGAGGGCCAGCATGCAGAACACCAGTGCCCACACGCTCATGCTGATCGGGCTCGACCAGAGGATGCCCAGCTCGCCGTTGGAGATCGACAGCGCACGGCGCAGGTTCTGCTCCATCAGCCCGCCGAGGATGAAGCCCAGCAGGATCGGCGACAGCGGGAAGTCGAGCTTGCGCAGGATGTAGCCCATGATGCCGATGCCAACCATCAGGAACAGGTCGAAGGTGGTGGCGTGCACGGCATAGACGCCGATCGCGGTGATGATCGCGATCACCGGCACCAGCGCCCAGTTCGGCACGGCAAGGATGCGGGTGAAGATGCGGATCATCGGGATGTTCAGGATCACCAGCATGATGTTGGCGATGAACAGCGAGGCGATCAGGCCCCACACGATGTCAGGCTGCTGTTCGAACAGCAGTGGGCCGGGGGTGATGTTGTACAGGGTCAGTGCACCGATCATCACGGCGGTGGTGCCCGAACCTGGAACGCCCAGGGTCAGCATTGGCACCAGGGCGCCGCAGCAGGATGCACCGATGGCGGTTTCCGGGGCGGCGAGGCCACGGGCATCGCCCTTGCCGAACTTGCCGCTGGTCCCGGCGATACGCTTCTCGGTCATGTATGCCACGGCGCTGGCCAGGGTGGCACCGGCACCGGGCAGCACGCCCATGAAGAAGCCGAGCAGGCCGCAGCGAATGTTGACGACGAAGACCGAGGCCGCTTCCTTGAGGTTGAACAACATGCGCCCGGTGGCCTTGACGGCCTGGTGGCCATGGTGGGTCTTTTCCAGCAGCAGGAGAATCTCGCTGATGGAGAACAGGCCCAGTACCAGCACGACGAACTGGATACCGTCGGCCAGGTGCACGCTGTCACCGGTGAAGCGGTACACGCCGCTGTTGGCGTCGATGCCGACGGCGGACAGGAACAGGCCGATCAGTGCGGCGATGAAGGTCTTCAGTGGCTTGTCGCCGGCCATGCCGCCAAGGGCGACGATGGCGAACACCATCAACACGAAGTACTCCGCCGGTCCGAAGGCGATCGCCCATTTCGCCAGCAGCGGGGCGAACAGCACCATGCCGCAGGTAGCGATGAAGGCACCGATGAACGAGCTCCAGGCCGACAGTGACAAGGCGACACCGGCCAGACCCTGGCGGGCCATGGGGTAGCCATCGAGGGTGGTCATCACGGTCGAGGCTTCGCCCGGGATGTTCAGCAGGATCGAACTGATCCGGCCGCCGTACTCGCAGCCCAGATACACCGCGGCCAGCAGGATCAGCGCCGACTCCGGCGGAAGGCCGAGGGCAAAGGCGATGGGGATCAGCAGCGCCACGCCGTTGATCGGGCCCAGGCCTGGCAACAGGCCGACGACGGTGCCGATCAAGGTGCCGCTCAGGGCAGTGACGAGGTTGTAGGGGCTCAGGGCGACGCCGAAGCCCTGGCCGAGGTAGCTCAAGGTATCCATGTGTCAGTTCTCCAGTACGTCGAGCAGGCCGAGGGGCAGGGGGACGTCCATCACCCGGTCGAACAGCCAGTAGAGGAAGATGCTCATGCCCACCACCACCATGGCGCTGTGCAGCCAGCGGCCGCCATACAGGCGGGCCATGGGCAGGCCGGCGAGGACGGCGCTGAGGATGAAGCCCAGCGACTCGAAGGTGGCAGCGAAGACGATCAGCAGGCCGATGCAGGCGGCGATCTTGGTGAGGGTCTCGCGGTCCAGGGGAACTTCGTCGTCCTTGTGCACGATGGGCGTCGGACGAATCGCCAAATACAAAAGGCCCAGGCTCATCAGGCCGAGCATCAGCAGCGGATAGGCACGCGGCCCTACCGGCTCATAGGAAAACGCCGCCTGGTATGGCCAGGCCATGACGGCCAGGGCGGCGCAGACCGCCAGCAGGACCAGGGCGAAGATGCGTTGCAGGATCATGAAGGAATCCTCGATGGAAGCGGCTTTCATGCTTCCCTGTGGGAGCGGGCTTGCCCGCGAATGCGACAGACCAGGCAACGATGCTGCTGCGACTGGCGAATTCGCGGGCAAGCCCGCTCCCACAGAGATCACAGGGGCTTACTGAATCAGGCCGAATTCCTTGGCCAGTGTCTTGTAGTCGGCGACCTGCTTCTTCACATAGCCGTCGAGCTCTTCACCGGTCATGGCGAACGGGAACAGCTCGCGCTGGTCACGCAGCTTGGCGAAGTCTTCCGAGGCCAGCAGCTTGTCGAACGACGCTTTCCACCAGGCGTAGTCTTCGTCGCTCACCTTCGGGCCGAGGTAGAAGCCACGCACCACCGGCCAGACGATGTCGTAGCCCTGTTCCTTGGCGGTCGGGATGTTCTTCATTTCAGGTTCGTCCAGGCGATTTTCCGAGAACACCGCGAGGATGCGCATGCTGCCGCTCTGGATGTGTGGCATGGAGTCGGAAATGTCGGTCGAACCCACCTGGATATGGCCGCCGAGCAGCGCGGTGGCGATTTCGCCGCCGCCTTCCAGGGCCACGTAGCGCAGGTCGCGCGGGTTGATGCCGGCAGCCTTGGCGATCAGCGCGGTCTGCATCCAGTCCTGGCTACCCACGGTGCCGCCGGAACCGATCACCACCTTGCTCGGGTCCTTTTTCAATGCAGCAACCAGGTCATCGAGGGTCTTGTAGGGCGAGTCGCTTTTCACTGCGATGGCGCCATAGCTGGTGCCGACGGCGGCCAGCCATTTCACCGCGTTCTCGTCGAAACGGCCGAACTTGCCCTGGGCCAGGTTCAGCAGCGAGCCACTGGACCAGGCGACCAGCGTGCCACCATCGGCCGGACGCTGGGCCACGACGGCGTTGTAGGCCACGGCGCCAACACCGCCTGGCATGTAGGTGACGCGCATGGGCTTGCTGAGGATCTTCTCCTCGACCAGTGCGCTCTGCACCAGTTTGCAGGTCAGGTCGAAACCGCCACCGGGCGAGGCCGGGGCGATGCATTCCGGGCGTTTCGGTTCGGCGGCCAGGGCGTTGCCTGCCAGCAGCAGGCAGCCGGTGGCAAGGACGAGTCGGCGTAGTGAAAGGTTCATCGTCTATCTCCGTGAGCGTTGTTGTTATGGGTTACCACAGGGCCACGCTGTAGCTGACCAGCAGGCGTACTTCATCGGCGTCGCGGGCGAAGTTGGAACGGAAGGTGGCGTTGCGCAGGCGCACTGCGACGTTCTTCAGCGGACCGCTCTGCACCACATACTTGAACTCGGTGTTGCGCTCCCATTCCTTGCCTTCGCTGCCATCGGCGCGGCTGACATTGTCGCCGTTGATGTAGCGGGTCATGAAGGTCAGGCCGGGGATGCCCAGGGAGGCAAAGTTGTAGTCGTAGCGGACCTGCCAGGAGCGCTCGTCGGCGCCGGCGAAGTCGTTGATCTGGACGAAGTTGACCAGGTACGGGTCGGCGCCGTCGACATAGGGGAAGGCGCTGTCGCCAGACAGGTGCTGGTAGGCGGCGCTGAACTTGTGGCCGCTGAGCGCGTAGCTGAGCATGCCGTTGACCGTGGTGTTGTCGATCTTGCCGGCCAGGGCCTTGCCCTGTTCGTCGCTCTTCGAGAGGCGCAGGTCGGCACCGAAGGTGCCGGGGCCCCAGGGCTGGGTGGCGACCATGCCGACGAAATGCTGGCGGTAGATGTCGTCGAGCTGGGCGAAGTGGTAGCTGCCGGTGATGCGGTCGGTGAACTTGTAGTCCAGGCCGCCCAGGTCGAAGTGATCGGCGCGGAACGTACCACCGAAGCGGCCGTTCTTGTTGTTCAGCGCCAGGTCTTCCCAGTTGGTGTCGTCACGGTCCTTGGCCTTTTCCAGGCGGCCGCCGGTGAAGGTCAGGTTCTTGATCTCGCGGGAGGTGAGCAGGCCGCCTTCGAAGGTCTGCGGCAGGATGCGCCCGTCGTTGGGCTGCAGCGTCGGCAGTTCCGGGATCAGGGTGCCGACCTTGAGTTCGGTCTGGGAGATCTTGACCTTGCCGGTCAGGCCGAGCTTGGAGTACTCGTTGGCCGCCTTGCCGTCGTCGTGGGTCGGCAGCAGGCCGGTGCCTGTACGGTCCTTGCTGGAGTCGAGCTTGATGCCGAGCATGCCCAGGGCGTCGAGGCCGAAGCCCACGGTGCCGTCGGTATAGCCGGATTCGAAGTTGAGCATGAAGCCCTGGGCCCATTCGTCGCGCTTGGATTGCTGCGAACTGGTGCCATCGCGGAAGTCGCGATTGAAGTACATGTTGCGGGTTTCGAAGGTGGCCGTACTGTCTTCGAAGAAGGCGGCCTGGCTCATCGGGGCGATGCCGGCGAGGGCGATGGCGCTGGCGAGCGTGGAAGGGCGGGCGCAAAGGGACCGGCTGGGCTGCATTGACAGCATCGTCGTCTGACTCCGTTTTATTGTTCTTATTCGTTGCACCTTGCTGGTGCTTTTTTCGGCGCGTGGAGCGACCGTGGTGCGATGCTAGGTGGCGAACCTTTCGCTAACCTTTCAGCACGAAAGGTTTGTCACAAGGGCTTCACAGTCCCCACGACGGCGTTACACTCCGCGCCACCGCCCAACCCGAGCAGGGAGAATCCGATGCGTGTGCTGCTGGTCGAAGACCATCTGCCGCTGGCTGAAAGCGTGGCCCAGGCCCTCAAGAGCCAGGGCTTGACCGTGGATGTGCTGCATGACGGCGTCGCCGCCGACCTGGCCCTGGCCAGCGAGGACTATGCTGTCGCCGTGCTGGATGTCGGCCTGCCGCGCATGGACGGCTTCGAGGTGCTGGCGCGCCTGCGCTCGCGGGGCAAGACCCTCCCGGTGCTGATGCTCACCGCGCGCAGCGACGTCAAGGACCGCGTGCATGGCCTGAACCTTGGGGCCGACGACTACCTGGCCAAGCCTTTCGAGCTCACCGAGCTTGAGGCGCGGGTCAAGGCACTGCTGCGCCGTAGCGTACTCGGTGGCGAACGCCAGCAACGTTGCGGGCCCCTGGTGTACGACCTGGACACGCGGCGCTTTGCGCTGGGTGACGAGCCGCTGACCTTGACCTCGCGGGAACAGAGCGTGCTCGAGGCGCTGATCGCCCGTCCCGGGCGGGTGATGAGCAAGGAGCAATTGGCCGCCCAGGTGTTTGGCCTGGACGAAGAAGCCAGCCCCGATGCCATCGAGATCTACATCCATCGTCTGCGCAAGAAGCTCGATGGCCATCCGGTGGCCATCGTCACCTTCCGCGGTCTGGGCTACCTGCTCGAGCATCGTGATGCGTGACAACGGCAGCCTGCGCGCGCGCCTGCTCGGCAACCTGGCGCTGTTGCTCGTGGTGCTGATGTTGGCCAGTGGCCTGAGCGCATACTGGAATGGCCGCGAGGCCGCCGACACCGCCTATGACCGCACGCTGCTGGCCTCGGCGCGGACCATTGCCGCCGGCCTCTCCCAGCGTGATGGCACGCTCAGCGCCGATGTGCCCTATGTCGCGCTGGACACCTTCGCCTACGACAGCGCCGGACGCATCTACTACCAGGTGCTGGATATCCACCAGAAGCTGATTTCCGGTTACGAGAAGCTGCCGCCGCCGCCCCCTGGCACGCCGCGCACCGACGACTATCCGGCGCTGGCGCGCTTCTACAACGCCACCTACCTGGGGCAGGACGTGCGCGTGGTTAGCCTGCTCAAGGCTGTCAGCGAGCCGAACATGAACGGCATGGCCGAGATCCGCGTGGCCGAGACCGAAGAGGCGCGGGTGAGCATGGCGCGTGGGCTGATGGCCGATACCTTGCTGCGCCTGGGCATGCTTGCGCTGGGTGCGCTGGTGATGGTGTGGTTTGCAGTCAGTGCTGCGCTGCGTCCGCTGGAGCGTCTGCGCACGGCGGTGGAAGCCCGTCAGCCCGACGACCTGCGGGCCCTGCCGGTGGTGCAGGTACAGCATGAGCTGGGGCCGCTGGTGCGGGCTTTGAACCATTTCACCGAGCGGCTGCGCGGGCAGTTCGAGCGCCAGGCGCAGTTCATTGCCGATGCCGCCCACGAGTTGCGCACACCGCTGGCGGCGCTCAAGGCGCGGGTGGAGTTGGGCTTGCGCTCGCGGGAGCCCGAGGAGTGGCGCCAGACCTTGGAGTCCGCGGCCCAGGGTACTGATCGCCTTACCCACCTGGCGAACCAGTTGCTGTCGCTGGCCCGAGTGGAAAATGGCGCGCGGGCGATCGCCGAAGGCGGTGCAAAGCGCCTGGACCTCAGCCAGCTGGCCCGCGAACTGGGCATGGCGATGGCGCCGCTGGCCCATGCCCGTGGTGTTGCCCTCGCGCTGGAAGCCGAGGCGCCGGTGTGGCTGAAGGGAGAGCCGACCTTGCTCAACGAGCTGCTCAGCAACCTGGTGGACAATGCACTGGCCCATACGCCGACGGGCGGCAACGTGATTCTGCGGGTGCTGGCCCCCGCCGTACTGGAGGTCGAGGACGATGGCCCGGGGATTCCACTGGATGATCGCGAGCGTGTGTTCGAGCGCTTCTACCGGCGCAGTGCCCAGGGCAGTGGGCTGGGGTTGGCGATCGTCGGCGAAATTTGTCGTGCGCATCTGGCGCAGATCAGCCTGCATGATGGCGACAACGGCGGTTTGAAGGTGCGGGTGAGTTTCATCGCGGATTGACCGCCGCACCCGCGGCGGTCAGCGCAACATGTCCCGCGCCTCGACCAGTTCCATCAGGTCCAGCTCCTTGCCCTCCGGCAGGCGCAGCAGCTTATAGGCGGGGAGGCTGGTCAAGGGCTGGCCGCGCCCGCGCAGGCTGAGCGAGCGAGCGATCTGGACGATGCCGATGTAGTCGATCTTGTCGGTCTCGCGCTCCAGGTTCTGGACCTGGCTGGGCAGGTTGACCAGTTGCTCTGGAAACTCCCAGGCGCTGAGGATCTTGTCGCCCAGCACCGGTTGAATCTGCTCGATGACATAGTGCAGGCACACGGGGTCGGACAGCAGCTCGTTGTGCTCTTCGGCGTAGATCAGCACCGGCAGGGCGCCGATCTGGTGCACGAGCCCACCCAGGGTGGCCTGATCGGGTTTGAGGTGGGTGTAGCGCCTGCATATTTCGTAACTGATGCCCGCTACTTCCAGGCTGTTTTCCCAGATATCGCGCAACTTGTGCTCCACCGCCGCCGAGCGGGCATGGAAGATCTGTTCGATCACCAGGCCGATGGCCAGGTTGCAGCTGTAGTTGACGCCCAGGCGCGTGATCGCGGTGTGCAGGTCGGTGACCTCCACCAGTGCGCGCAGCAGCGGGCTGTTGACCACCTTGATCAGGCGCGCCGAGAGCGCGGCATCGCGACCGATCACGCGGCTCAAGGCGGCCACGCTGATTTCGCTGTCTTCGGCGGCTTCGCGGATGCTCAGGGCAACCTCTGGCAGCGTGGGCAGGACCAGGTCGTCGTTGTCGATGGCAGCGAGCAACTGCGCTTGAACCATCTCGGCCAGCTTGTTCATGGACTTCTCTACCGCAGTGGTGGGGCTGCCCCGCCGCAGCGGCGGGGCGGGCTGGTCAGCGCTGGATTTCCCGGTCGCGGTCCAGTTCGTAAGGCAGGTCCAGCAGGGTCAGGCGTGGCCCTTCGAGGCTGCCCAGGTGCAGGTTGTCATCTTCCACCGAGTCGGCGCTGAGCACTGCCAGCAGTTCGACACCTTGCTCGGCGGGTGCCGCGATGACTACCTCGCCGACAGACGAACCGTGGGTGGGCGAGAAGATTTCTGCGCCTGGTGCGGGCGCTTCGTCCACGGGCAGCGAGAGGCGATACTGGCGACGCTTGAGCTTGCCCAGGTATTGCATGCGCGCGACGATTTCCTGGCCGGTATAGCAGCCCTTCTTGAAGCTCACGCCGTCGACGGCCTGCAGGTTGATCATCTGCGGGATGAACAGTTCACGGGTCGGGCCCATGACCTGGCCGATGCCGGCGCGGATCTGGCCCAGCAGCCAGGCATCCAGGGTGCCCTCGGGCAGCGCGGCGGCGAGGGTCTCGCGCACGTTGGCGGCCTGTTCGGAGGGAACCCATAGCTCGACGCGAGCGGGCGAGACGGCGATGGCCAAAAGCCCTTCATGGCGCACGGTGGCGCCGGCTGCCTGCGGTGTTTCAAGCCCCAGCGCCTGCAGCGCGGCATCGCCCTGCTGCAAGCCGAAGCGCACCCAGGCGGCGCTTTCGTCGGTCAGCGTGGCCTTCGAAAAGACCGCATACTTCTTCAGGTCCGCCAGTTGCGCCTCGAGCAGTTCGCTGGCCATGGCAAGTAGGTAGCCATTGCCCTCGGGCAGGATGCGGAAACTGGATTGCATGCGGCCTTTGACCATGCAGCGCGCGCCGAGACTGGCGTGCTGCAGATTCAGATAGTCGAGGTTGCAGGTCAGCTGGCCTTGCAGGAATTTTCCGGCGTCGGAGCCGCGGACAGCGAGGATGCCCTCGTGGGACAGGGGACAGAAGAAAGCGGAGTCGGCCATGGGTCATCGCGGTAGCTATAAAGACTGGCGGCCATCATAGAACGCCAGTAACAAAATAGGTAGGTGACTAGACCAATGCCTCGTGCCGCTGCGGTTGCAGCGCGGTATACTGCGCGACCATTCGAGGAGGGCCCCATGGTCGAACAAACTGAACTCAACCGGCTTTTCTGGCACAGCCGCCGCGGCATGCTGGAGCTGGACGTGCTGCTCGTCCCCTTCACTCAAGAGGTCTACCCGAACCTGAGCGAAGCGGATCGCGAACTGTACCGCCGCCTGTTGACCTGCGAGGACCAGGACATGTTCGGCTGGTTCATGGAGCGTAACGAATCCGAAGACCCTGAGCTGCAGCGCATGGTCCGCATCATCCTGGACCGTGTCCAGCCCAAGTGAGTGCTTCGAGTGCCGTTGGCAAGGCTCGCGCCTGCTGCTGACGGCCTATCTTTGCGGGCAGGCGCTGGCGCTCGCCACCCTGTGGTTAGTCGAGTTGCCCTGGTGGTTGGCAGCTTGTGCACTGATTGGCTGCCTCGCCCATGCCTGCTGGGTGATTCCCCGCCGTATCCTTCTGACTCACCCCGATGCCGTGACTGGCTTGCGCCGTGATGCGCGTGGCTGGCAGGCGTTCAGCCGTGCCTGTGGCTGGGAGCGGATAAGGTTGTGTCGTGACAGCGTCGCGCTGCCGGGGATAGTGGTGTTGCGCTTCATGCGCGAGGGGCGGTGGGTTGCCCAGAGTCAGTGCATTCCAAGGGATGCGCTGACGGCGGATGAGCACCGACGGCTGCGTGTGCGCTTGAAGTTCAGCCGGCGCCGGTGGGTGATGGCGCCAGAGTGAGGTGAGAGTTGCCGACCTCCTCGCGGGCAAGTCGCCAAAGGCGAAGAGGTCGGCGCCAGGCTCAGGTCGGGCTGAGTACCGTATCCCTGGCCTCATCCAGCATCCCCGGATAATCCAGGGTGTAGTGCAGTCCACGGCTTTCCTTGCGCCGCATCGCCGAGCGAATCATCAGCTCGGCCACCTGCGCCAGGTTGCGCAGCTCGATCAGGTCGCGGCTGACCTTGTAGTTGCTGTAGAACTCGTCGATTTCGTCGAGCAGCAGACGCACCCGGTGCTCGGCGCGCTGCAGGCGCTTGCTGGTGCGCACGATGCCCACGTAGTCCCACATGAATCGCCGCAGTTCGTCCCAGTTGTGCGCGATGATCACGTCCTCATCCGAATCGGTGACCTGGCTGGCATCCCAACAAGGCAGGGCTTGTGGCCTGCTGACTTCGTCCAGGTGCGCCTCGATGTCCGCTGCCGCCGCACGCCCGTAGACGAAGCACTCCAGCAGCGAGTTGCTGGCCATGCGGTTGGCGCCGTGCAGGCCAGTGAAACTGGTTTCGCCGATGGCGTACAGGCCCGGCACGTCGGTGTGCCCGCGCTCATCGACCATCACGCCGCCGCACGTGTAGTGGGCTGCGGGTACCACGGGGATTGGCTGTCGCGTGATGTCGATGCCGAAGGTCAGGCAGCGTTCGTAGACCGTGGGGAAGTGGCTCTTGATGAACTCGACAGGTTTGTGGGTGATATCCAGGTACACGCAGTCCACGCCCAGGCGTTTCATTTCGTGGTCGATGGCGCGGGCGACGATATCCCGTGGCGCCAACTCTTCACGTGGGTCGAAGCGCGGCATGAAACGCTCGCCGTTGGGCAGGCGCAGCAGTGCGCCTTCGCCGCGCAGGGCCTCGGTGATCAGGAAACTCTTGGCTTGCGGGTGGTACAGGCAGGTGGGGTGGAACTGGTTGAACTCAAGATTCGCCACCCGACAGCCAGCGCGCCAGGCCATGGCAATGCCATCACCGCAGGCGCCATCGGGGTTGCTGGTGTAGAGATAGACCTTGGCTGCACCGCCTGTCGCCAATACCGTGAAGCGTGCGCCGAAGGTGTCTACCTCGCCGCTGTTGCGGTCGAGCACGTAGGCGCCCAGGCAGCGGTCGCCGGGCAGGCCCAGACGCCGCTCGGTGATCAGGTCCACGGCCACACGCTGTTCGAGCAGGTCGATGTTCGGGCGCTGGCGGGCCTGTTCCAGAAGCGTGGTGAAGATCGCGGCGCCCGTGGCATCGGCGGCATGGATGATGCGGCGGTGGCTGTGACCGCCTTCACGGGTGAGGTGGAACTCGAAGCCGCCGTCGTCGACGCCGTGGTGTTCGTCGCGCGTGAAGGGCACGCCCTGCTCGATCAGCCACTCGATGGCTTCGCGGCTGTGCTCGACGGTGAAGCGCACGGCGTCTTCATGGCACAGGCCTGCGCCTGCATTGAGCGTGTCCTCGACGTGTGACTGCACCGTGTCGGTGTCGTCCAGTACTGCGGCGACACCGCCCTGGGCCCAGAAGGTAGAGCCATTGGCGAGGTCGCCCTTGCTCAGTACGGCAACGCGCAGGTGGCTGGGAAGGTTCAGTGCCAGGCTGAGACCAGCGGCGCCACTGCCGATCACCAGGACATCATGTTGGAATTGTTGGCTCATGTCGGGACACTAGTAACTAGGGAAGGGGAGCGGCACAATAGGCATGCGTATATGGCATTGTGAAACTATTGGAAAAGTGCCGGGATGCCTTTATAGCAGCCCCCGGCGTCGGATTTCCAATGGCGGTTGCGCAGGCGCGGCGACTTTGTGGGAACTTTCCAGCACCCCTGCAAATCTCAAGAAGGCTGCCCGTCTGCCACGATTGCCGAGGCGATGCAGGACAGCAGCTCTACCCGGGCTGAAACCTGTGTATTCGAAACACCGATTATCGACGCAGCCGGCTGCGACCGCGCTGTGTCTTTTTCGTGCGAGCCGACCAGAGGCCGCAGGAAACTTGCTTGGAGGGGAGAACTTTTGCGCAAAGCCCGAGTCTATGGTTGCAAGCCTGAACGATGGCTGTCGCAACGCTCCTTTGAGTTCACTGAGGAGTGTTCATGCTAACCCAGGAAGAGGATCAGCAGCTTGTCGAGCGCGTGCAGCGCGGTGACAGGCGAGCGTTCGATCTGTTGGTGCTGAAGTATCAGCACAAGATTCTCGGGTTGATCGTGCGTTTTGTACACGACACCCATGAAGCGCAGGACGTGGCACAGGAAGCGTTCATCAAGGCCTATCGTGCGCTTGGCAACTTCCGCGGTGACAGTGCGTTCTACACGTGGCTGTACCGCATCGCCATCAACACGGCGAAGAATTACCTGGTGTCCCGTGGAAGACGGCCGCCAGACAGCGATGTGAGCTCCGAGGATGCGGAGTTCTATGACGGCGATCATGGTCTCAAGGATCTCGAGTCCCCAGAGCGCTCGTTGTTGCGGGATGAAATCGAAGGCACTGTCCATCGCACCATCCAGCAACTGCCCGAAGACCTGCGCACGGCATTGACCCTGCGCGAGTTCGACGGACTGAGTTACGAAGACATTGCGAGTGTCATGCAATGTCCGGTGGGTACCGTGCGCTCTCGAATCTTCCGCGCTCGGGAGGCCATAGACAAAGCCCTGCAACCCTTGTTGCAGGAAACCTGAGACAGCGGCGACAGCCAAGAGAGGAACCGCCATGAGTCGTGAAGCTTTGCAGGAATCGCTGTCCGCGGTAATGGATAACGAAGCGGACGAACTGGAATTACGTCGCGTGCTGAACGCGGTCGATGATGCCGAGACCCGTGCCACCTGGTCGCGTTACCAGGTCGCTCGCGCAGCCATGCACAAGGAACTGCTGCTGCCCAAGCTCGACATCGCCTCGGCCGTTTCGGCTGCGCTGGCCGATGAAGCCGTACCGGTCAAGGCCAAGCGTGGCCCGTGGCGCAGCATTGGCCGCCTGGCCGTTGCCGCCTCGGTGACCGTCGCTGTGCTGGCAGGTGTACGCCTGTACAACCAGGACGAGATCAACGGTGCGCAACTCGCTTCGCAGCAACCTGTGCAGCAGGGCATCATCGTGCCACAGGCTCAGGGCCCAGCCGTTCTGGCAGGCTATAGTGAAAGCAGTGAGCAACCGACCGGTCCGATGGCCAACGGTGTGCTGCAGAATCAGGCTGGCTGGGATCAGCGTCTGCCCGGTTATCTGCGCCAGCACGCTCAGGAGTCTGCGCTGAAGGGCACCGAAACCGCTCTGCCTTATGCCCGCGCCGCCAGCCTGGAAAATCGCTAAGTAAGGAGGCTCATGCGCGCGCTACCTCTTCTGTCGCTGCTGCTCGGCAGTTGCATGACGGTGCCGGTATTGGCGGCCAACTCTTCGCCCGAGGCGAGCGAGTGGCTTAACAAGCTGGCACAGGCCGAGCAAGGGCAGAGTTACCAGGGTTCTTTCGTCTACGAACGTAACGGCAGTTTTTCTTCCCACGATATCTGGCATCGAGTCCAGGACGGCAAGGTCAGCGAGCGGCTGTTGCAGCTTGATGGCGCCGCCCAGGAAATCGTGCGGGTCAATGGCAAGGTGCAGTGCGTCAGTGGTTCCCTGGTCAGCGGGGTCGGTACACCGCCCGATTCCGCCCCGCGTTTACTCGATCCTTTGAAGCTGATGAGCTGGTACGACCTGGGTGTGGCTGGCAAGGCCCGAATCGCCGGGCGCGACGCGGTGATCGTCACGCTCACGCCACGCGACCAGCACCGCTACGCCTTTGAGCTTCACCTGGATCGCCAGACCGGCCTGCCGCTGCGTTCGTTGATGCTGAACGACAAGGGGCAGTTGCTTGAGCGCTTCCAGATGACCCGCCTGGACACCGATGATGTGCCGACCGATCGCGACCTGCAGGCCAGTGCCGCGTGCAAGCCGGTGGAACGTCTTGCGGCGACCCAGTCCGAAACAGTCGCTGGCTGGCGTTCCGATTGGCTGCCGCCAGGCTTCGAATTGGTCAATAGTGCCGTGCGCCGTGATCCGGAACGCAACAGTACCGTCAGTAGCCTGATGTACGACGATGGGCTGGCGCGTTTTTCGGTCTTTCTCGAGCCGATCAAGGAAGACGCCGGTACCGATACCCGTGCGCAACTGGGGCCGACTGTCGCTGTTTCGCGGCATCTGAACACGCCCAAGGGCAAGGTCATGGTGACCGTGGTCGGAGAGATTCCGCTGGGCACTGCCGAGCGTGTGGCCTTGTCGATGCGCGCCCAGGATGTCCAGGCACGGCAATGACCGTCGCAGACCCTTCCTACAAGCTGCTAGGCATGCAACTGACATGAAATTAAAGCATTGTCATTTGCAATCAACTGGTAAATTTCCTATAGGTCAGACTCCCTGGAGTCTGGCCTTTCCTGCATCTGCAGGGGCCCTTCTGCTAACTACGCTCGTTGTGACGGGAGCCGTATGTCAATACCACGCTTGAAAACCTACCTATCGATGTTCGCCGCCGTGCTGATGCTCGGCCAGGTGCTCACCGCCCAGGCCGAAGAAGCCCTGCCGGATTTCACCACCCTGGTCGAGCAGGCCTCGCCGGCAGTGGTCAACATCAGTACCAAGCAAAAGCTGCCGGACCGTCGCGTGGCCGCTGGGCAGATGCCCGATCTGGAAGGCCTGCCGCCGATGTTCCGCGAGTTTTTCGAGCGCAACATGCCGCAGCAGCCGCGTTCCCCGCGTGGCGGCGACCGCCAGCGTGAAGCGCAGTCCTTGGGCTCGGGCTTCATCATTTCCAGTGATGGTTATGTCCTGACCAACAACCATGTGGTCGCCGACGCCGACGAAATCATCGTCCGCCTGTCCGACCGCAGCGAGTTGCAGGCCAAGCTGGTCGGCACCGACCCGCGCACCGACGTGGCGCTGCTCAAGGTCGATGGCAAGAATCTGCCGACCGTCAAACTGGGCGATTCCGAGAAGCTGAAGGTCGGTGAGTGGGTGCTGGCCATTGGCTCGCCATTCGGCTTCGATCATTCGGTGACCAAAGGTATCGTCAGCGCCAAGGGGCGCACCTTGCCCAACGACACCTATGTGCCGTTCATCCAGACCGACGTCGCGATCAACCCGGGTAACTCCGGCGGCCCGCTGTTCAACATGAAGGGCGAGGTCGTAGGTATCAACTCGCAGATCTTCACCCGCTCCGGCGGTTTCATGGGCCTGTCGTTCGCCATCCCGATCGACGTGGCGATCGATGTCTCGAACCAGTTGAAGAAAGACGGCAAGGTCAGTCGCGGCTGGCTCGGCGTGGTGATCCAGGAAGTGAACAAGGACCTGGCTGAATCCTTCGGGCTCGACAAGCCTGCCGGCGCCCTGGTGGCCCAGGTGCTGGAAAACGGTCCTGCGGCCAAGGGCGGCCTGCAGGTCGGTGACGTGATCCTGAGCATGAACGGCCAGCCGATCATCATGTCCGCAGACCTGCCACACCTGGTCGGCGGTCTCAAGGATGGCCAGAAAGCCAAGCTCGAAATCATTCGCGAAGGCAAGCGCCAGACCCTGGACATCACTGTCGGCGCACTCCCTGAAGACGATGCCGACATTGGCACCGGTGGTCAGGCCGGCGTGGAGCGCAACAGCAACCGCCTGGGCGTCTCCGTCGCCGACCTCAGCGACGAGCAGAAGAAGTCGCTCGAGCTCAAGGGCGGCGTGGTCATCAAGGAGGTTCAGGATGGTCCGGCTGCCCTGATTGGCCTGCGTCCGGGCGACGTCATCAGCCATCTGAACAACCAGGCGATCAGCTCGGCCAAGCAATTCACCGAGATCGCCAAGGACCTGCCGAAGAATCGTTCGGTATCGATGCGTGTGCTGCGACAAGGGCGCGCCAGCTTCATCACCTTCAAGTTGGCTGAATAGGCTGAGTGAAGGGTAGGAAAGGGCAGCTTCGGCTGCCCTTTTTCATGAGCGTGTCATGATTTTCTGTGGGAACATCAGCGAGCCGAGCAAATTCATGTCGCATTTGCAGGTGTGCGTGGCGATAGAGGAATCTCCCATATCCCTCCGGCTTGAGGTACAATTCCCGGCTATTTTTCCGCGGGCGTCCGGCTCGCAGCCTTTTCGAGTGTTGACCCGTGAGTGATTTGAGTCATATCCGCAATTTCTCCATCATCGCCCACATCGACCATGGCAAGTCGACGCTGGCCGACCGTTTCATCCAGATGTGCGGTGGCCTGACGGCGCGCGAAATGGAAGCCCAGGTCCTCGACTCCATGGACCTCGAGCGTGAACGCGGTATCACCATCAAGGCCCACAGCGTCACCCTGCATTACAAGGCGCAGGACGGCAAAACCTACCAGTTGAACTTCATCGATACCCCCGGCCACGTCGACTTCACCTATGAAGTCTCGCGCTCGCTGGCGGCGTGCGAGGGCGCGTTGCTGGTGGTCGATGCCGGCCAGGGCGTCGAGGCGCAATCGGTCGCCAACTGCTACACCGCCATCGAGCAGGGCCTCGAGGTCATGCCGGTACTGAACAAGATGGACCTGCCCCAGGCCGATCCGGACCGCGTCAAGGACGAGATCGAGAAGATCATCGGCATCGACGCCACCGATGCCGTGGCCTGCAGTGCCAAGAGCGGCATGGGCGTGGACGAGGTGCTCGAGCGCCTGGTACAGACCATCCCCGCGCCGGAAGGCGAGATCGACGCACCCTTGCAGGCGCTGATCATCGACTCCTGGTTCGACAACTACCTGGGCGTCGTGTCGCTGGTGCGTGTGCGCCAGGGCCGGGTCAAGAAGGGCGACAAGATCCTGGTCAAGTCCACCGGCAAGGTGCACCTGGTCGACAGCGTCGGCGTCTTCACCCCGAAACACACCGCCACCGCCGATCTCAAGGCCGGTGAAGTGGGCTTCATCATCGCCAGCATCAAGGACATTCATGGCGCGCCGGTCGGCGACACCCTGACGCTGTCCTCGACCCCTGAGGTCGAAGTGCTGCCAGGCTTCAAGAAGATCCAGCCGCAGGTGTACGCCGGCCTGTTCCCGGTCAGTTCCGACGATTTCGAGGACTTCCGCGACGCCCTGCAGAAGCTGACGCTCAACGACTCGTCGCTGCAGTACATGCCGGAAAGCTCCGATGCACTGGGCTTCGGCTTCCGTTGCGGCTTCCTCGGCATGCTGCACATGGAGATCATCCAGGAGCGCCTGGAGCGCGAATACGACCTGGACCTGATCACCACGGCACCAAGCGTGATCTACGAGCTGGAGCTCAAGACCGGCGAAACCATTGTCGTCGACAACCCGTCGAAGCTGCCGGATGTCTCGGCGGTCGCCGATTTCCGCGAGCCGATCGTCACCGCGACCATCCTCGTGCCGCAGGAGCACCTGGGCAACGTCATCACCCTGTGCATCGAGAAGCGTGGCGTTCAGCGTGACATGCAGTTCCTCGGCAGCCAGGTGCAGGTGCGCTACGACATGCCGATGAACGAAGTGGTGCTGGACTTCTTCGACCGTCTCAAATCCACCAGTCGCGGCTACGCCTCGCTGGACTATCATTTCGATCGCTACCAGTCGGCCAACCTGGTCAAGCTGGACGTGCTGATCAACGGCGACAAGGTCGATGCCCTGGCATTGATCGTGCATCGTGACAACGCGGCCTACAAAGGTCGTGCGTTGACCGAGAAGATGAAGGAACTGATTCCTCGGCAGATGTTCGACGTGGCGATCCAGGCAGCTATCGGCGGCCAGATCATTGCGCGGACCACTGTCAAGGCGCTCAGAAAGAACGTACTGGCTAAGTGCTATGGCGGTGACGTCAGCCGTAAGAAGAAACTGCTGGAGAAGCAGAAGGCCGGTAAGAAACGCATGAAGCAGGTGGGCAACGTGGAGATCCCACAGGAAGCCTTCCTCGCTGTGCTCAGGTTGGATAGCTAGGTCCTATGTCGCTAAATTTCCCGCTGTTGCTAGTCATCGCCGTTGCTGTCTGCGGTCTGTTGGGTCTGATCGATCTGCTGTTCCTGGCCCCGCGCCGGCGAGCGGCGATCGCCAACTACCAGGGCAGCGTCAGCCAGCCCGAAGTTGCGGTGGTCGAACGCCTGAACAAGGAGCCGTTGCTGGTCGAGTACGGCAAGTCGTTCTTCCCGGTGTTGTTCATCGTGCTGGTGCTGCGCTCGTTCCTGGTCGAACCCTTCCAGATCCCGTCGGGATCCATGAAGCCGACCCTGGAAGTGGGCGACTTCATCCTGGTGAACAAGTTCTCCTACGGCATCCGCCTGCCGGTGATCGACAAGAAGGTCATCGAGGTCGGTGACCCGCAGCGCGGGGACGTCATGGTGTTCCGCTACCCGAGCGACCCGAACGTCAACTACATCAAGCGTGTGGTTGGCCTGCCGGGCGACCGGATCCGCTACACCAACGAGAAGCACCTGTACGTCAACGACCAACTGGTCGCCGAGCAACTGGTGGGCACCGAAGCCGGATCGTTGGGCAGTGCCGAGCTGTACAAGGAGAAGCTGGGCGAAGCCGAGCACCTGATCCGCAAGGAGATGAGCCGCTACCGCATGCCGCCTGACCAGCAGTGGACCGTGCCTGCCGGGCATTACTTCATGATGGGCGACAACCGCGACAACTCCAACGACAGCCGCTACTGGGACGATCCGAGCATCCCGCGCGAGCTGCAGGGCATGGTCCCGGACCGCAACATCGTCGGCAAGGCCTTCGCAGTCTGGATGAGCTGGCCCGAGCCCAAGCTCAGCCACTTCCCCAACCTGTCGCGGGTCGGCCTGATCCATTGATACCCTTCGGCGCTGTCAACAGACAGCGCCGAATGCATTTCTGACATAGGCTGTGTTCTCAGGGATGGGTAAATTCGCCGCTGCACGTCGGCGTGACACAGCCAAACAGTCTTTCAGGATGTTGATTTGAACGCGTTTAACAACGAAGGGGTGGCTGCATGAGCGCTTCCCTCGAACGCCTGGAGCGCAAGCTCGGCTATACCTTCAAAAACCAGGATCAGATGCTCCTGGCACTCACGCATCGCAGTTATGCCGGGCGCAACAACGAGCGCCTGGAGTTTCTCGGTGATGCGATTCTCAACTTCGTGGCGGGCGAGGCGCTGTTCGAGCGCTTCCCCCAGGCTCGCGAAGGCCAGTTGTCGCGCCTGCGCGCACGGCTGGTCAAGGGTGAGACCCTCGCCCGCCTGGCCCGCGGCTTCGACCTGGGCGATTATCTGCGCCTGGGCTCGGGCGAACTCAAGAGCGGTGGTTTTCGCCGTGAGTCCATTCTTGCCGATGCACTCGAAGCGCTGATCGGGGCGATCTATCTGGACGCCGACATGCAGACCGCCCGCGAGCGCATTCTCGCCTGGCTGGCCGGCGAGTTCGATGGGTTGACGCTGGTCGACACCAACAAAGACCCCAAGACCCGGCTGCAGGAGTATCTGCAGTCGCGTGCCTGCGAACTGCCGCGCTACGAAGTGGTGGATATCCAGGGCGAACCACATTGCCGCACCTTCTTCGTCGAATGCGAAGTGGTGCTGCTGAACAACAAGAGCCGTGGTCAGGGCGTGAGCCGGCGTATCGCCGAGCAGGTCGCCGCTGCCGCCGCACTGATCGCCTTGGGCGTGGAGAATGGCAATGACTGAGAACAATCCGACCCGCTGCGGTTACGTGGCCATCGTCGGCCGCCCCAACGTGGGCAAGTCCACGCTGCTCAACCACATCCTCGGGCAGAAGCTGGCGATCACTTCGCGCAAGCCGCAGACCACCCGTCACAACATGCTCGGCATCAAGACCGAAGGTGATGTGCAGGCGATCTACGTCGACACCCCCGGTATGCACAAGGCCAACGACAAGGCCTTGAACCGCTACATGAACCGCAACGCCTCGGCAGCGCTCAAGGATGTCGACGTGGTGATCTTCGTGGTCGACCGCACTCGCTGGACCGACGAGGACCAGTTGGTGCTCGAGCGTGTGCAGTACGTCACCGGCCCGCTCATCATCGCGGTCAACAAGACCGACCGCATGGAAGAGAAGGCCGAGTTGATCCCGCACCTGCAGTGGTTGCAGGAGCAACTGCCGAACGCCGAAGTGATGCCGATCTCGGCTCAGCAGGGGCACAATCTGGACGCCCTGGAAGCCCAGATCGCCAAGCACCTGCCGGAAAACGATCACTTCTTCCCGGAAGACCAGATCACCGACCGCAGCAGCCGCTTCCTGGCAGCCGAACTGGTACGCGAGAAAATCATGCGCCAGCTCGGCGCCGAGCTGCCGTACCAGATCACCGTCGAGATCGAAGAATTCAAACAGCAGGGGCATGTGTTGCACATCCACGCCCTGATCCTGGTCGAGCGTGACGGCCAGAAAAAGATCATCATCGGCGATAAGGGCGAGCGTATCAAACGCATTGGTTCCGAGGCTCGCAAGGACATGGAGGTGTTGTTCGACTCCAAGGTCATGCTCAACCTCTGGGTCAAGGTCAAGGGCGGCTGGTCCGATGACGAACGCGCCCTGCGTTCGCTGGGTTACGGCGACCTCTAAGCCTCGCCGCGCGCCTTGTAGGAGCGGGCTTGCCCGCGAACACAGGCAACGCCTGTGCCATGCATCCACGGTGCCTGGGCTGGCCTCTTCGCGGGCAAGCCCGCTCCTACAGGTGTGCGCTTTGCCTGAGACCGAGTAACCGCTCATGGACCAACCCACCCCGCAACCCGCCTACGTCCTGCACAGCCGCGCCTACAAGGAAACCAGCGCGTTGGTGGACTTCTTTACCGCCCAAGGCCGTGTGCGGGCGGTGTTGCGGCGCGCGCGGGGCAAGGGCGGTAGCCCGGTGCGACCCTTCGTGCCGCTGGAAGTCGAGTTACGCGGGCGGGGCGAGTTGAAGAACGTCGGTCGGTTGGATACGGTCGGCCTTGCCGGGTGGCTGCACGGCGACGCGCTGTTCAGTGGTCTGTATCTCAACGAGTTGCTGATGCGCCTGCTGCCTGCCGAAGCGCCGTTTCCTGCCCTGTTCGAGCATTACACCCTGACCCTCGAGGCGCTGGCTGCCGGCCGCCCGCTGGAGCCGCTGCTGCGCGCCTTCGAATGGCGTCTGCTGGACGAGCTGGGCTATGCCTTCTCGCTGACCCACGACGTGAACGATGATGCGGTCGTCGCCGAGGGGCGCTATCGGCTCCAGGTGGACGCCGGGCTGGAGCGGGTCGAGCTGTTTCAGCCTGGGCTGTTCAGTGGTGCGGAGCTGTTGGCCCTGGCCGATGCCGACTGGGATGCCCCGGGCGCGCTGCTTGCGGCCAAGCGCCTGATGCGTCAGGCGCTGGCCGTTCACCTGGGGCCCAAGCCACTGGTCAGCCGGGAACTGTTTCGCAAGCGTTGAGCACGTCGTATGCTGTGGGGCTCAATCTTCAGGAGAGCCTTTCGTGACTCACAGCAACCGCATGCTTCTCGGCGTCAACATCGATCACGTGGCCACTCTGCGCCAGGCCCGGGGCACCCGCTATCCGGACCCGGTCAAGGCCGCGCTGGACGCCGAGGAAGCGGGTGCCGACGGTATTACCGTGCATTTGCGCGAAGACCGCCGGCACATCCAGGAGCGTGATGTGCTGCTGCTCAAGGACGTGCTGCAAACGCGCATGAACTTCGAGATGGGCGTCACCGAAGAGATGATGCTTTTCGCCGAGAAGATCCGCCCGGCACACATCTGCCTGGTGCCCGAGACCCGCCAGGAGCTGACCACCGAAGGTGGCCTGGACGTGGCAGGCCAGGAGGCGCGGATCAAGGCTGCAGTAGAGCGCCTGGCGCGCACCGGCGCCGAGGTGTCGCTGTTCATCGATGCCGACGAGCGGCAGATCGAGGCGTCGCGTCGCGTGGGCGCGCCGGCCATCGAGTTGCATACTGGTCGCTATGCCGATGCACAGACCCCGACCGAGGTAGCCGAGGAGCTCAAGCGTATCGTCGACGGCGTGGCCTTTGGCGTGGGGCAGGGGCTGATCGTCAATGCCGGGCATGGCCTGCACTACCATAACGTAGAAGCAGTGGCGGCGATCAAGGGGATCAATGAGCTGAACATCGGCCATGCCCTGGTGGCCCATGCACTGTTCGTCGGCTTCAAGGCGGCGGTGGCAGAAATGAAGGCCTTGATCGTGGCGGCTTCGCGTTGATATTGGGGCGGCCTCGCGGGCTTGCTCGCGAAGCCGCCGCCATCACTCGGCCTGAAACACCAGGCTGAACCGAGTCGGTCCTTGCGCTGCGCTGCTGACCTCGACCCGGCCTCCATGCAGTTGCATGATCGATTTCACGATCGCCAGCCCCAGCCCTGTGCCACCCTCCAGGCGCGAGCGACCACAGCCGGCCCGGTAGAAGCGCTCGAACAGATGCGCCAGGTGCGCCTCGTCAATCCCCGCGCCCTGGTTCTGCACCCACAACCAGACCTGGTCCTGGCGCCGCTCGATCCCCAGTTCGATCACCTGGCCCTGTGGGCTATGGCGGATGGCGTTGCTCAGCAGATTCGACAGCGCTCGCTGGAACATCAATCGGTCGGCCAAGGCCGTGCCCCAGCCGTGTGCCCGTAGCTCGATTCCTTTCAGTTCGGCGCTGAGGCCGAACAGCTCCATCACCCGTGCGGTTTCATCGGCCAGGGACAGTGGCTTGAGCATGGCCAGTGCCTGGGGTTGGCTGACCTGGGCCAGGAACAGCATGTCATTGATGATGCGGTTCAGGCGGGTGAGCTCCTCGACGCTGTCCTCCAGCGCCTCGCGGTAGCGGTTGCCGTCGCGCTCGCGGGACAAGGTCACCTGGGCCTTGCCCATCAGGTTGCCGATGGGGGTGCGCAATTCGTGGGCCAGGTCGTCGGAGAACTGCGACAGCTGGCGAACACCCTGGTCGAGGCGATCGAGCATGATGTTGATGCTGCCGGCCAGCTCCGCCAGTTCCTGGGGCAGGCCACTGGTCGGCAGGCGATGCGCCAGGTCGTGCGCGCAGATCTGCCCGGCGATGCGGCGGAATCGGCGTAGGGGGGCGAGCCCACGCTGCACCAGTTTCCAGGCACCGATGCCGATCAGCAGCAAGAGTATCGGCAGCGCCAGCAAGGTCGAGTTCAGGTAGGCCTGGAGCAGCGCATTGTCGTCGGCGCGGTCCAGCGACATCATTACTCGCACCGGCTGGTCGTCGCGCAGGCGCATCAACTGGGTGACGGTGAGGATCTGCCGCCCATCGCTGTCACGCCATTGCGTGAAGCTTGGCTGCTGGCCCGCGGGTAGCTGGCGCAACGCCTGCGCCTCCAGTGCTGGGCCCAGGCTCAGCAGCGACGGGTGCCGTCCATTGATCGCCAGCACATTGAGACTGAGGTTGTCGTGCCCCATCACCAGGTCGAGCAAGGGATGAGCGCGGGCGCCAAGGTCGTCGCTGCGCAGGTCCACCCGCAGGTTGTGCTCGACTTGCAGCATCTTGCGCGCCAGGTCGCGACGGGCGCGGCTGTCCAGCTCGTGGTCGAGGGCAAACACTGCCAGGCAGGCCAGCAGCAGTACCAGCGCGGCGCCCATCAGGGTGACCGAAAGCCCGAGGCGCAGCGACAGGGTACGGCCCTTCACGCGCGTGCCTCGAGTACGTACCCCACGCCGCGCAAGGTGTGTATGAGCTTGTGCTCGAAAGGGTCGTCGATCTTGGCCCGCAGACGGCGGATCGACACCTCGACCACATTGGTGTCGCAATCGAAGTTCATGTCCCACACCAGCGAGATGATTTGCGTGCGTGAGAGCACCTCGCCGCTCTGGCGCATCAGCAGATGCAGCAGGGTGAACTCCTTGGCGGTCAGGTCGATGCGCTGGCCGCCGCGCCAGGCGCGATGACGGCCGGGATCGAGTTCGAGGTCGGCGACCTTCAGGGTGTCTGGTTGCAGATGCTGGTCGTTGCGCCGCAGCAGGCTGCGGATTCGCGCCAGCAGTTCCGGAAACTCGAAAGGCTTGAGCAGATAGTCGTCGGCGCCCAGGTCCAGGCCCTTGACCCGGTCGGCCAGGCGACCGTGGGCGGTGAGCATCATGATCCGAGTCGACGATTCGGCGCGCAGGCGCTGCAGCACGCCCCAGCCATCGAGCTCGGGCAGATTGACGTCGAGGATTACCAGGTCGTAGCTGTGATTGCGCGCGAGGTGCAGGCCGTCGGTGCCCGTGTATGCGCAATCGACAACGTAGCCGTTTTCGCGTAGGCCCTGCTGCAGGTAGTCGGCGGTACGGGGTTCGTCCTCGATGATCAATAGGCGCATGGCGGGCTCTGTGAGGTGGAAAGGGCGCGATTCTCAAGCCTGTAGGGGCTTTAGGGTCAAGCTGCAGGATGTTACGGCATGAGAATGCGTTGTCGGCGCAGATAACCGATTTGTAATGCGGGCGTCATCTGGCTGCCTGTTCGGGTCCCTTCGCTTGGGAACACAGCCCGCAGGACCACATTGCAAGACTGTAATGCCAGGCTCACCTTGGCGTTAGCTGCCGCTGGCTAGGATGGCGCTGTCTGAACGGTGATCATGAGGCAAGCACGATGAACCTGATCAAATATCTGCTGCTGGCGACCCTTGCCATGGGCAGCACCAGCGTTTTCGCCGAAGGTGGCGCGGAGCGTTCACAGCAGTTCGTGGAGACCTTTCTCAAGGAGCAGGAGCGCCTGTTCGGCGACCGGCAGCAAGTGCTGGTCAAACGTGAGCGCCAGGCGCAGGAGACGGCCCGTGAGGTAGCCAAGGACTAGCGGTAGTGAGGCACCGGCTCTGCGACAGCTCCTCGCTGCTGGTGAACTTGGGCGCCCCTCGGGGCGCTTTTTTTATTTGCGTGCCAGCAGCGTGGCGCGGCGGGGGGCCGGGAGGCCTTCGATGGTCTTGCTGTGGTCGTTCGGGTCGAGGAAATCGGCCAGCGACTGATAACGCATCCAGTCGGTGCTGCGCTGCTCCTCGACGCTGGTGACGCTCACATCCACGCAGCGTACATCGCTGAAGCCGGCGCGGCGCAGCCAGCGCTCCAGCGCGGGTACCGACGGCAGGAACCAGACGTTGCGCATCTGTGCGTAGCGGTCCTCGGGCACCAGCACGTGCTGCTCATCGCCCTCGACCACCAAGGTTTCCAGCACCAGCTCCCCGCCTTTGACCAGGCAGTCCTTGAGCGCCAGCAAATGCTCGATGGGGGATCGACGGTGATAGAACACGCCCATCGAGAACACGGTGTCGAAGCCTTCGAGGTTGGCGGGCAATTCTTCCAGGGCGAAGGGCAGGTGCCAGGCGGGCAGGTCTGGCAGGTATTTTTGCACCGCCTGGAACTGGCAGAAGAACAGCCAGTTCGGGTCGACACCGACCACCATGTCGGCACCAGCGCCGAGCATGCGCCACTGGTAGTAGCCGTTGCCGCAGCCGACATCGAGCACGCGTTTGCCCTTGAGGTTCAGGTGCGGACCGACCCGCGACCACTTCCAGTCCGAGCGCCATTCGGTGTCCACGTGCACACCGAACAGGTCGAACGGCCCCTTGCGCCACGGCGAAAGCCCCATCAGCGCCTTGTGTACCTGAGCACGGGTGGCGTCATCGCAGTTGCTGTCCAGGCGCAACCCGTCGAGCAGGTCGATTCTCTCGGGTGTGAGGTCTGGCAGCGCATCCAGGGCGCCGCGCCAGCGCTCGAGGTCGCCATGGCCCTTCTCCAGCTTGGTGTCGAGTTGTGCTTGCAGCCCCAGGGACCAGGAAGCCAGTGGCGTGCCCGCAAGACGGCGGACGAGGGGAGACAGATCAATCATGGCAGGGCTATCAGCGAGGCGAAATTGAGGCATTGGAACCAGGGTATGACTTTCGAGAAGCCGGCGGAGTGGAGGCGCTCCTGGTGGGCTTGCAGGGTGTCGGGCTTCATCACGTGCTCGATGGCGCTGCGCTTCTGGGCGATTTCCAGATCGCTGTAGCCATTGGCACGCTTGAAGTCCAGGTGCAGGTCGTTGAGCAGGTCCTGTTCCTGTACGTCGTCGAAGCGCAGTTTCTCGGACAGGATCAGCGCGCCACCTGGCAGCAGCGCTTGGTGAATGCGCGCGAGCAGGGCCAGGCGCTGCTCAGGGGCAATGAACTGCAGGGTGAAGTTCATCGCCACCACGGAGGCGGGCTCGAAGGGCAGGGCAAGGATGTCGGCTTCGATCACCTGCACTGGCTGCAGTTCCTGGAACATCGAGTCCTGTGCGGTGAGGTACTGGCGGCAGCGTTCGACCATGGCTGCTGAGTTGTCTACCGCAATCACCCGGCAACCGTCGTGGCGCACATGGCGGCGCAGCGACTGGGTCACTGCGCCCAGCGAGGCGCCAAGATCGTACAGCGCGGTGTGTGGTTGAGCGAAGCGTGCGGCGAGCACGCCGAGGTTCTCGACGATGGTCGGGTAGCCGGGTACCGAGCGCTTGATCATGTCCGGGAACACACGCACCACGTCCTCGTTGAAGACGAAGTCGGGCACCTGCTCCAGGGGTTGGGCGAAAAGGCGGTCGGGGTCTTGGCTCACAGTGGGCTCGGGGAACAGACAAAGGCGACATTCTAGCCAAGCCATGCGGTGCTGCATACCGGCGGCCAGTGATCGGCGGGTCTGGGAAGAAAGTGGTGACTCGAAAGTGCTGTATTTCTGCCAAGTGGAAGCGAATTGGATGTCACCGGGCCAAGCCTAGAGCCACGGAAGACGAGGTGGGCGCGACGTATGGTGAGGCCTGCTCTGCGCTGTACTGGCGGAGCACCTCATCCGACCCTCAAAGGACGATCATTATGGAAGTGCTAGAGAATGAGTCGTTAGCAACTCTCGACCCGCAGCAGAAAGCAGAGCTGATACCTCTGCAATACATCGAGACGATCAGTGATCCGATAAAAACAGAGCAGCAACCTGGGTTGATCTTCAGCCGCGAAAACCTGCTGGTGATCAAACGCTACGTCAAGGCCGTGGATTCGTTTCCGGGCGCATCGGAGCCAATCAGCGAGTGGATCGACTTCGTGAAGCTGGGCGTGGATGGCGAGGGGGTTAGTAGTTTTATCTCCGACTTGAACCAGCATGCCGAAGGGTGGGAGCCATTAGAGCGCGAAACTCAAGCCCTTAGCGTGAAACTGGAAAATTTCGCGCAGACGTTCGCCACCGAAGGCGCGCTGCTCGTGAGTGAAATCCGCAGTATGCACGGCAATAGTCTCTCCGATATCGAGGATGCGGTGTTGGAGCAACTGGAGACAGTACCGCTTGATGAAAACGAACGTACGCTTAAGGCTGAATCCATCCACGGCGCGATCGAGGATATCAAAGAGCTGATCGACAGGATATCGAAGGATATTGATCAGGTTCAAACGCGTGCAGATCGCTTCTATAAGGATGTCGAAGATACTTTGCTGCCAAAGTTGGCAGGGCTGGATTCGACGCTTGACATTGCCGGTGCCGGCGAGAGGGCAGCAGCGCTTGCAGACAGCTTGCGAGTATTGGACGAGGAAATCGAGTATCACTCTTCGGTCATTTCCGGCTTCACGGGCTTTACCCTGTTTGGGCTGACATTTTCCCCCCTGGGGGTTGGGCTAACTTACTCGCTGTTCGGTGATCTGGCAAAGCGTGCGAAACAAAATAAGCAGAACCTGCAGCAACGTCGCGAAGAGTTGGTGATGGAGATGCAATCGTTTACCCCGCAGTTGGCGAACCTGGCCACACTGTCGGGTCTGCTCAATGACATCAAGGGCCGACTCAAAGAGGTCAATACGGCCGCCTGGAACTTGCGCTACGTTATCCGCACCTTGAGTGACCATACAAAAGTCTCGACTGAGGAACTTGACCTGCTCGATACCCATGTCAGCGTGGAACGATTTGCGCGTCGGATCGATCGTGTGGTTCGCCCGTGGCACAAGATTGGCAATATTTCGCACGAGTTGGCATTGATTTTTAACGACGTCATGAAAAGTTTTAATCAGGAGGATTGATATGGATATTAGCAGCCCGATACTTGTGAAGTACCCCGATGTGTCTGCAATGCGATTGATGCAAGGTGAAATTTCCAAGTTTGTAAATATGAAGGCAAAACATCTGAGCTCGTCCATCCGGGAGAACGTCTCGGATTTGCTGAGGCTGCTCAGGGAGTGCGACGCTCAAATGAAAGACCAGGTATTGAGTGCCACGCTCAATCTTGCGCACCAGAATTGGTCGGAGATAAATGCCGCAGCCGTGAGTTCGCAAAATGGCCAGAACCAAGGCATCAAGAAAGATATCGAAGACGAGCTGGTGCGTCTGCGGGGTCGCTTGAAGGCGTCGTTGCAGGTGTTGAACCAACGAGTCAGCGCAATACAGGTTTATCGCCTGTCGGAATTGGAGGAGCGCCGTTCACAGCTGGCAGGGACCAAGGAACGTATACAAGCCAGTGTCGACCACCTGCTGGAAGTGGTTGCAGGCATGGAGCGTCAAAAGAACGAGCTGGACCAGATCATCAAGACGTTCGAAGTGCCAACGCTGTTCAGTATTATCAAGGGCATGATTCCGACAGAGGAGGAAGTGGACCTGTTGTTGAGCAGCATCAAGAACCCCACGGTGAGCCCTGAACTGGTGAAGGCAGCCGTCAAGAAGTTCGAGGCCAATCTGGATGTCATAGGCGAAGGACGCAAGTTCTCGGATCTTGTGTCAGCCCGGGCGACGTGTGTCGGGCAGATTGCCGAACAGCGACAGGCATTGTCGTCGTTGCAGAGTTTGTTGCAACAGGCTGTTCAAGAACATGACGAACTGGTCACTGCTGGCAATGTCGACAGTTGGCGTGATCGCTGGGTACTGGAAGCCCAAAAGCTGACGACGACTTGGCAGAGTCATCAGGCTGCTGCAGAACAGGCGACTGAATTGGGCTCGCTCGGCAATGCCCTCATGGCGTTGTCCGTCTACCTGGCGGAGGTTCGCCGCAACTTCGAGACCGTCTGAGCGCATGCATCGCTCCAGGTTTCAACGTACGGTTATCTGGCATTCGAAGGTTTGTACGGGCGCGACTTCAGGGGCCCAGGGTTGTTGGTAGATCAGGGCCAGCGTGGCAGTACCCTCGGCCTTGGCCTGGAAGCGCCAGTTTGACAGGCCTGCACTGCCGACGATACCGGCCTCTTCCGGAGTGCTGTAGACCTCTGGCCCCAGGCTGCGTAGTACGCTTGAGGCTGGGTCCTTGAGCGTCCAGCGATAGCCGGTGGAAGGGTTGCTGGCCAGCGACAGCGATAGAGTCTGACCGACTTGCAGGCGCTTCGGACATTCGCTGTCGGCATCCAGCTCGACGGTTTGCCGCGGTTGCTGCGCGCAGGCAGCGAGCAAGCTGAGACTCAAGGGGAGCAGCAGGCGGGAGAGGGTCATGGTGGCTCCTGAGGCGGACGATGGCCTGAGGATAACCGATGCGCTTGTGTATGTGGGCTCTGAGGGGCCATCGCGGGCTTGCCCTGCGATGGCCCCTCGGAGCCCTGTGTTTATCAGAACAACACTTTCGCCACGTCGGCAAAGCGCTTGGCGAAATGCACCGTCAGCCCTTCGCGCAGGTAGTCGGGCAGTTCCTCGAAGTCCCCACGGTTCGCCTCCGGCAGGATCAGCTCGAAGATCTTCTGCCGCTTGGCGGCGATCACCTTCTCGCGTACCCCGCCAATCGGTAGCACCTGCCCGGTCAGCGTCAGTTCACCCGTCATCGCCACGCCTTTTTTCGGTGCCTGGTCGCGCGCCAGTGACAGCAGGGCGCTGGCCATGGTCACGCCAGCGCTGGGGCCGTCCTTGGGCGTGGCGCCTTCGGGTACGTGCAGGTGGATGAACGCTTCGTTGAAGAAGCCTGGGTCGCCGCCGTACTGCTTGAGGTTTGCGCTGACGTAGCTGTAGGCGATCTCTGCGGACTCCTTCATCACGTCCCCCAGCTTGCCGGTGAGCTTGAAGCCGCGGTTGAGCGTATGAATGCGTGTTGCCTCGATCGGTAGGGTGGCGCCACCCATACTGGTCCAGGCAAGGCCTGTGATCACGCCCTTGCCCGCCAGCACTTGCTCGCTGCGGAACACCGGCATGCCCAGTGCTGCCTCGAGGTCCTTGGTGCCGATCTTGAGCTTGGCATCCGGGTTCTCCAGTAGCTTGACCACTGCCTTGCGCACCAGCTTGCCGAGCTGTTTCTCCAGTTGACGCACGCCAGCCTCGCGGGCGTAGCCTTCGATCACCAGGCGCAGGGCGCTGTCGCTGATGCTCAGGCTGGTCTTGGCAACGCCAGCCTTGTCCAGCTGCTTGGGCCACAGGTGGCGTTTGGCAATGGCCAGCTTCTCTTCGGTGATATAGCCCGACAGGCGAATCACTTCCATGCGGTCGAGCAGCGGGCCGGGGATCGAATCCAAGGTGTTGGCAGTGCAGACGAACAGCACCTTCGACAGGTCCAGACGCAGGTCCAGGTAGTGGTCGAGGAAGTCGACGTTCTGCTCCGGATCCAGGGTTTCGAGCAGTGCCGAGGCGGGGTCGCCCTGGTAGCTCTGGCCCATCTTGTCGATCTCGTCGAGCATGATCACCGGGTTCATCACCTCGACATCCTTCAGCGCCTGTACCAGTTTGCCGGGTTGGGCGCCGATGTAGGTACGACGGTGACCCTTGATCTCGGCTTCGTCGCGCATGCCGCCGACACTGAAGCGGTAGAAGGGGCGCCCCAGGGATTCGGCGATGGATTTGCCGATGCTGGTCTTGCCAACACCCGGCGGGCCGACCAGCAGTACGATCGAGCCGCTGATCTCGCCTTTCCAGGCACCGACGGCGAGGAACTCGAGGATGCGCTCCTTGATATCGTCAAGCCCGGCGTGGTGCTGGTCGAGCACTTTGCGTGCGTGCTTGAGGTCGAGCTTGTCCTGGCCGTATACCCCCCAGGGCAGCGCGGTGGCCCATTCGAGGTAGTTGCGGGTCACAGCGTATTCCGGCGAGCCGGTTTCGAGGATCGCCAGCTTGCCCATTTCCTCGTCGATGCGCTTTTTAGCCTGCTCGGGCAGGGTCTTGCCTTGCAGGCGCTGTTCGAACTGTTCGAGGTCGGCGCTGCGGTCGTCCTTGGTCAGGCCCAGCTCCTGCTGGATGACCTTGAGCTGTTCCTTGAGGAAGAACTCGCGCTGATGCTCGCCGATCTGCCGGTTCACTTCGGCGGAAATCTCGTTCTGCAACCGCGCAACCTCCACTTCCTTGCGCAGCATCGGCAGGACCTTCTCCATGCGCTTGAGCATGGGGACGCAGTCGAGCA